>JBDSBP010000202.1:0-5906 GCA_039921525.1 Chitinophagaceae bacterium | reverse complement strand
CCAATTGCTTCTTCAAAAACTTCAGCCAATCCTGGTAGTAGGCTTCGTATTCGTTTGTATTACCGGGTTCTACCAGGCGAATGGCTTTCGCATTTTTAAAAGCTTCCTTTGATGAAGGATATATTTTGGCTCCAATACCCGCTCCTATGGCTGCGCCTACGCTTCCATCGCTGCTGTATAATTCCACCGGCACTTGTGTTGCGTTTACAAAAGCTTCTGTAAATAATTCACTTAAAAAAAGATTGGCTTTTCCCGCACGGATAACAGTAGGATTCATACCGTTCTCCCGCAGGATATCTAACCCGTACCGGAAAGCAAAGGCAATGCCTTCCTGGGTGGCACGAAAAATATGCGCCTGTGTGTGAAGATTAAGATCAATGTTATGAAAATGAGCGCCTACCATTTTATTCTGCAGCATGCGTTCAACACCGTTGCCAAAGGGTAATACCCGAAGACCATCGCTGCCATGGTTAATTTTTGCCGCTTCCGCATTCATTTGGGAATACCCTTTACCTGGCGCCATCAAATCTCTTACCCACCGGTTCAGGATACCGGTACCATTAATGCATAATAGTACCCCGAGGCGGTTTTGAGTAGCGGAGTGATTAACATGGGCAAATGTATTAACTCTTGATTCCTTATCAAATGTAAGATGGTCACTAACGCCATAAATGACCCCTGAGGTACCCGCAGTTGCAGCTACTTCTCCGGGTTCCAGTACGTTGAGCGATAAGGCATTATTAGGTTGATCGCCTGATTTATAAGTTACAGGAATCCCGGCTTTTAAAAAAAGTTTTTTGGCGATATCATCATTTAGATAACCGTGCTCGGAAAATACTTCTTTGGTGGCAGGAATGATGTCCCTATTAAAATTAAAATAGCTGAGTATATCTTCGGAAAGCCGGTTTTCTTTAAAATCCCAGAATATACCTTCAGATAGTGCGGCTATGCTGGTGGAAATTTCGCCTGTGAGTTTCATGGCAATAAAATCACCGGGAAGCATAATCTTATCGATCTGATCGTAGAGATCAGGTTTATTATTCTTCACCCATCCCAACTTGGCGGCTGTAAAATTTCCCGGAGAATTTAATAAATGGGTCAAGCACTTTTCTTCACCAATGGTGTGAAAGGCCTGCTCGCCGGTTTCCACGGCCCTGCTATCGCACCATATAATGGAATCAAATAAAACTTGCTGGTTCTTATCAACTGCTACCAATCCATGCATCTGGTAAGCTATTCCTATGGCAACAATATCAGAGGCGTTGTATACCTGTTGTTCGTGCATTTTCAGAATGGCATGCTGCACATGATCCCACCACATTTCAGGAGATTGTTCCGCCCACCCTGGTTTGGGAGATAAGATGGGTGTTTCATATTCAGGATAGTGTGCGGAAGCAATGCATTTCTGCGAGTGCGCATCAACTAACGATACCTTTATGGAAGAAGTGCCAACATCTATACCTAGTAGTAGCATTTAATTTCTTTTTGGTCAAGCGATATCGGTTTTCAGCTATCAGCAATCGGTTATCAGCTATCGGCTATCGGCTTTCAGCTAAAATCATGAGAAGTTACTCTAATCTCACAAATTTAATAGAAACCGTAATATCTTTATAATTAAAATCTAATGGTCTGGGTGGCTTAGTGGCGAAAATACTATAATAGCTCTTGTAAACCGGCTCTAAGAAAGGGAATGGTTGGAAGGGTGCTGATGAGTTTTAAATCTTGCGAGAGGGTAGATTCATTATCCAGGAACTGGAAAATGGTATGAGGATGATTTTTCTGAAACAACCGGGTGAATATTTTGTCACCGGCGAGCTTGCCGGTTGCCAATACGTTCAACAGTACACTGTCATAAAAATGATATTTGCCGGAAGACATTTGCTGGTTAAGTTGTTTACTGCCCGTTGATAATGCCTCCACAATGGCAGCCGCATTTTTTTGTATGAAACGAAACGTGTACCCGGTGGAGGCTTTCGTTTGTCCGCCAACGGTACCCATATGGATAATTTTATTTTTGCTGGTCGAAAAGCGGTGATTGGTCATTGGAATTATGCCCCATTCTTCCGAGGTTATGGTGTACTGCTTGCAGTGAAGCTGGTTGTCGATATAATCGCGTAAATTTTTATCATAATCACTATCCGGCAGTAGTTGTTCACTAAACATGGTATATTCAACCAGGGCGCTGTTGCTTGAAAAGGGCATAACATACACAAAGGCGGTTCCTTTTCCCTGGGTTACTCTGAAATCCATCAGGGTTGCCTGTTCCTCTTTGAAGATGGATTCGCTGGTTTCAATGACCCAGCCTTTGAAGTGCTGTAATAAATAAATTTCCTTCTTGCCAGGCGGTGGTTTGTCAAAAATAATACTGTTAAAGATATAGTCTGCCGTAAATTTCCGGTCACCAAGAAATAGGGAAGTTTCGTTTTCATCAGTGTACATATCCTTCACCAGGCCATATAAAACCGTAATATTTTTTTGAGAGGTGATGAGGGCAAAACAATAATTATAAAAATCGATGCCGCGGATCATTTTATATCGATAGGGTTCAATGTCAAACTGTTTGGAAAAGCCTGGCCTATGAATAGAAAGGGAAGACCATGATTTATATACGATAGATTCAAAGAAACCGGGTCCTTTTTCCCAGAAACACCAGGTGCGATCATTTTTATTCTTTGGTTCTTTATCCAGCAGCAAAATCTGTTTGTCAGCAAATTTACCGGAGGTTATCATTCTTACGAGCAGGCTCAGCCCTGCGGCTCCTGCACCAGCGATGATGTAATCGTAATGTGAACTTTCGCGGGTATGAGGTATGAGGTATGAGGTATGAGGCATTAAATTTCTTCTTTGTTCCGCGATAATTGTTTCGCCACAAAGGCACGAAGGGAAATAAAGAATCGAAAAAAACTTCGTGGCCCGTGGTGCCTTAGTGTCTTTGTGGCTGGTTCTTCAGGAACTTATCTCTTTTTATCTTCTCCCAGTATTTTTTATGCACCATCAGCATACCGAAAGATTCACCATCTTCCTTACCCAGGTGTTTATGATGCATTTTGTGCGCCCAGCGGATGGTACGCAAATAGGTATTATCTGTTCGTGTAAACCATTTAAAACGTTGATGAATAATTACTTCATGCACCAAAAAATAAGCAAATCCATAAGCCATTATACCAAAGCCCAATGCCTGTAACCAATAGATTTTTTCCACGGTGCCTATCAAAATAAAGAAAAAACTGGGCACGGCAAAGATCACAAAAAAGGCATCGTTTCTTTCGAAGAAGCCTGGCTTTTTGTTATGATGATCTTCATGAAGCGTCCATAAAATCCCATGCATCAGGTAGCGGTGGGTTAGCCAGCTTACACCTTCCATCACAAGGAATACCACTACAATGATCGATATATACAATAGAAAACTCATCAGGTAAAACTGCGTTTATTGTTTTGCGTTATCCATTCTTCCAGTTTCGGGAACGCAATATGAAACCAGGCCGTATATTTATTGCCGGTTAATAAAAGAGAAGCCTTTATTTCAGCCAGTGATTTAAAACAATAATCGTTCACTTCATCCTTATCAGGTTTAACAGTACCATTGTATTCTCCCACAAATACATGATCAAATTCGAATTCGGTCAGCCCATTGTCAAATTCAGATCTATAGGTAAAATCAAAAGCCTTTTTTAAAGAAGTGGTAAAGCCCATTTCTTCCTGTAACCTGCGGTTAGCTGCATGCAGTATATCTTCACCAGGGAAAGGGTGACTGCAACAGGCATTCGTCCATAAACCCCCACTATGGTATTTATTCACTGCCCGCTTTTGTAATAACATGTCACCGCGCCCGTTGAAAATAAAAACACTAAATGCCCTGTGTAAAAAAGCCTTGCGGTGGGCCGCCATTTTCTCCATTGTACCGATAGGCTCATCCTGCTCATTTACTAATACTACTTCTGTCACGGTTGAATTAATTGATGTGAAAATATATCCGGGGTAAAGTTAAATTAAATGTAACTTATTTTTCACTCCGGCGCGCATAATTATGAGGGCTTTACCATAATTGGGGATGCGAATGCGTTCTTCCATTATCCGTGAAGGATTTAATCTTTTAATTTTATTGAACAGGGAGAAATAGTACTTATAGGCAACATAAACGCCAAACCTGGCTTTAATGGGCAAATGCAAAATTCCCTGGTAGGCTTCCGTAAAATCATTTTGGATATCTTCTTCTATTTTTTGTTTATCCTGGAAGGTGAAATTTAAAAAGTCGCAACCGGGAAAATAAACCCTATCCATTCCCGTTATATCAGCTTTTATATCGCGAAGAAAATTCACCTTTTGGAAGGCTGCGCCCAATGATCGGGCAGACGATTTTAGTTCCTCATATAAAACCCTGTTCCCTTCACAAAAAATATACAGGCACATTAAGCCGACAACTTCGGCAGAGCCATAAATATAATCGGAGTATTTCTTTGTATCATATAGTGTTTTACAAAGATCCATTTCCATGCTGGTAAAAAAGGCGCCGATCAGTTCGCGGTCAATTGCATATTTATTCACTGTTAGTTGAAAGCTATGCAGGATAGGATTGAGACTGAGCTTACGATCAAGCGCCTCGTAGGTTTCTCGTTTAAACTGGGATAATAATGATGATTTGTCATAATCATGAAAGGTATCCACGATTTCATCGGCAAATCGTACAAATCCATAAATATTATAAATGGGATGCCTCAGATCGCGATGCAATAATTTAATAGCTGAAGCAAAGGAGGTGCTGTAAACTTCAGTAGTAACCCGGCTGCATCTTTCACTGGCAGTATGAAACAATTGCATCATGTTTTACCTAACAAGGTTAATTAGTAATTGGTTTAACTATATCTTGGAAAATAAGCAAATGTTTTGAAAAAAATAAATTTTGTTCAACGTTTTTGTGTATAAAAATTGAGGCATTTAAACAGTAACTGATACCGACAGTTATTAATTGTACGTCATTACTACAATAAGTGATATCACTTATCCTTTTCATCAATTTATTACTGCCATCAGCGGTTCAAACATATCAATGTTTTAAAAATGGCGAAGCACTTCACCAGAAACCACTTCACCACTTATCAATGATGGAGGTACTCCCGGACCGGGAACGGTTAGCTGCCCGGTATAAAATAAATTGCGGACTTTTTTACTTCGGCACGACGGTTTTAATACAGCCGTCTGGAGTAACGTATTGGCTAATCCATAGGCGTTACCTTTAAACGAATTGTACTCGTGGATAAAATCACGGGTTGAAAAAGACTTCTTATAAACGATAGCGTCCTTTATTGACTGACCCATAGCTTTTTCCATTCTTTTTACTATTAAATCAAAATACCTGTCTCTTAGTTCATCCGTATCACCTTCCAATCCGGCAGCTACCGGTACCAGGAAGAATAAGTTTTCACAACCCGCAGGAGCTACGGTATCATCTGTAACCGAAGTAGCGCTTACATAAAACAATGGGCTATCTGGCCATTGCCGGGTTGTATAAATTTCTTCAGCATGTTTTTCAAATGGAACATCAAAGAAAAGGGTATGATGAAGAATGTTATCCAGTCTTTTATTTAATCCAACATAATACAATAAACAGGAAGGAGCTAAAACCCTTTTATCCCAGTAATTTTCGGAATACGACCGGTATTGTGCAGGGAGTAAAACTGTTTCTATAAAATGGTAATCTGCCGCTCCTATAATAACGTCGGCTTTATATTCTGTTGATATGCGATCTGAGGGAACGTTGTTATCAACGTGTGCAGGCAAACATGCTGTGAGCACGCTTGTAGCTGTGTGATCATCCACTACTATATTCATCACCTCTTCATTAAAATGAAATTGAACGCCGAGTTCAAGAGCCAGTTCATACATGGCTTTAACAATGCTATACATTC
>JBDSBP010000201.1:0-7080 GCA_039921525.1 Chitinophagaceae bacterium | reverse complement strand
TTCTGGTGACAATCCACCATATGGTTGTGCTACGTATACGGTGGGAAGTCCCAATTTTGGGAAAATATCAACTTTGGTATTGCGTATCGCCAGCCAGGAGAAAAATGCAATCGCCAGTACTGAAACCAGTATTGTGACAGGATGACGTAATGCTGCTATTATCAGTTTCATACAATTATCTCAGTTGATCTATAAATAATCCCAGGTTGCCTTTAGCCACTGCCACTGCCAGCAAGGAACGCCATACCTGTAAACGGGCATTGGCGTCACTTACTTCTGCTTTCAATAATTCATACTGTGCCTGGGAAAGGCGCGTGTAATCAATTAACCCTGTTTCATAACTTAGCTTTAATCCTTCATACACATCGTTTGCAGATTTCAACAGGATGGGCGTTTTACCCGCAATCTTTACATTTTCCCGGTATTGTATCATGGCCGTTTCAATTTGTTTGCCGATATCTAATTGAGCTTGTGCTAGTTTCGCTTCGTTTGCCTTTAGTAGGGAGAGGTATTGCTTCTTCTTTATATTAACCCTGGTAAACTGTAGAACCGGGAAAGCTAATTGCAATCCTGCACCAAGGTTGGTGCGGGAGAGGTTAAAGCCATCTGATTTATTTATCTGCCCCAACTCATTAATACCTGATCCTCTGGCATACAGGTTCCCCCAAATATCTAATTGTGGCACCCATGATTTTTGTATTTCCTTTAGTTCTGCCGCTGCGGTATTTTTTTGCGCTTCAAGAGTTAGATAATAGGGATGTTGCCTGGCGAGGAATGTTGTGTCAGTTGACAGAACGATAGCTTGTGTGAAAGCAGTATCACTCAATGATAATTCATCACCGGGATTGACATCACCAATCAACCTTGTTAGTTCAGTTAGTTTTTGGCCATATGTTTGTTCTGTTTGCAGCAAATCAATTTCTGCCTGCGCGATGGCAGATTGAAACTGGGCAGTATCAATACCGGCTTTTAACCCATTGACTGCCAATATCAGCGATTGTTCAAGGCCGACCCTGTTTCTATCTATACCAGCCTGCATGCTGTTTGTAACCCGCTGAAAATATACTGCTTCCAAGTAAATATTAACGGCGCTGTATTGGTATTGAAACAATTGTTCGTTGTAAACAGCATTTGCCTGTTTAAACTGGGCAGTGGCTTTTTCGATAGACGCATTCCGCTGGCCAAAACTAAAAGGGTTCCATTTAACCAGCGCACCCAACGCTGAACCGGGAACAAAATTCAAATCATTGTTTTGCGATGGCGGGCCACTGACTGGCAACAAAAAACCAGGATAGCTCATCCCTGTGATATTGTTAAAAGTGGCCATATTAATCTGGTATCCCGCAGTAAGTTCAGGAACAACATTGTTTTTTGTTAATTGTATATTTTGCCGGGCTGCTATTGCTTGCTGCCGGTAGGCTTCCAGTATTGGGAGATTTGCCTGCACCTTTTGTAACAAATCTTTTAGAGAGAGTTTTGTTGGCTGCGCCAGGGCGGGCTGAACAAGTATTAGCAGAAAAAATAAATTAAAAAAAGGGCTCGTTTGGACTGGAAAAAATTCCTTTTGCATAATGCAGGCTTAAATGTCATCGCGAAGTAACGTTTAAGCATCAGCAATACATGGTCGTTTTGAACTTATAAATGGTGATTTTGAAAACCTTGCTTTCGGTAATCATCCGGCGTCTGTTGCAGTCCTTTTTTGAAAAACTTTATAAAATAGGAAGGGTCCTTGAAATTAAGCTGGTAGGCTATTTCTGTAATATTGTTAGCAGTATAGATCAATAGTCTTTTAGCTTCATTTAATATTTGCCTGTTCAATAATTCGCTGGCAGATGCACCAATTGCCCGGCGACATGCTGTATTCAGGTTCTGTGGAGATGTTTTTAATTTGGCAGCATAAAAACGTACTCTCCGTTGCAAAGGTGCATTGGTCAAAATAAGATCGAGATAACGGCTGTATAATTGCAGTTGAACGCCTTTTTGAAGGATACGTTCTTTTCCTCCAACTCCTGAAATTTCACCCAGTAATGCTTTTAATAAACCATCAACTATATGAACAGTATATGAATTTTGAATAGCCGTTTTTTGCACAAGCAGTGACAATAATTGCTCATAGCGGTGAGATGCTATTACATAAAGGCAATCATAAAACCAAACACGTTGTAATAATTGCTTTAGTACATCATCTTTAGATTGTTCCAGGAAACTGCCTTTTAATATAATTACAAATCCACCTGGTTCGTCTGATAATTCCCAATGGTGTATTTGATCACGATTCAAAAAGAAGAATACCGGGGGCTTCACCTCATACTTCACTTCATCAATCCAGTGAAAACCAGAACCTGCTGATAAGTAAATAATTTCAAAATATTGATTATGCTTATGTGGTTTGGTGACACGTACGTCTTTCCTGAACGCTTCAATTTTGTAATGTTTATCGGGACCGATCTTATCGTTGATATTAATCTTTTCTGCCTTTTTCATTTCTCCGGGTTTAGTGCAAAATAAACACCAAGGCATTCAGATATAAGTTCACACTCCATCGGAAATAGCGGAAGTTGTAATTGCATTCCCAAATTAAACGCTTATTTAGTTTGCGAACAAATCGTAATTACATACCCAGGTAAGAAGTTTGAAACTTTAAAATCTAATAGTATTCTAATTCAACGTTAATGCGGTTCTATTCCAATTTAAATAATTTTAGAAAAAAATTTTTATGAAAAATGAAAAAGACGATTTACGACAGTTTGCCATGCAACGGTTGAATGTTCATAACAGTGAACTTGCTACCAGGTATAACAACGCGCCTCTGGATAAGGATGTGATGAGAGAAGCTCATAGCACGCACCGGAATTTATTTGATGAAGAACTAAGAGATAAAATTAATGATTTACTGGAACCGGGTAACCAGGTTATGAAAGAACAACTGGAAGATATTAAGCAGCTTTACCTGGATAAACTCTAATTTGGCCATTCTTGATTTTGAATTACTAAAGAAAACATTTATGAATACATTTAAGCTATACCATTCATGCATAGATGCCTGCCTGAAATGTGCGTCGATATGTAATAATTGTGCGGCCTCCTGTACGCAGGAGCAGGATGTTAAAATGATGGCTGACTGTATCAGGCATGATATGGAATGTTCGGCGCTCTGTTATTCTGCGGCCCAGCTGATGAGCCTGGGAAGCGATAAAGCTAAAGACATTTGCCGGATCTGCGCCAGGGCCTGCGATGAATGTGGAAGGGAATGCAGCAAACACAAAACCGATCATTGCAAAGAGTGCGCGGCCGCATGTAAGGCCTGTGCGGACGAATGTAAAAAAATGGCTGCCTGATCACCATGAATATCGCCATTCAGAAAATGGGGCCCTTCAATAGCTGCCTCACACAGGTTATGCACCCGGCGCAAAAATCCGGACAATCATTGATACGCTCAAATCACAATATCGTTTGCAATAAAATGTGAACAAGGGCGCCACTTAAAAAACCAGCAAGGGCAACCCAACTGATGTTACGCAGGTACCAGAAAAAATTAACTTTGGCTATGCCCATAACCGCAACACCGGCAGCTGAACCAATAATCAAAATGCTGCCCCCTGTTCCGGTGCTATAAGCAAGAAATTCCCAAAGTGAATGATCGGTGGGATATTGACTTAATGGATACATAGCCTGGCTGGCAGCCATCAAAGGAACATTATCTACTATCGAAGATAAAAGCCCAAGGATAATAGCAATCGCATTTTCATTGTGTATCCATCTGTCGATAAGAGTGGCAAGTGATGAAAGTATTCCGGTTCTTTCAAGTGCGGCAATACTGAGAAGGATGCCAAGGAAAAACAGGATGCTTGGCGTGTCAATTTTCCTCAATGCGTATGCCGGTGACAGGTGGAACCGTTCGTTTTCTTCCCTTTTTCCATCAAGCTTTTCGGTGACGATCCACATAATTGCGAGCCCTATCAGTATCCCCATGTACGGTGGTAAATGAGTGAGCGTCTTAAATACGGGCACCAGCAGTAAAACCAAAACACCAGATATTAGAATGATGGCTTTTTGCGTGGAAGAGTGGGATATCTCTTTATAGGCTGACGCTACCTCCACTTTTGCGAGTGACCCCTTTATTTTCGGGGATATCAATATCAAAGGAACTATCAAACAGACTGCACTTGGAAGCAGTAGCTCCTTAATGATATTGCCTGCCGTGATCTGGCCTCCCATCCAAAGCATGGTTGTTGTAACATCGCCTATTGGGGACCAGGCACCGCCTGCGTTTGCTGCAATCACGATCATGCCTACAAAATATAATCTTTCTTTCGGCTGGGTAATAATTTTTTGGAGAAGGGAAACCATCACGATCGCTGTCGTTAAATTATCAAGTACGGGTGAAAGACAAAAGGTAATAACCGAGATGATCCACAATAATTTGCGCTTATTTTTTTGCGTTATCCGTTGTGTGATGATATCAAAACCATCATGTGTGTCAATAATCTCCACAATAGTCATTGCTCCCATCAGGAAAAAAAGTATCCCGGAAAAATCACCCAGGTTTTCGACCAGCTGGCTGGTGACCTCCTCCTTATTATCGGAAAATAATATGTAAACTGTCCAGCATAATACACCTGTCAATAAAGCGGGAGCAGTTTTATTTATTTTTAAAACATGTTCAAATGCTATGGCACCATACCCGATAACAAAGAGCGCGATCAATATACCTGTCATAGTTGCTTTGATTTTTACAATGATAGCTGAAAAAAATTAATCTGCCTAACGTGAAGACAGGCAGCATCATTCATAACATCCATCACCATATAATGGGCGGAAATATAATCAGTAATTACATTATTGCTCCCCGTCCTTTTCTAATTGATCTAATGTTGTTTTAATGCAGTTGTATGATAGGGATTAACTTGTGCTTACAAGAAAACACATCTGTAATTACAGATACTTTTTGACACAGATCACTATACAAATACGCAATGAAAAAAGCAACATGTTTACTCTCTATTATGATTTTAATCTGTTCTGTCACCTACCTCAGGCTTGTTTGCTGTTATATTCCCAATGAATATTCTTAACCTTGATCCCAAGAATGCAAGCTCAAAAAAGTCACTATCACGACCATACATGATAAACCGGGACTGAACCAGTAGGCAATAAACCCGACGACAACCAAATGAAATCATATATATTAAAAATTATATTTGTTGAAATGTAACGTATATATTACTTTTAGTCTTATAAACATTACATTTATGCGGCAAAATTCTTTTCCCTATTCCTATTGGACAAAATTTTTGAGAGTGATCATAGTTGGAGTCGGAATTATTCGCTTTTTTCTGCAATATCATAAGAAGGGGATTTCTGACTTAAATGAATTAGCTATTGGATTCAGCTGGGGATTTGTTTTTATCTTTTTTTCCAAAGAAAAAACAGATGATGAAATGATACAAGGTCTCAAGTTTAAAGCACTGACGAGAGCAATTATTGTAGCTTTTACCATTATTCACCTCTATAATTATCTTTTTCTCAATTGGCGATTTAATCGAGAGAATAATATTATTCTTTCTATTTCTGCGTACCAATTTTTAGCGTTAACGTTAATTATCGCAACAGGCGGTTTTTATTTTATGAAGTACCAGACGACGTTAAATGAAGAGAGATGAAAAATATTATAAAAGTTGAACGGGCAAGGCATAATTTAACACAGGCAGAATTAGCTAAAAAAGTGAAAGTTGCACGCCAAACTATCATTGCAATTGAAGCAGGCAAGTTTATCCCTTCAACAATGTTAGCTTTTAAAATTGCCAAAATCCTTGATTGCAAAACAGACGAAATTTTTGAACTTGAAGAAAAGGACTGGCAGTAGGGGAAGGGTGCCGCGCAACGATCAGCATAATGAGATCTGCATGATGCCGATTGTTAAGGGTAGTCGGTTAAAAGAATATTGATCAATTGTCCTCGTCGTCGCTATTGCTCCTTTTACTGAAAGCAAATAATTCTCCCGATAGTATTCATCCAGTATGAACGATATCTGTTTTGCTTGCGTCGGTTTTTTCAACTTAAAATTTGTCGAAGGTAGATTGACTTAGAAACAATGTCAGATTAATATGCAGCCAGGTTGGGTAGGCATGCAAGATGCAGGGCATTATTTAAAAATGGATTAAAAACGCATTAGAATTACGTTAGCATAAGCTCAAACCAACGTTTTTGCTGAAGGCAGGATGATGACAAATGTTGTACCAACGCCAGGTTGAGAGGCCACTTCAATGGCGCCTTTATGAAGTTTTACAATACGCTCAGTAAGCGATAACCCAAGCCCAAAACCTTCGCCGGTTACATTTTCCTCCACCCTGAAAAATGGTTGAAAGATATTTTTGAGATCACTTTCGGCAATTCCTTTTCCATTGTCACTTACGGTAACCACCAGCCGCTTTTCTTCAACCTTTAATACTATTATGGCCTGGTGGTTCTTCGAATATTTACACGCATTCAAAACGATATTTTTTATCGCGAGGAATAGTAAATCTTCATTACCGAAAACCAGCAAGCTTTCTTCCGTCTCGGGTAGTTTTTCAAATTGAAGCAGCACGGAAAAATCACTGTTGATTTTGGCCATCTCGGCAGGTATTGTCATAATGATTTCATCAATTCTTACAAGATCTATTTTCAGACCTCCTGCATTTCCTGATGCCTTTGCGAATTCAAGCAACGTCCTTGTAAGCTTACTCATGTGCCTGACGTCCTGGTAAATAGATTTAAGTACAGTCTCATATTCTGATGCATGCCTTTCTTTTTGCAGGGCCACTTCAACCTGGCTGGAAATGGATGTAAGTGGCGTGGAAAGCTCGTGCGACGCATTGGATATAAATCTTCTTTGAAGCTCAAAACTTTCCTGCAGCCGGTTCAGGAGCTGGTTTAATGTATTGGCGAGTGAAAACCATTCGTCCTTTGATTTACCGGTATTGATTCGCCGCGTTAGATTTTGGGCGGAGATGTCCTCAACGTCGGTAGCAATTTTTTTTATGGGCATTAACAACCGGGTAGAAAAAATATAACCCGTTACCAGCACAAATGCTGTGC
>JBDSBP010000200.1:0-9510 GCA_039921525.1 Chitinophagaceae bacterium | reverse complement strand
TTCCATTCTTGCCAGCTTCAGGCACGAAACTTCCGCAGGAATAAATACAGGTCTTTTTAGCGCAAAGTACAATACCATCATTTGGCTGGCTTTTATGATTGCTTTTTTCAATCAGTTGTCAGGGATTAATTTCATTTTATACTATGCACCGGAAATCCTGGAAAGGGCAGGGCTGGCAGCAAAAGAATCACTGTTTAATTCCATAGCTATAGGAGGCACTAACCTGCTCTTTACTTTTGTAGGTTTATATCTTATTGACCGGCTGGGCAGGAAAACCTTATTGGTTATCGGTTCGTTTGGATATATAATTAGTCTTGCCATGGTAGCCTGGTGTTTTTATACCCATGCCGGACCAACACTACTGATGACTTTTCTTTTACTCTTTATTGCAGCGCATGCCATTGGCCAGGGTGCCGTAATATGGGTCTTTATATCAGAAATATTTCCCAATAAAATTAGAGCGATGGGTCAGTCGCTAGGCGCCAGTACGCATTGGGTTTTTGCGGCTTTGATTACGTTGATAACTCCCGTTTTTTTGGATAAGGATAGTGGCATTTTCAAAGATAATCCCTGGCCCATCTTTGCGTTTTTTGGTTTTATGATGGTATTGCAATTGATCTGGGTGTTGCTAAAGGTGCCGGAAACAAAAGGAGTTTCCCTGGAAGAGCTGGAGAAAAAATTAGTGGGGCATTGATAGGTGAGCCCGGAATAAAAACTATAAAAGAGGGTACGACCTGGCGCGCTTTATTAAAGCTCACTTGTCTTCAGGACCTATCAGGTCTTAGTTAGAAATCTACCTTTATTTCAGACCGTTGAGGTCTTGAATACCAGTGAAGTTTGATAAACTTCGCCAGGTCGAACCCTCTTTTTAGGATTTTGGTCACCCCGTATTTCAAATATTATCCTTTTCACAACACTTCACTCTGTGCTAATATATCACGCCCTTTCACGGTTCGTATTACTGAAATTTTAAATCTTATCAAAGTGTCTTCACCTTACCTAAAAGACATCGATTTGTCAAACAGTATAAAAAATTAACAATGAAAAAACTTACATACATAATCCCCATTATTTTTTTCATCGCATGCAACAGTGCGGAAAAACAGGCTGACAAACAGCCTGACAAACAATTGTCCTACAATGAGCCGTACCGACCTCAAATCCACTTTTCACCAAAGGAAAAATGGATGAATGATCCCAACGGCATGGTCTTTTTTAATGGCACATATCATTTGTTTTATCAATACTACCCTGATAGCACCGTGTGGGGGCCAATGCACTGGGGACACGCTACCAGCAAGGATCTTGTACATTGGGAAAATCAGCCTGTGGCGCTTTATCCTGATAGTCTTGGTTATATTTTTTCAGGAAGCGCCGTTGTTGATAGTAACAATACTTCCGGTTTTGGTAAAGACGGTAAAATTCCTTTAGTAGCTATCTTTACACATCACGATCCTAAAGGTGAAAAAGCAGGTACGTCCACGTACCAGAATCAAAGTATTGCTTATAGTCTTGATGAAGGTAAAACTTGGGTTAAATATGCCAACAATCCCGTTCTAAAAAATCCAGGTATAAAAGACTTTCGAGATCCTAAAGTAAACTGGTACGAAGCCGGAAAAAAATGGATCATGACGCTTGCTACTTTAGATCGGATAACGTTCTATTCTTCACCCAACCTGAAAGACTGGAAAAAGGAAAGTGAGTTCGGTAAAGAAGTGGGTGCTCATGGAGGGGTATGGGAATGTCCAGATCTTTTTACGTTGAATTATAACGGTAAACCAGTTTGGATATTGATAGTAAACATCAACCCGGGCGGACCGAACGGCGGTTCCGCCACGCAATATTTTACCGGCCAGTTTGATGGTAATAAATTTACTCCTTATCAAACAGATACGAGATGGCTTGATTATGGTCCGGATGAATATGCAGGAATTACCTGGTCAAATACAGGAAGCAGGAGAATCTTTTTAGGATGGATGAGTAACTGGCAATATGCTAACAAAGTGCCAACAGAGAAATGGAGAAGTGCGATGACGGTGCCGAGAGATTTAGGAATTGAAAAACTGGGTGATAAGTATTTGGTTACATCCCAACCTTCCAAAGAGCTGAATGTGATCGAAGAAAAGCCAGTGGTCGTTCACAATATTTCTGGTACAGATCAATTAACTACCGGCGGATTCTCAGGTCCGGCAAGATTTAGTCTTACTTCAGATAAATTAGAATCTTTCGCGATAACCTTATCAAATGATGCAGGCGAAAAAGTTGTAATCGGATACGATAAAGATGCTAAAAATTATTTCATTGACCGTACTAATTCCGGTAACGTGTCTTTTGAAAAGGGGTTTGCCGGAAAACATACTGCACCTCGTTTTTCTGATAAAGATTCTGTTGATCTCACATTAATCATAGACAATGCCTCGGTTGAATTATTTGCCGACAACGGGCTTACGGTAATGACAGAAATATTTTTTCCTGGTTCTTTGCTTTCAAATTATACCATTAAATCAAGGACGGGTTTTAAGATAAAGTCGTTGAGTGTTACTGAGCTTAAAAGTATTTGGTAAGGCAGGTATGAGTAGAGCCGTCAGCCATCAGCTATCGGCTATCAGCTGCTTAAACCAGTTGGGCCGACATCACCAATTTAATAACTTTAAAATTTGTATTCATTCATTTTCAATGGGGAAATTTATGTTATATAAAAGGTATGAGGTATGAGGTATGAGGAGAAAACCCCGGAGGGGGGAGATGATTATTGGAAAAAAATATATTCCTGGACAATACCCCCGAGGGGTGGTATTGTCCAGGAATTCCAAAATCATATCACACCTTCGGGGTTTGAGTAAACTTTAGGGTGTTTTATATAATTATATTATTTAGGGGGTTGATTTAATTGCCTGAAGAAAAAATATAAATCAGGCCGTCATAATCATCGCCTCCCACGCTTCTCTCTGTTCTGTCATTGCTTTAACCTTATCTGCTGGCTCACTGGTACATTCTAATAATAGCCAACCTGTAAATTTTTTTTTGTTCAAAAGCCTTGCCAGGTCCTTATTAGGGTAATTGCCATTAATCTCATGAATATGAATAGTATCGCCCAGGCGATCTTTAACGAGGTTAAAGTTGTATTCAAACCCATTACCATTCAGGTCCGTAGGATTACAGTTCCAGCAAACAACAACATGGGGATGGACCGCAACATCCATGATCGCTTTAATGTTGATCAGTTCCTGCGTGCCTTCACCATGAACTTCCAGCCTGACCTTCTGCCCGAGGTTTTCTGCAAACTTACCTAGTTCATTCAGCGAACGCCCGATTTGTTCAAGCGTTTGCTGGTGCGGGATACCATCATGAAATTTATTTGGTTTAACTTTTACGCCGCTTCCGCCTACGTCATGACTAAGTTGTAAAAGGTCTTTGGCAAGCGAAATATTTTTTTGCAAAACGACAACATCGGCACTATCAAATTCGGCATTGGAACCATAACCTACCAACTTCACGGGGCTATTCTGAAAACGCTTTTTAACATCTGCCCTTTGCTGGGTGTTTAAGCCAGGTTCTACCCCATGTTTATGTTCGGTCCTGAGCTCTACTCCCAGCACTTTACTTTTTTCGCAATTATTTATAATGGTGGCTAGGTCCCAGTCTTTCCCCCATTGATAGGTAACTAACCCTATCTTCATAGTTGACTGATTTCTTAAGGTATAGGCTCCTAAAGGCATAGCTAATGTAGCCAGGGATATGGTTTTTATGAAGTGGCTGCGTTTAATCATCGTGTACTGTTTGATAGGTATTAAAAATAAAGCTTGCAATTCCATGAACGGATGCATTTCAATGTCTGAAAATAAAACTTATTCGGTGAAAAATCTATTTGTTTAATTTCATTGATATTTGACCCCGGTAAAACTATGCATGTAATTTCTCGAATTATTCCTCTACCTGCCTCCAAACTAATAATTGTTACGTTCCATTGCCACAACGTTTTCTGAAGAAACGTAAATAATGCCTGTTTTAGATAGTAGTGTTCTGATAATGGGCAATTTCTTACAGTATCCTTTCATCAAAGCGCTTACTTTTACATAAAGTTTTCCATCTGCGATGAAGTTAGGAATAAGCACATATTCTTTTCCCTGGTCCATTGGTTTTGCCGGTTCTATTCCTGTTGTACCAATGAAGGCTATGGATCTGCTTCAAGTGGCAATAGAAAATAATATCAAACATCTCCAGTTTTGTGATAACCTGCCTTTACATCTCTTGTCAACAAATGAGTCTAATGAACTTGCAGAATCAGCAAAAAATGCGGGCGTAAAAATAGAAGTAGGAACAAAAAGACTCACCGATCGTTCCAACGTAGATTTTTTTTACAAAATTTGCCGAAAAAGAAATGATAAAAACCATCCATCTTCCTTTTGACGCCAGGTTACTCCCTTTAAAAACGCTTAATACCAGCGCGTTCAGTTGTATGTATGAATACGGAAAGCTGCGTTACATAAAGATAGGCACCGTAGAAGTGGTCAGGATGATATATGCTGCCGTAAGGGATGAGAACTGGAACACCATTCCATACCAGGTCGAAGATGAGAAAATAGAAGAACGGGAAGACGGGTTTATAATAAGGTATGTTTCCATTTTTCAATCCAACGGTATTTATTATAAAGCGGCTATTCATATTGAAGCGAAAGATTATAGAATTACTTTCTCTATCAAAGGAGAAGCACTAAGTTCGTTCAAACGTAACCGTATCGGCATATGCGCACTACATCCAATAAATGATTCAGTTTGTAAAGAAGCAAACATAAACAGGCCCGACGGAACAGAATATACTTCGATGTTCCCTGAGTATGTGAATCCTGTACAGCCATTCAAAGATATCATGCAAATGCAATGGCCGGTGAATGAAAGCTATGATGCGCGGTTAGAATTCTATGGTGATATTTTTGAAACGGAGGACCAGCGCAACTGGTCGGATAATTCGTATAAAACCTACAGCACACCTGTTGAGCTTCCGTTACCGGTACAAGTGAAAATAGGAGATGTTGTTGAACAAAAAATGGTACTATCTCTCATTCCAAAAAGAAATGCAGCTGCGACTGAACCATCTTTGCTTCCTACATCTGCTAAATTGCCATTTCCAAAAATTGGCTATAACCGGGTGGGTAAAAAACACCTTGATAACGAACTGATAAGATTGTTACAGGACCTGCCTTTTGATCACTACCGTGTTGAATTGCTGCTTTCTGCAACAGGCTGGAAAGATGAGTTAGCAGATGCCCTTAGGGGATCAAAAAAACTCGAAACAAAATTAGAGCTCATCATTTATTTTAGCAATCAGTACGAAACGGAATTAGAAAACTTCGTCCGTATATTAAGAGATATAAAAGATGATATAAAATCTGTGTTGGTTCTCCAGGTTAATCATGCATTTACGCCGACTAGGATGTTGAGAATAGTGTACCCGGCATTAAAAGGAATTTCTTCAGCTATTAAAGTGGGTTATGGAACCGATGGTAATTTTTCCGAACTGAACAGAAATCTGCCAGGGGATACTGATTATGACTTTGTAAGTTTCAGCCTGACTCCGCAGGCACATTTAAATGATACGCGAACAATTCTGGAAAATTTAGATAGTCAACGCACTATTTTAAAAACACTAAGGTATCAAATCGGTGACGATAAAGAGGTTCACGTTTTCATTACATTCAAATCAAGAATTAGGCATCAAACACCAGGTGATGCTTTTCCGGCTGATAATGACGATCGACTCCATGGCAGTTTCGGCGCGGCCTGGACGCTGCTTACGATTCAAAATCTTTCAACGGTACAGCTAAGTTTTTATGATACTATTGGCTATAAAGGCATCGTCCCTAATAGGCCATCCGAACTTTATAATGTTCTCAACGAAATAAGGGTTTTTAAACCAGTTTCGATCATTCCATCAAGTTTATCAAATTCCGCTGAAGTAGTGCTTGAAAATGCTGAGCGACATCGGTTGGTTTTTATTCTTGACCGGCAGTATTTTCAGTATAACACCGAGACCATATAAATTCAGTCGGAAAAGAAGGTTCCCCGTCAATCCTATATGGTTTGCGTTCGTAGTGCTATCATCAAAACATTGAAACCTTTTAGGTTAAGAGCGTTTTGTGTCATTTATGCTTTACGCTCTTCATTTCAACAATACTTCTTTAAAAGATATACCTGCCAGAATTAAGCAAGCCCTTATCTTTGGCAAACCTGTAATTTGCAACGAAGATGACAAAACCGGGGAAATAGGGGCGGAAGCAGCCCGGTTGTCTGTAATGGCCGGTGCTGGTTGGGGCAGAAGATGCTTCCATTTTGTACAGGTTGTTTAATCGTTTAACAACGCCAGGTATGTATTAGCAGATTAATTAAAATTACTAGAAATGAAGTGTATAAAGATTCTTGCTATTGTTAGTTTATATTTTACTTCCCTGCACGGATATGCCAAAGATTATTCGGCTTCTTTTTTTGGAATAAATTCAAACGGGACGACCCTCAACACCCGTTCGATTCAATTTGCGTTAAACTACATAAACA
The DNA here is from genome assembly GCA_039921525.1 of Chitinophagaceae bacterium. Taxonomy (GTDB): domain Bacteria; phylum Bacteroidota; class Bacteroidia; order Chitinophagales; family Chitinophagaceae; genus JADCRZ01. Next base: position 2,958 of record JBDSBP010000200.1, on the reverse strand, counting down.
AAGAAGGTGGAGGACGATTGATTTTTTATGTAGGAAGATATCTTACGGGCACTTTGCATATGCGCAGTAACGTTACCATCCACCTTGATGAAGGAGCCGTATTGCTGGGTTCCTTAAATCCATTCGATTATGAATCCAGGTCAGCCCCTTTTATGACAGCCCTCTTGCTTGCTGATAATGTTGAAAATTTTGGTATCACCGGAAAAGGTATCATTGACGGGCAGGGCCAGCAGGTTGCCAGGAATTTTGTGGATGTGATTGACAAGGGTCTTATTAAAGACCAGTTCCGGTCTGGCAGGCCGGAAGCGGAGACGAGGCCGATGAATATTTATTTCCGAAGCTGCAGAAATATTATAATCAGAAGTATCATGCTAAAAAATTCGTCCAGTTGGAACCAGACATACGACCAGTGTAAAAACCTCACAATAGATAGTATCAAAATAGATAATAAAGTTTTCTGGAATGAGGATGGCATCGATATAGTGGATTGCGATAGTGTTTCGGTCACCAATTGTTATATAGATGCGGCAGATGATGGTATTTGTTTAAAGTCGCATGACCCGAAATTCTTTTGTAATAATATTTTTATTCGGAACAATATTATCCGCTCCAGTGCGAATGCAATAAAATTTGGTACTGCTTCGCTCGGAGGTTTCAAAAATGTCCGTATCATTAACAACCAGGTGTATGATACCTATCGTTCAGCCGTTGCCCTGGAAGCTGTTGATGGTGGCTTTATAGAAAATATAGAAGTAGACAGTCTGCAGGTTACTAACACCGGTAACCTGGTTTTATTAAGGGTAGGAGAGCGATGGGGAGAAAAAACTGCAAGGATGAATAACATAACGATCAGGAACGTTGTTGTTGAAATACCCGCCGGCAAAGCTGATGCAGGATATTCTTATGAAGGCCCGATAGAAGACCTGCCAAGAAATGTTTCCCCTGCCATTGTTATTGCCGGTTTGCCAAACAAAAAGATTACCAATGTTACGATCACCAATGTGCAGATCAAACATCCCGGCGGCGGGGATCCTATGTATGCTAAAGTATCTTTAACTGACCTGGAAAAGATCCCCGAATACCCGGATCATTACCCTGAGTTTTCCATGTTTAAAGAGTTGCCGTCCTGGGGCATTTATATAAGGCACGCACAAGATGTGAAAATTTCAAACGTAATCTTAAGAGCAGATAAAAAAGATTACCGGTTGGCAATTGTTACGGATGATCTGACCGGTGGGGCATTCACCGATATTAAAATAAAACAACCTAATGGAGGAAACAGTTATCATTTTTATAAATCACCGGGAGTGTCTATTGATAAGGGTTTGAAAGGAACTGTTGCGAAATGAGGATGAATCAACTAAATCATAAAACACTGGCAAACCTTATCCCTTACCGCTAGTTAGGTAAGTAGAATTTCATTGCAATTCATCCAGGCCGGCTTTCCCGTACGAATATGCCAGGAAGGTAACTGTAACAGACTTTCTGCATGCATCCTGATATTCCGCTCTTTAATATCCTTCATCTCTGCATGACTTAATAGTTATAATTGAAATTCATTTATGATCCTCCCCCAGTTTTGTCATTTCAGTCAAAGCGCCACTGCAACTTCGAATAAATACATTTGACGGCGCCTTGAGCTGAAATCTCCAAGATGGCGACAACCTGCATTCTGTCAACTTCAACTGAAGCGTGTAAGCGTATACTTTGCGAGGAGCTAAGGCGCTTTGTTGAAAGACAGGGAGATGCTTAATCAATTTACTTTTGATGAAGACAAACACCATTCCCGTCAGGATCTTTTAACCATGCGAATTTCCCCCATGGTTGGATATCAATATTTCCAACTTCTATACCTAGTGTTTTTAACTCAAGAATTTCTTGTTCAATGTCCTCCGTTTCGCAAATAATCCCGTGAAAAGTTAAAAGCGAGATAGATGCAAGCTGGTTTGGCAGCGCCATCTGGAGCCAGGTCTGCCCATGTTCCATGGGCGCCTCTACAATTATTTTAAAACCTAGTTTCAAATAAAACTCTTTCGCTTTTTGTTGGTCAATTACAGGAATGGTGATGATTTCAATCGCTTTCATGATAGTTTGTTTTAATGACTGTAAAATTGATAACTTATTATTTGTCGGTAAAGCTATGGGCTATCTATCATTACGGCTCAAGGTAAATACGACAATCTTACCTGTTGATTGCGACAAATTATTAAAATATATTTGTGTCATGAAACACGTCTCCATTCTTGCATTGAATGACGCAACGATGTCTTCTATAGACAGCAGTTATCAAATTCTTAACCGGGTGAATGATTTTTTAAAGTATGGAGGAAAGGCCCCGTTTTATACCGTTGAAATTGTGGGTGAAGAAAAGATGGTCAAACTAAGTGGGGGGCTTTATAATATTAATATAAACAACACCATTAATGAAACCAGGAAAACGGATGTAATAGTGATTCCCCTCTTATGCGGCGACTTTTCAAAAACAATGGAAAAAAATGCGAAGTATAACGATTGGGTATTGACCCAGTATCGCAACGGTGCTGAAATTGTATGCTTGTGTGTGGGTTCATTTTTTTTAGCATCAACGGGTCTCCTCCAGGGGAGAAAATGTGCGATACACTGGGCCGCAAAAAATGAGTTTAAAGGGATGTTTCCGGAAGTAATTATCATTGATGATACTATCATCACGGATGAAAACGGCATTTATACCTGCGGTGGCGGATATTCATACCTGAATTTGCTTTTGTACATAATAGAAAAACATTTGGGAAGGGAAATGTCTATACTTGCTTCAAAAATGTTTGAAATTGATATTGAAAGGAAAAGTCAAAACCAGTTCATGATTTTTGTCGGGCAAAAAAGGCATAGTGACAAGGAGGTGCTTAACGCACAGGAATTAATTGAAAATAATCCTGCTGAAAAATTTACGGTGGATGAAATCTGTTCAAAGTTTGATGT
>JBDSBP010000199.1:0-5138 GCA_039921525.1 Chitinophagaceae bacterium | reverse complement strand
TGGATATGTGAATTAAACCGCATGTTGACGAAAACTAAAATGAGGATTCGACCTTTGAGGTCTTGAATGAGGAATCTACCCTTATTTCAGACCTGGGAGGTCTTGAAGACCTCACAGGTCGAACCCTCTTTTTAGGCGGCTGTGATATCTTTAGATGTATTATTAAACGTATAATTAAATTCCAATTGAATTGCCTAATATATTTGAATGAAAGATATCGAAAGAATAAGTTCATCCATGGAGTCTTCGACTTTATACAGCGAGGATCTGGCGCCGATCCCGCAAAGCAAACGTACCTGGAACACCTGGAACTACGCGGCATTATGGATAAGCATGAGTTTATGCATACCCACGTATATGCTTGCAAGTTCCCTGATAGAGGGTGGAATGAACTGGTGGCAATCGATACTAACCATTTTCCTGGGTAACACGATCGTGTTGATACCCATGATACTGAATGGGCATGCCGGTGCAAAATATGGCATTCCCTTCCCGGTTTTTGCGAGGGCAAGTTTTGGTGTACGGGGTGCAAATATTCCGGCAATGCTGCGGGCGATCGTTGCCTGCGGATGGTTTGGCATCCAAACATGGATTGGTGGTAATGCATTGTACCAGATGTTGCGTCTTTGGTTTCCCGTACTGGAAAAGCTTCCACAAATCTTCCCGGATTCTTTCGGCCTTCAAACAGGTCCGGCCATTACTTTCTTTATTTTCTGGTTATTAAATATGTACATTATTTACCTGGGAGTAGATAGCATTAAAAAATTATTGGTCTTCAAAGCTTTCTTCCTGCCGTTCGCTGCTTTGGCATTGCTGGTATGGGCCATCGTAGCGGCGAAAGGCCTCGGCCCTATCCTGGCACAGCCCTCCAAATTTCATACAGGCGCTGCTTTCTGGCATTATTTTTTTCCTGCCCTCACGGGGATGGTCGGATTCTGGGCCACGCTTTCACTAAACATCCCGGATTTTACCCGTTATGCAAAAAGCCAGCGCGCACAAATAAAGGGCCAGGCGATAGGGCTTCCGCCTTCCATGACACTATTTTCATTTATCGGCGTGGTAGTTACTTCATCTACCGCTATCATTTATGGCAATACGATCTGGGATCCACTTGTACTGGCAGGGAAATTCGAAAATCGCTTACTCGTCAGCGTTGCTATGATCGCCGTAACCATCTCTACTCTTGCCACCAACATTGCAGCTAACATGGTAAGTCCCGCAAATGATTTTGCCAACCTCGCCCCGAGAAAGATAAATTTCAGAATGGGTGGGTACATAACAGGACTGATTGGCATCCTGATTTTCCCCTGGAAATTGATCGCCAGTCCTACCGGTTACATTTTCACCTGGCTCATCGCATACTCCAGCCTGTTAGGCCCGGTAGGTGGTATTATGATTGCCGATTATTATTTTATCCGCAAGCAGGAACTAAATGTGGGAGAATTATTTCAACATAACGGGCGCTATGGTTATGGTAACGGTTTCAATTGGGTCGCCATCATAGCATTGCTTTCAGGCATTCTGCCAAACGTTCCCGGTTTCTTAACAACCACCGCAATGATCAGCAAGGGCGCTGTTTGGCCCTGGCTCGCCGAAATTTATAATTATGCCTGGTTTGTTGGATTCCTGGTTTCAGGATTTACTTATTTTATTTTAATGAAGCGAAAAAAAGCCATTGATACAAATTCAATAAACTATAAAGAAACTCCTTATCATGTCACTACTCATTAAGAACGGAAGGATCATCGGACCGGCGGATGATTTTGTGGCCGATATTTTTATTGACGGGGAAACTATAAAAGCGATTGGTGTTAACCTGGGTTATAAGGCAGACCAGGTCATTGATGCGTCAGGTATGTTGATATTTCCCGGCGGCATCGATCCGCATGTGCACCTGGATATGCCTTTCATGGGAACTTATTCCAGCGATAGCTATGAAAGCGGAACCCGTGCCGCCCTCTTCGGTGGAACTACGATGGTTATCGACTTTATATTGCAAACCCAGGGTCATTCATTAAGAGAAGCCCTGGAAGAATGGCAGTCAAGAGCGAATGGTAATGCCCTGGGAGATTATAGTTTTCATATGGCCGTGACAGATTTTAATGAATCTACCAAAAAAGAAATTAAAGAATTAATAGATACGGAAGGAATAACTTCTTTCAAAACCTTCATGGCCTACAAAGGAGCATTGATGATAGATGACAGGCAAATGGTTGGGCTAATGAATGAAGTGAAGGTACAAGGCGGCATGGTAACTACTCACGCAACCAATGGCGACATGATCGATTTCCTGGTGGCAAAACACCGGGGGGAAGGAAAACTTTCCCCGCTTTACCATTATCTTTCTCAACCGGAGGTGACCGAAGCAGAAGCCTCCTCCCGTTTTGCAGATATGGCAAATTATACGGGTTGCCCGGCTTATATCGTACATATGACCTGTGAAGGCGCCCTTAACGCCATACGGGATGCGACCCGCAGAAATCAGCGGGTTTATGTAGAGACCTGTATTCAATATTTATTGCTCGATGCATCTTTATACGAAAAAGATTTTGAAGGGGCCAAATGGGTCATGAGTCCGCCCTTACGGGAAAAGAAAGACCAGGCAACGTTGTGGGCCGGTATAAACCAGGGATTAGTGCAGGTAGTGGGCACCGATCATTGTCCTTTTAAATGGGAACAGAAAAAACTGGGAGAACATGATTTTTCCAAAATACCAAACGGACATCCGGCTATTGAACACAGGATGGAGTTGTTGTACTCAGAAGGGGTGCTTAAGGAAAAGATCACGCTAAATAAATATGTGGAGATTACCAGCACCAACGCCGCGAAAATATTTGGTATGTTTCCCCGCAAAGGAACGATAGCAGTAGGATCCGATGCGGACCTGGTTATTTTCGATCCCGCAGCTAAACATACCATTTCAGTAGTGTCTCATCATATGAACGTGGATTATTCAGCCTACGAGGGATGGGAACTAACCGGCAAATGTAAAACAGTATTACTTCGTGGTAATGTTGTGGTGAATGATGGAAACTGTTTGACGGCGAAAGGGAATGGAAAATTCATCAAAAGAAAAAAATCGACGGGTAAAATATAAAAAAATTTGCTTAATTTTTACAATGATCCTGTTTGCAATGATAAGATCATGAATATCATATGGTTGTTTGTCAAAAGAATGATTCGTAAATTGCTATGATGCGTAATGTCATTGAAAAATTAAAAAATATAAAGGGATTTAGAAAAACAGGAAAGAAGTTAAAGAAAGCCGGCAAATTTTTCGTTGATATTCAAAAACGGAGTCCAACCTTTTTTTTTCATTCCCCTGACATTGCTATTGCCAATGCCAGGCAGCCGTTTATACCAGACGATATCATTAATGAAAAAATCAAGGCCCTTGAGAATAACCTGGTAGAAGGGCTTTCCATTTACAAAGATGTTATCTCGTACCCGGTAACAACAGGAAGGGAAAGGGAATTTGCTGGTGGACTGGTAGATAACAAAACCCATAAACTTCTTGAAGAAGGCATTCACCTGGGTGATAAGGGGCAGCTTACACAAGAGTTGCCAGGCCCGGATGATGTTCTAATTCCTGGAGCCGATCCGCCGGAAATCAGGCAGATGGTATTATTTGGAGGCATTGTCTTTAACCACTTCGGCCACTTTTTATTGGAATCGCTTGGTAGATTATGGGCTTATGACTACGTAAAAGATCTCGATCCCTATATTTTATTTTATAGTGATTCGGAAATTCCAAAGTACCTGGAGAATGAAAATTTTATACACCAGGTTCTTTCCGGCTTTAATATACCCCTTAAACGGGTTCTGTTTATAAATTATACAGTTAAGATAAACCAGGTCATAATCCCCGTTCAAAAATATGGATACAGGCTTCGAAATAACCCGGACGACATTTTTTTGAAATTCATGGCCGGTTTCAGGTTTCCACGTGCTGTTCCAGATGTTTTTAAAAACGCAGGTAGAATTTATGTTTCACGGTCAAGGATGGCTATAGGCAGAGTTATCGGAGAAAACCATTTTGAAGATTACCTGCGCGATGAAGGCTTTGCTGTTTTGCATCCTGAACTGTATAGTATTTACCAGCAACTGGCCATATACAATATTGCTGGCAAAATTATTTTTTGCGACGGCGCTGCTATCCACACCTGTGTTTTGTTGCCTGCCCTTAAAGCTGATATTGCTGTTATTTCCAGGAGAAGGGATCCTCGCTGGTCGAGCCGTAATATCATTGATCAGTTTGATGGTTATCATAAAAAAGTATTATGGATAGATTGTTTAAAAGACCAATACCAGTTTGGCCGGGAATCATGGCATGCACTTTCTGTTGTTGATTGGTTCGAGGTTAGTGTACAATTAAAAAACGACGGGTTCGTTAACAATTTAAATACATTATATCATGAATTGGATCTTTCTTCTTTAGTCAGGTCTGAACTGCGAAAATATATAGCAAACATTCTTGACTCGAAGGAATATTCCGATTTCATGATCCGCTTAAAAGAACCCTTGCCGGCAAAGGAATAAAAAATATAAATATAGAAACGATAAAAAAATGCACTTATGTCAAGAATCATAAAATCAGGACTTATTCAAATGAGCCTCGCGAAAACAGAGGGGGAGGGTTCTATCGCCGAAATTAAGGAGGCCATGTTTCAAAAACATGTACCATTTATTGAGAACGCAGGAAAACAGGGCGTGCAGATATTGTGCCTGCAGGAAATTTTTAACACTCCTTATTTTTGCCCGGGACAGGATGAAGCGTGGTATCATTCAGCTGAAACAGTGCCCGGACCTACCACGGAGCGCATGGCAGAATACGCCCGTAAATTCAATATGGTGTTAATAGTACCGGTATACGAAAAAGAGCAGGCCGGTGTATTATATAATACCGCTGCAATAATTGACGCCGATGGTACTTACCTCGGCAAATACCGTAAAAATCATATCCCACACACTTCCGGTTTCTGGGAAAAGTTTTTCTTTAAACCCGGCAACCTCGGTTACCCTGTATTTCAAACCAAGTATGCAAAGGTAGGTCTGTACATATGTTACGACCGTCACTTTCCCGATGGTGCCCGGTGTTTAGGGTTAAATGGCGCAGAGATCGTTTACAATCCATCCGC
>JBDSBP010000198.1:0-7422 GCA_039921525.1 Chitinophagaceae bacterium | reverse complement strand
CTCACGTTAACGTTGGTACCATTGGTCACGTTGATCACGGTAAAACCACTTTGACAGCCGCTATAACCGATATTTTGTCAAAAAAAGGTTTAGCGGTAAAAAAGAATTATGATGAAATTGATGGAGCACCTGAGGAAAAAGAAAGAGGTATCACCATTAATACGGCTCACGTTGAATACCAAACACTCAATCGTCACTATGCGCACGTTGACTGTCCTGGTCACGCTGACTATGTGAAAAATATGATTACCGGTGCTGCACAGATGGATGGCGCTATTTTAGTGGTGGCTGCAACGGATGGTCCTATGCCTCAAACAAGAGAACATATCCTGTTAGCCCGCCAAGTGGGAGTTCCCCGCATGGTTGTTTTTATGAATAAGGTTGACCTGGTGGATGATCCAGAATTAATCGAGCTGGTTGAGATGGAAATCCGCGAGTTACTTACCAAGAACGGCTTTGATGGAGATAATACCCCGGTTATCCAGGGTTCTGCAACGGGCGCCTTAGCTGGTGATCCAAAATGGGTTAAAGCTATTGACGACTTGATGGATGCGGTAGATAGCTACATTCCATTACCTCCCCGCCCGGTAGATCTTCCATTCCTGATGTCTGTAGAAGACGTTTTCTCTATCACAGGTCGTGGTACCGTGGCTACCGGCCGTATTGAAAGAGGCAGAATTAAAGTAAATGAAGCTGTTGAAATAGTTGGTTTAATGGAAATTCCATTGAACTCCGTTGTAACGGGTGTTGAAATGTTCAAGAAATTATTAGATCAGGGTGAAGCAGGTGATAATGCTGGTTTGTTACTTCGTGGAATTGAAAAAAGCCAGATCCGTCGTGGTATGGTACTTTGCAAACCCGGATCTATCACTCCTCACACGGAATTTAAAGGGGAGGTTTACGTGTTAAGCAAGGATGAAGGTGGTCGTCATACACCATTCTTTAACAAATACCGCCCGCAATTTTATTTCCGTACAACAGACGTTACCGGTGAAGTTGAATTACCAGCAGGAACAGAAATGGTGATGCCTGGTGACAATACCTCCTTAACTGTTAAGCTTATTCAGCCGATAGCAATGGAAAAAGGGTTGAAGTTCGCGATACGTGAAGGTGGCCGTACAGTAGGTGCCGGACAGGTTACCGAAATTCTTAAGTAAAAAAATAATATACGGGGTATTAAAGTATCTTGTATCAGAATAATTGTAATAAAAGTGCCTGTAGCAGATGCGGGCACTTTTTTAGCAACTGGAAATAAAACTTGTGCGGAGAACACAGGACTTTTAACTTTGTAAGTCGTTACAAGTTTATACGGGCATAGTTCAATGGTAGAATAGAGGTCTCCAAAACCTTTGATCTGGGTTCGAATCCTAGTGCCCGTGCCAATTTAATCTATGAATAAAATAGGGCTTTATTTTAGCGAATCGTATAAAGAACTGATGGAGAAAGTAACCTGGCCTTCCTGGGCACAGTTACAGCAATCTACCGTTATTGTTTTGGTGGCAACTGTATTGATCACTGCCATTGTATTTGTAATGGACCTGGCTACAAAAGGACTGCTTGATTTCATTTACAAGTTGTTTAAATAATTAATTATGGAAGCAGTAAGCAAAGAAGATACTAAATGGTATGTCCTGCGGGTGGTGAGCGGCAAAGAACGTAAAGTGAAAGAATACCTCGACAAGGAAATTTCACGCAGCGGCTGGAGCGAGATCATTAAACAGGTATTTTTGCCAGTGGAAAAAGTTTATAAAGTGCAGAATGGTAAAAAAGTGATGCGCGAACGAAATTATTACCCTGGTTACGTAATGATCGAAATCCTGGAAGGTAAATTAGGGGACGATATAAGGGAAACCATAAAGAATACTTCAAATGTGATACACTTCCTGGGTAAGGAAAACCCGATAGCATTGCGAAAGGCCGAGGTAAATAAGATGCTTGGTAAAATGGATGAAATGGCTGAAGCTGGTGGTGTTAGTATGGTTGAGCCGTTTATTGTAGGCGAAACCATTAAAATTATTGAAGGTCCTTTCAATGACTTTAATGGTATTATTGAAGAGGTGAATGATGAAAAAAAGAAGTTAAAGGTTACTGTTAAAATATTCGGCCGGTCAACACCTGTGGAATTGAATTATATGCAGGTGGAAAAATTGAATTGATCTACAACATTCAACAAAACAAAAAAATCATTTATACAATTCGTATAAATGATTTTTTTTGTTCCAGAGATTTTCGTCCATTAGGCTGGTGATAGCTGCCCCTCCTTTTAAATATTCTTGGATAATGCGGATAATATATTAGTTTTGCATCCCCAAAGAAAAGTTCTTAGTTTGAATTGGGAGTCCTTCGGCTCCAAAAAGGTTTCAGAAGGACGTTAACACCAAAAAAAAGTCAAATGGCAAAAGAAATTACAGGTTACGTAAAACTGCAGGTTAAAGGCGGACAAGCCAATCCTGCACCCCCGATCGGTCCGGCCCTTGGTTCTAAGGGTATAAATATTATGGAGTTCTGTAAGCAGTTTAATGCCAGAACCCAGGATAGGATCTCTAAAGTTCTCCCCGTATTAATTACTGTTTATTCAGACAAAAGTTTTGAGTTTATTATCAAAACTCCTCCTGCCGCCGTTCAATTGATGGACGCTGCCAAAATTCAAAGTGGTTCTAAAGAGCCTAATCGTAATAAGGTTGGTAAGGTTTCCTGGGAACAGGTAGAAGTAATAGCTAAGGATAAAATGCCTGATCTAAATTGCTTCACTGTTAACAGCGCCATGCGCATGGTGGCCGGTACCGCCCGTAGTATGGGATTAACCGTTGACGGTCAGGCGCCCTGGGAGAAATAATATCTTATTACCTAAAATTTTTGAGCAATGGCTATCAGTAAAAAAAGAAAAGAGGCAAATAAAAAAGTTGACTCTACTAAAATATATACATTGAAGGATGCGTCTGTACTGGTGAAAGAAATAAACACCTGTAAGTTTGATGCTTCCGTGGACCTCCATATACGTTTAGGTGTCGATCCTAAAAAAGCGGACCAGGCGGTTCGTGGTACAGTTACCCTTCCTCATGGAACCGGCAAAACCAAAAGAGTTTTAGTGCTTTGTCCTGCTGATAAAGAAGCAGAAGCCATTGCAGTAGGTGCCGATTACGTTGGTTTGGATGAGTTTATTCAAAAAATTGAAGGTGGCTGGACGGATGTGGATGTTATCATCGCCACCCCGTCAGTGATGCCTAAGATTGGTAGATTAGGTAAAATATTGGGACCGCGTAACCTGATGCCAAATCCTAAAACCGGTACTGTTACTAACGATATAGCAGGTGCTGTAAATGAAGTAAAGGGTGGTAAAATAGCCTTTAAGGTTGACAAGGCAGGTATCATACATGCTTCAATTGGACGTGTAAGTTTTGGCACCGAAAAAATTACCGCAAACGGGCTGGAATTCATTAATGCTATTATTAAATTAAAACCATCTTCCGCTAAAGGTACTTACCTGCGCGCTGTAAGTATGGCCAGCACTATGAGCCCGGGTATTTCTATCGATACCAAAACATTTGTTCACTAAAATGACTGGTTTGTTCGTATCAAACCGATTATTCAATAACATGTTATTTGTGCATTCACAAACAACGGCAACAAAAGCATTATGACAAAAGATCAAAAAAATGAAGTTATCGAACTGCTGAAGAGCAAGTTCTCCCAATATAATAATTTTTACATCACAGATACTGAAAGTTTATCAGTTAAATCTGTAAATACTCTCCGTGGCCATTGCTTTGACAAACAAGTGGAAATGAGGGTGGCCAAAAATACCCTTATCAAAAAAGCATTGGAAAGCCTGGATGGAAAAAAATACAGCGGGCTGTTTGATTCTCTTCATAAAGTAACGGCTTTGCTATTCAGCGAGAATCCTAAAGAACCTGCTTTGATCATCAGTTCTTTCAGGAAAACAAGCAATGGTCAAAAGCCATTTCTTAAAGCGGCTTTCATAAACGGGGATGTTTATATTGGAGATGACCAGCTTTCCTCACTTTCCAAGATCAAAACGAAAAACGAATTGATTGGTGAGGTCATCGGGCTCTTACAATCTCCGGCTAAAAGAGTTATTGCGGCTTTATTGCAGAATGCTGAAAAGAAAAGTCAGCCTGCAGAAGCAGTTGTAGCCGCCGCACCGGAAGCTCCCGCAACACCAGAAGCTCCGGCAGCAGCAGAAGCTCCGGCAGCAGCAGAAGCTCCCGCAGCACCAACCGCTCCCGCAGCTGAATAACTTTGAACGTAAAACCGGAACCTTTAAACTAAAATATACCCAGGCCTGAGGGTCAATAAAGGCAAATTTTTTTAAACTACTCCGCCGGAGCCAAAACCTACGGGAAGCAATGAAGGCGGAAAAAATTGTAAAATTATGGCAGACGTTAAAACATTAGCAAGTCAATTGGTTAGCCTCACTGTAAAAGAAGTACAGGAATTGGCTGATTTCTTAAAATCTGAATATGGTATTGAACCAGCAGCAGCAGCCGCCGCCGTTTCAAGTGGTGCTGGTGATGGTGGAGCTCCGGCCGTTGAGGAGAAAACTTCATTCAACGTTATACTGAAAGCACCAGGTGCATCCAAATTAAATGTGGTTAAGATAGTAAAAGATCTTACCGGCCTGGGATTGAAAGAAGCCAAGGAGTTGGTTGATGGCGCCCCAAGAGCAGTTAAAGAAGGTGTAAGTAAAGCTGAAGCGGATGAGTTGAAAACTAAACTAACAGATGCTGGCGCAGACGTTGAAATTGAATAATTAATTTCAAAGCATAGCCCATCAGAACTTTGAATCTGGAATGTAGGACGGTCCTATTTTAAGATTTTAAGTCGGATAACTAAATAAATTGGACCTGGTATGAAAATACCAGGTTTTTTATTTCCTGAAATAACATTCCCGTGGCATAGCATTTGAATGCCGGCTATACGAGTTCTCCTTTGAATTGATCTTAGATACGAGGTCCAATTTTGCATACCCTGCCGGCAATTGCTACGTTAATGAGTATAATTTTTATTGAATGAAAAAACTTTTGATTATTATATTGGTGATTTTGGCGATAGTGGCCGGGCTTTTCTATTACCTGCACCAAAATAAATTAAAGGATTTCGAGCCACAGATTAAAGAAAAGTTGAATAAAGTGGTAATGGACGCTTCAAATGGTTTGTACCACCTGGAAATTGGCAAGTTGGAAACGGATATAGTTAGTTCTAAAATAACACTTATAAATGCCCATTTAAGACCTGATACGGCAGTGTACGCTCAATTAGAGCAAGCAAAAATAGCCCCGGACGATATTTTTGATGTAACTATCAGCCAGATCTCCATTGATGATGTTGCGCCGGCTGATTTTTTTGCAAATAAGGCAATCAATATTCGCCGTCTTTTTATTAATAAACCTGTTATAACCGTCTGGCATAAAAAGCAGCCTTATAACCTTCCCGATGAAGATTCATCCAAAACAGTTTACGAAAGAATACAGAAAGACATTTCAAGGATTCAACTAGATACCCTTATTCTTCAAAATGTTGATTTTGTTTATAAAAACAAAAGCCGGAAGAATAAAGAAACACGGTTGTCAAATGTCAAACTCTACTTTTCTGATATCCTGATTGATTCAAGCTCTCAATTTGACCGGCAACGGTTTTTGTTTGCAAAAAATTGTTTGATAAACCTAAAGGATTATACAGTTAATACTTCAGACAGTTTATATCGTTTTAGGGTTGGCGATATTGACATTCAGACAAATAATAAAACAATGGAGCTAAAAAAGCTGCAGTTTACCCCAAGAGTTCCAGTGGAAGCATATTACCGGAAAATAAAACATCAACAAGACAGGTTTGAACTGTCACTGGACCAGGTTAATTTCAACAGGGTGAACTGGTGGGCAATTCTTGCAGAAGAATCTTTTTTAGTGGAGAAGGCATCGATGCGCAATGGTAAAATAATAATATTTAATGATAAGTCGCAACCCATTGACACCAGGTCGAAAGTCGGAAAATATCCTCATCAATTGTTAATGAAACTACCATTCTTATTGAAACTAGATACGCTTTCGATTAATAACCTTGATCTATCCTATACGGAATTAAATCCTAAATCGGGAGAAAAGGGCACTGTATATTTTGATAATATCCAGGGAACATTATCTAATATCACCAATGATCCGGATCAAATCAGGCGCAATCATTATATGAAAGTGTCTGCCAAAGCAATGTTTATGAAAAAGGCCGCAATTACTGCTGGTTTTCAATTTGACCTTGCCAGGTATAAAACAGGAAATTTTAGTGTTACCGCTTCTGTGGGCGCCATAGGGCCGGAAGAACTTAATGCTATAACTGTTCCGCTTGGAATGTTGAAGGTTAATTCTATAAATATCAAAAGCGTGGATGTTTCTATGACAGGGGATAATTACCGGGGCAATGGAACGGTAAAAATGATTTATGACGATCTAAAAGTCACCGCCTTAAAAGCCGCAGATGATACCCTTAAAAAAAGAGGACTACTAAGCTTTATTGCTAATACATTCGTAATAAAAAAAGAAAATCCCACCAACAATAATCCTGTTCGCATTGAGAAAGCATCTTTCGAACGAAATAAGCAACGATCCTTTTTTAACCTGGTTTGGAAAACGATCTTTACTGGAGCCGGAAAAACTGCCGGTTATAAGGTTAAAAAATAGGAATGGACCATTTGCTGTCGGCATCATTGGTTTTAACAAATCGAATTACAAAAATCGCATTTATTAAGAAAATAAGTTTTCAGGATGTTCTTTCTTTAAGTACCTTTGCCGGCTGTTATATAAAAACAATATACCTATACCGTAAAGTGTATGTTTGTTTCTGTTTCAATGGGCTTTGTTTATAGGTGATTCGAATAACTTAAAACCGGTTTATAACATATATGTCTTCAACAAAATTGCAAAACAGGATAAGTTTCGGTAAAATTAAAAATTTAGCAGAAACTCCTGATCTACTCGAAGTACAAATACAATCTTTTAAAGAATTTTTCCAGCTAGAAACAACTCCTGACAAACGTAATATCGAAGGTTTGTTCAGGGTGTTCAAGGAGAATTTCCCCATTACGGATACCCGTAATATCTTCATGCTGGAATTCCTCGATTATTTTATTGATCCACCCCGTTATACTATTGAAGAATGTATGGAGCGTGGGTTAACGTATGCTGTTCCCCTTAAAGCCAAACTACGTTTGAGCTGTAACGATGAAGAACACGTAGATTTTCAAACAATTATACAGGATGTGTTTTTAGGCAACATACCTTACATGACGCCACGTGGTACTTTTGTTATCAATGGTGCGGAAAGGGTGGTGGTTTCTCAATTACATCGTTCACCTGGAGTATTCTTCGGCCAGTCTATCCATCCAAATGGAACCAAGATATATTCCGCGAG
>JBDSBP010000197.1:0-111657 GCA_039921525.1 Chitinophagaceae bacterium | reverse complement strand
GGATACGTGTGGTATTTTGTCGACGTCTCCCATAAAATATACTGTCAGTTTCGTATGCAGTCAGGGCGGGGGCAAGCCCTGCCCCTACAAACGCCCCTACATTTTAGTCAGGCATTGGATCATAATTCTGTTTATTGGCGGATGTTATATAAAAGGCAGGAAGTAAAAAAATATTTTCGGCAAAAAACTTTTTTGAGTCAGATTTGTAATATTGCTTATTGAAAGGTAAAAGGCTCATCCCTCATACCTCACACCTCATACCTTTTCTATGGGCATATTAAGACAAATTTCAGAGTATCTCTATATAAAAAAAAGAGACCCCAATCAGCCAAACACGCAGTGGATGAAATATATGCATGGCATCAACCGTATTTCTATTTTCATGTTTCTTATCGCATTGATTATCATGATAATTAAAATACTCTTCTTCCGTCATCATTGATTCCGCGCTAAAAAGTTCGTAATAATTTTCGCGGCGTTCGCCGAAGCGTTTCCCCCTTCACTTAGTAATTTCTTCAGATCAGCATAGTCCTGCTGTAATTGTGCTTTCCTGTGTACATCATACAACAGAAGGTTCAATTCTTTTTGCAGGTTTTCCACGGTTAGGTCATCCTGGATCAGTTCTTTGACCACCTCCTTGTTCATGATAAGATTTACAAGGCTGATATATTTCACTTTTATCAATCGCTTTGCGATCCAATAAGAAATGGTGCTGCTCTTATAACATACAACTTCAGGAACCCCAAATAATGCGGTCTCCAGCGTAGCCGTACCAGAAGTAACAAGCGCGGCATCAGATCTTAAAAGTAAGGGGTAAGTTTCATTTTTTACAGAAGATACGTTTTTGTACTCCTGCAGAATGGAAGTATAAAATGAATCTTCCTGGCCGGGTGCCTGTGCCACAACAAAATGAAAATCAGGAAATATGGAAGACAGGGCCAGCATAATAGGAAGCTTTTTTAAGATTTCCTGTTTGCGGCTGCCAGGGAGCAAAGCAATTATCTTAGCGGGGTTATCTGGGTTTGGTACAGGCTGAGCGGTTGCTTGCGTATTCTTCTTAAAATTTTCGATGACCTCCACCAGCGGATGCCCCACATAATCCACCGGGTATTTCCATCTTTTATAAAATTCTTTTTCAAACGGAAGGATAACAATCATTTTATCTACTGTTTCCCTGATTGCGTGTACGCGGCTTTCTTTCCAGGCCCATATCTGCGGCGAAATGTAGTAAATAACTTTAAAATGCTGCGGTTTTGCCCATTTGGCAATACGCAGGTTAAAACCAGGATAATCTATGAGGATAAGGGCGTCAGGTTGGTAATTGAAAATATCCTTTTTACAAAACTTCAGGTTCCGGAGAATGGTTCCCAAATTTTTTGCCACCTCGGTAAATCCCATAAACGCAAGATCCTTGTAGTGCTTTACCAGCACAGCACCAGTTGCCTGCATCATGTCTCCGCCCCAGCAACGGATTTCAGCATCTTTATCCAATTTCTTTAATTCTTTTATGAGATTGCTGCCGTGCAGGTCTCCGGATGCTTCGCCTGCAATTATGTAATATTTCATAGCGTTGTTCCCCGGATTATTTTATTACTTTAATCAGCAATACCGTAATTCCATAAATAACCGTCGCTAAAAAAATGCCTTTAGCCGTTTTATCTCTATGGCCGTTGACATAAATAGTAAACAATACGGCATTAGCCAATAATGAAATACTGCTTACCGCTGTGAGAAAGGATCTATATTCTTTCAGGTAACCGAGAAATTCCATAAATTTTACATGGCGTGGGAAAAAGTTGATGTAATAATAAATGATCAACCCGAGAATCGGAGCAGTAAAACCCAGCAACACTCCCAATTTAAAATTATCTTTTTTAAACATTATAGCTTCCAGGTTTCTTCGAGGTTAGTTTTCAGAATATAATTAGTCAAATCAAATTGCACGGGTACCACACTTACATAGTTGTTTTCAAGCGCCCATACATCAGTATCTGTTCCGTTGTCAAAATTTACAAACTGTCCGGTGAGCCAATAATACAATCTTCCGTTCGGGTCGTTTCTCTCTATGAAATCTTCTTCATATTTAGCATATGCCTGCCGGCAGATTTTTATCCCTTTGATGAGATCTGCAGCAACAGCGGGAAAGTTCACATTCAAAACAGCATGTTTATCCAGTTTGTTTCGTAAAACCTCTTCCACTATAATCCGGGCATACTTCCTTGATGCAGTGAAATCCGCATCAATGCTATGGTCAAGTAAAGAAAATCCAATAGACGGAATGCTTTCAATAGCAGCTTCCACGGCGGCTGACATGGTACCTGAATAAATAACGTTTATTGAATGATTGGCGCCATGATTGATTCCACTCAGGCAGAGATCGGGTTTGCGATGTAACACCTTATCAACAGCCAGTTTTACGCAATCCACCGGAGTTCCCGAACATTGCCATGCTTCTACATCATCGAAAAATTTAACTTTAGATAATCTCAATGGTTGTCCTATGGTGATAGCATGTCCCATTCCGGATTGAGGTTTATCCGGGGCAACTACTACTATTTTTCCCAGGCCCTTAACCGCTTCCACCAGGCTTTGAATACCAGGTGCGGTAATACCGTCGTCATTAGTGATCAAGATAACAGGTTGTTCAACTTCTTTCTTATCTTTTACCTTATTATCCTTTTTTACAACTTTACCCATCTGTCAAAGCTAAAATAAAAGTCTTGATTTTTATCACTACGGCTAAGGATAGCTGTTTAGTTAAGAGTTTAATTCTTACCCTGTCAATCTTTTATGCTTGGCAGAGGATGAATATGTACGGAGATATAATTATGTATTTTTTCTAAAATATTTTTGTAATGATAAAAATATTAGTATTTTAGCACTAAATATATTAGCCATGCCATTAGCCGGACGAAATTTAAAATACCTGCGTAAACTTAGAGGATGGACGCAGGAAGAATTTGCCAACAAATTAAAAATAAAACGTTCTTTACTTGGAGCGTACGAAGAAGAAAGAGCGGAGCCCCGTATTGAAGTGCTAGAGCTTATTGGCAATATATTCAAATTAAGCCTGGATGACTTATTATTGAAAGATCTTAGTGATACGAAAGGCAATTACATGGCAAAACGCCGGGCTCAGAAAATGGAATCTGCCATTAATGAGATTCACATTGTTCCTATTAAAGCGGCTGCCGGTTACCTGGCTGGATATGCCGACCCTGAATTTATAGATGAGTTAAATACCTTTACTCTTCCCATGCTGGCACCCGGTAATTACCGTGCCTTTGAAATTGTGGGTGATTCGATGTTACCCACTCCAAGCGGGTCTGTAATTGTAGGAGAAAAAATAGAAAAACTGGAAGATGTAAAAACGAACAATACTTATATCGTCGTATCCCGGCAGGAGGGCATTGTTTATAAAAGGATCATGAAAAATAACCGCTCTAAAAGCAAATGGACCCTCATCAGCGATAATCCCACCTATCAACCCTATAATGTTGAAGCAGAAGATATTATTGAAGTATGGCAGGCCCAGATGGTTATGACGAAAGCAAATACGCAACAACGATGGGATGTTAACCAGTTGGCCGGGCTTGTGAGCAATTTGCAGGAGCAGGTTAGTACATTGAAGAAGCGGATGAATTGAGTTGACTTTTGAAGACTGATAAAACTTAACCTCCGAAATTTTTAAGACTCGACTTCCAAAGTCCTCAAGACTTGACTTCCGAAGTCTTCGAGATTTGACTTCCGAAGTCTTCGAGACTTGACTTCCGAAGTCTTCAAGACTTCGAAAGTCTGAAATTGAGACGCTAACCTCAAGCAACAACGATAGAATGGTAAATCTCAGGTCCTGGTAAAACCCAGATTGGCTGCCATCTTCCCAAAGTCTTCATTCAAAACTTTCGAAGTCTCTAAGACTTCGGAAGTCAACGCCTGATCTATCGAAAGTCTGAAATTAAGACACTAATCTCAAGCAATAACAATAGAGTGCTTAAATCTCAGGTGGTCTAAAACCATAGCTTGGCTGCCTTCTTTCCAGAGAGTCTTCATTCAAGACTTCCTAAGTCTTATCAGACTTCGGAAGTCAACGCCTGATCTTTCAAATGCCCCCTCAAATCCCGTAAACGTCCTTCGCCATCCTGAACGTATTACAGTGCGCTTCCACTATAATCTTTATATCCTCAGAATAACCGCCTCCCATTGATACCACGCAGGGAATACGCTGCTGATGCATTACCGAAAAAACAAATTCATCCCTCTTTTTGCATCCCTCCAGCGTTACTTCAAGTTTTCCAAACTTGTCTGTGGCAAGGATATCAACCCCGGAAAGAAAAAACACAAAATCAGGCTTTGTCTGGTTAATAATTCCCGGCAAATTGTCTTTTAATAACCTGAGATAAGTTGTTTCATCCGTGCCATCTTCCAAAGGAATATCCAGGTCTGATTTTTCTTTACGAAAGGGATAGTTGTGCCTGCCATGCATACTGAACGTAAACACCCGCGGTTCGTTGTCAAATATTTTTGCCGTTCCGTCACCCTGGTGAACGTCCAGGTCGATGATCAATATCTGGTTGGCCAATTTTTGATGAAGCAGGTAATTAGCTGCAATGGCAAAGTCGTTTAACAAACAAAACCCCCCGCCCCTATCTGCAAAAGCATGATGTGTTCCACCTGCAACATTCATAGAAACTCCGTTTCTTATTGCGTAATGACAGCAATCTATGGTTCCGTGCGTTATGATCAGCTCTCTTAATGTAAGTTGAGGCGATTGCGGAAAGCCAATGCGGCGCTGCTCTTTTGCTGATAATTGCTGCTCTTTTAATTTGTCCAGGTAAATGCTATCATGTGTCCACAGTATTACTTCGTCTTCACAAATACCGGGAGCAAATAAATTTTCCTTCGTAATACTCCCTTCATATAATAATTGCTCAGGTATCAGTTCATATTTGAGCATGGGGAAACGATGGCCTGCAGGTAAGGGATGCGCATAAATGGGGTCAAAAGCTATTTTGAGAATCTGGTTATTTTGCATTAGCTGAACTAAAAAACCACACCGACTTACTAAGCCCGCAGTTTTCAAATACCAAAACAAAATTTAATTAAACAGGTTCAGCAAAGCTTTATAATGTTATTATCTGCAATGGCGAAAACACAATCACCTCGTTTAGGTTCAATTAATGCGATGCCTGAAAAACGGCTGAACGCCGGGAGTATTGCGAATGACGAACCGAAATAAAAACAAGGCAGTGAAAGCGATTGCCTGCCTTGCCCCCTCACTTGAACGCCCGGATGAATATGTCCACTGATAGTGTACTTGATAGAATCTTCTTCTTCCGGGGAGGTATCACATTTTTGATGGTCGTGGGTAAAACAAAAACCATTTATTAATAAACTATTTGCAGTCACCGAAATTTCTGCATTACCATACCAATCATCATTCAAAATATCATGATTACCTTTTACAAGCCGCACGGAAAGATCCGGAAAATCATTTCTCCATTTGCGAAAAAGATCCAGCTCTTTATTAGCAACACTATGAAAAAGATCGCCGACAACTAACAGTTGTTGCGCGGAGAAATGCTGAATCTGGGCTATCAGTCGCTGCAAATCTTCTTTAAAAAGGGATTGTGGCATGGCAATTCCTGATTTGCGAAAATGGCCGGTTTTACCGATATGAAGATCGGAAACAATCAGGATTTTCTCATTCTCCCAAAATAGCACCCGCTCGGGCGATATCCAGAATACCTGTTGATTTACAATATGTTGAACGGGAGCCTGCATCCTTTATGGTAAAGAATGCAAATGTATCGTAAATCTATTTTCCCATTTATTGTGATTATTAAAAAAGGCTGACTAAATTTAAACTCTTAAACAGTAAACCATAATATATGACAGATATAGATCAACTAAAAGGATCTCCTTTCGAACCGGTTCCCGCTAAAAAAGGAATTCCCGGCACTTTGAATGTGTTAACTATTCTCACATTTATTGGTTGTGGACTTGGCCTGATATTCACGATATACCAGCAAGTAACTGCTAAAACCACCCTGGAAACGATGGAAAAAATGCAGGGTACCGAAGCTGTTGAAAAAATGCCGGAGTTTGCAAAAAAAATGTACAGCCCTGAAAATATGGAGATGATGAGAATAAGTTATGAAAACAGGATTCCTCTCATGATCATTACTTTGGTATCTCTTGTTCTCTGTTTATTTGGCGCCATACAGATGAGGCAATTGAAAAAACAGGGATACTTTTTGTGGCTTATCGGAGAAATTCTTCCTTTTGTTGGAAGCGTGCTATTCGTTGGAATGAATTCACTTACCGGATTTGCCGGCATGGTTGGTTTAACAATAGTTGCTATTTTCGTTATCCTGTATTCGTTTCAACTAAAACATTTAAAGTAATATTTTTATCTCTCCAATTGTATCTGCATCTTTTTAACCCTGTCTTCCAATTTTTCCGAGGACATATCTTCCCGCATACTATCTACTTTGATAGGAAAGCAAAATGGTGTAAGCCTGCGGGGAAAAGTAATAACAATTTTTCCCTGCTGGATGCGTTGTAACATATTGCGTAGCCGGGCCTCTTCCATCTGTTGTTCCATAACCTCGTTAAAGGACTGGCGGATCAATAAATTATTGGGCTCAAACTCAGCAAAAACTTTAAAGATCAGGGAAGCCGAGGCCTGCAGATGTCTTGCTTTTTTATGTTCACCCGGCAGACCCTGGAAGATCAACCCACCGATGGTTGCAATGTCACGAAACTTCCGTTTAGCCATTTCGCCTGCATTAACACTCCTTTGAATATCGATGAACAGATTTTCGTCGGTGAATAATTCATATACATTAGTATCATCCACGGGGATGGGTTGATCACTTAGCAGTTCGAAACCATAATCATTCATCGCAAAGGAAAATGTGATCGGTGTTATCCGGCTGATACGGTAAGCCAGGATGGCTGCCATGGCCTCGTGCACGAGGCGGCCTTCAAAGGGATATACGAATAAGTGAAATCCATCCTTTGTTTCAATCTGTTCAATGAGCAATTCGTTTTCGCGGGGGATATGTGAAAGATGTTCCTGTAGTTCGAAAAGAGGTTGTAAAACCTTGATTTCAATGTCAAGCAAATCTGCATTTTTCTGTATCACTGAAGGATCTATAACCTTCACCGCCTCAGTAATTTTTCTTCGAAGCATAAAACCAAGATTGGCGGAGAGCGGCATTCGCCCACCATTCCAGCTCGGAACAATGGCTTTATTGGCCGATGATTTTTTTACCAGCGCCGTCATGTCTTTAATCATTACAAATTCAAGAATGCGGCCGGCCAGCGTAAATGTGTCTCCGGCCTTGAGACGCGAAATAAAATATTCTTCTATCACTCCTATATAACCGCCGGATAAAAATTTTACTTTTAGCATCGGCTCACTAACAATGGTTCCAATATGCAAGCGATGCCGCATAGCCATGCGCCTGCTATTTATTTTGTACAAGCCATCATCCATTATCTCTACCTTCTTATATTCATCATACTGTTGTAAAGCAGTACCTCCCGAAGTAATAAACTCCAGTATTTCCTTCCATTCTTCGTCTGTAATATCATGGTAACAATAGGTTGCTCTTATTTCCTTTAAAATAATATCCGGATAAAAGCCCTCCGAGATCGCCAGCGTACATGCATATTGTATTAAAACATCGAAACACAGTACACGCGGATCACGGCTTTCAATAAACGTTTTTTCTATGGCCGATTTTAAAGCGGCCGCTTCTACCAGTTCAAGTGAATGGGTAGGAAGAAAATATATTTTACTTACCGCATCGGGCTGGTGCCCGCTCCTGCCGGCACGTTGAAGAAAACGCGCCACTCCTTTAGGCGAACCTACCTGTATCACCGTTTCCACCGGTCTGAAATCGACCCCAAGGTCAAGACTGGAAGTACAAACTACCGCTTTCAGTTTACCCTCGTGCAGGGAATTTTCTACCCATAACCGTAAGTCTTGTTCTATGCTGCCATGATGCAAGGCTATGGCTCCGGCAAGGTCAGGACTAGCTGTTAACAAGGCCTGGTACCACCTTTCACTCATGCCCCGGGTATTAATGAAGATCAGGGTAGTTCTGCTTTTTTCAATGATAGGAATCACTTTATCAACAAGGCTCAAACCAAGATGGCCGGCCCAGGGATATTTTTCGATCTCGTCCGGCAGTACGGATTCTACTTCAATTTGCTTTTTAATGATGGCTTTTACAATAATGCCTTTACCTGTTTTGCTTGCCAACAACACTTCCATCGCCTGGTGAAGGTTGCCGATGGTGGCGCTGATTCCCCAAATAGAAAGTTCCCTGGTTGGCAGTTTCGATTCGCCGGCCGCTAAAGCTTCATATCTCTTCTGCACGATATCCAATTCAATTTTCTTTTCGCGCAGTCCTATCAACCGGCTGATTGCCAGTTCTACCTGTACTCCTCTTTTGCTGCCAAGTAGTTCATGCCATTCATCTACTGCTACCATTTTTAGGGTTGAAAAAGTTTCAGGATATCCTTTCTGGGCTAGTAGTAAATGAAGACTTTCAGGAGTTATGATAAGAACCTCCGGCATCTGGCGTTTTTGCTTCTGCCTTTCACTGGTATCGGTATCTCCGTTACGGATGCCTACTTTCCAGCTCATTCCCAATTCAAGGATCACTTCTTCCATCGCCCGGCCAATATCCTTTGCCAATGCGCGAAGCGGCGTTATCCACAATAATTGCAACCCGCTTTTATTTACTGTTTGATAGTTTGTTGGGTGGTTATTTATAAAATCTATGATCACACCGAGGAAAACGGCAAATGTTTTACCGCAACCGGTGGGAGCGTTTACCAATCCTGAGCGGTCATTAATTATGTGTTCCCAGCTTTCTTCCTGAAATGCAAATGGTCGATGGCCTTTGTTGGATAGCCATTCAATAATCACTTTGTAACCTTTCGAAGTGTTTAATTGCATAATAGTTCAGATGTTCGAAAGTTTGAGAGTTTGGAAGTTCGAAAGTTTGCAAGTTCGCAATTCTTACACTCTAAATTATCTTAATGTTAGAAGGCAAACCCAAACCACAGGTCCACACTTCCGAAAAATCGAACGTTCGAACAATATAACTACCTGGCCCCCGAATTCAAGCTCCCTTTACTATCGATCATTTTTCCATCCTTCATATGCAATTCCCGATCGCTCATTTGCGCGAGTTCTTCATTATGAGTAACGATCAGGAAGGTTTGATTGAATTCTTCCCGAAGTCGGAAAAACAACTCGTGCAATTCTTTCGCATTAGCCGAATCCAGGTTACCGGTGGGTTCATCTGCAAATACAATTTTGGGATTATTTATCAGGGCCCTCGCCACAGCCACCCTTTGCTGCTCACCGCCAGAAAGTGCCTGCGGTTTATTTTCAAACCTGTTACCCAGACCCAGTGATTCTAACAAATGTTTAGCACGTTCCGCTACTTCCTTTTTTTTTCTTCCGGCTATCCATCCTGGTATACAAACATTTTCAAATGCCGTAAACTCGGGCAGCAGATGATGAAACTGGAAAACAAACCCCATATTGGCATTTCGATAGGCGGCCAGCTTTTTCCCTTTTAAAAGATCTAAACGAATATCATCTAACTCAATAGTTCCGGTGTCGGCTTTATCCAGTGTTCCCAGTATGTGCAGTAGTGTACTCTTACCGGCCCCTGAGGAACCGACAATACTTACAATTTCACCCTGCCTGATATCTACATCCACTCCCTTTAAAACTATCAGATTGTCATACGCTTTATGAATGTTCCTGGCTATTAACATGTACTTTTTATTCGTTTATGGATCTTCAATGTACGAACCTACCATTTTTACCGTTAGTACTGAAATAAATGCTTTCCTGGCTTCCAGTGCATAACAACGGCATAATAATTGAAATTTTAGGTTAAATGTTGTGTTATATTTGGAAGTTTCATTTTAACAGCTACATTTGCGGAAAAATGGGGAATTGATTTGGAGGCGCGCGCTATATGGAAAACCCTGAATCAAATACTATCAGAAAAACTAAAGAATAAAAAATGTTTTGGACACTCGAATTAGCATCTTATTTGGAAGATGCACCATGGCCCGCTACCAAAGATGAGTTAATTGATTATGCTATACGTAGCGGAGCCCCAATTGAAGTGGTGGAGAATTTACAAGAGCTTGAAGATGAAGGAGAAATTTACGAAGGTATCGATGATATCTGGCCTGACTATCCTTCCCAGGAAGACTTCTTTTTTAATGAAGATGAGTATTAAGAACACAGGTACTAAAATCAGTTTTAACGATAGAAATAAAAAAGCCATTCGATATGAATGGCTTTTTTATTTGGTGACAATACTTTTACCTGAATTAAAAAATCAATCGACCTATAGTGTTTTACTTCCTCATGACAGCTGATAGCTGAAGGCTGATAGCCGCCCTCTATTTCTCCATTTGCTCAATTACCTGTTCAGTAACACCGGTATACGAAAACCCGCCATCATGAAAGAGATTTTGCATAGTAACCATCCTTGTGAGATCGCTAAAAAGAGTAGTGATATAACCTGCACATTGATCAGCATCTGCATTACCCAGGGGACTCATTTTCTCCGCGTAGTTAATAAACCCATCAAATCCTTTTACACCGCTACCGGCTGTGGTTCGGGTGGGCGATTGTGAAACGGTATTCACTCTTACTTTTCTTTTCCTGGCATAATGATAGCCAAAACTACGGGTGATACTTTCGAGTAATGCTTTGGCATCTGCCATTTCATTATAGTCTGGGAATACCCGTTGGGCGGCAATATAAGTTAGAGCAACAACGCTACCCCATTCGTTGATAGCATCAAGATCCCAAGCCGTACGCAAAACCCTGTGCAGGCTCATAGCCGATATGTCTAAAGACTTCTGATTGAATCCGTAATCAATCTCCGTGTAATGTTTGCCCTTCCGAACATTGATGCTCATACCAATAGAATGCAGCACAAAATCAATCTTCCCACCAAAATGTGTCATGGAGTCTTCAAACAATTTTTTTAGATCATCCATATTAGTAACATCAGCGCCTATTACCGGGGCTTTAATTGCTTCTGCCAGTTTACTAATCTCGCCCATTCTTAAAGCAACAGGCGCATTGGTCAAAACCAATTCGGCCCCTTCCTCAAAACACCGCATAGCGGTTTTCCATGCCAGTGACTTTTCGTCCAAAGCGCCAAATATAATTCCCTTTTTGCCTTTCAGTAAATTGTACGACATGACGTAAAAATAATGGTTAATTGTTAATTGTTAATGAAAAAATGCCGAAACTTCGGCGTAACCAGTTTTATTACCATAGGGAACAAAAAACACCTGCTAATTAATAATTAATAATTATTTTCCCACCATCTCCCTGGCATTTTCCAATGCAGCCGCAGTAGGCTTTTCACCGCTGAGCATTTGGGCTATAGTAGTTATTCGTTCTTCCCTGGTTAATATTTTGATGTTGGTTTTGACGGTGTTGCCAGCTACTTGTTTATAAACGTAAAAATGAGTATCGGCTTTGCCTGCAATTTGTGGTTGATGTGTAATGCAGATGATCTGCCTGCTTGCCGATAACCCCTTCATGATAAAACCTACCTGCCGGGCTGCCTCCCCTGAAATACCGGAATCAATTTCATCAAAAATCAGTGTTGAAAGATCAATTGCCTGGGCTACCAACGATTTGATGCACAACATTAAACGGCTCAGTTCCCCACCGCTGGCAACTTTACGGATCGGTGCAAACTGCCCGCTGTTATTGGCATCAAACAAAAATTCAATTTCATCGCTGCCGGATAAGCGAAGCGAGCCCGCATTATCGGCAAGGGCTGCTTTTTGCATTTCCACTTTCAGGCGGGCATTGGGCATACCAACCTGCGCCAGTAATTTATTTACTTTTTCTTCCAGCGGCTTTACCTGTTTTTGCCGGTTGACGGAAATTTTATTTGCTATCGCTATGGCATCTTTGTGTAACTTATCATACTCTTTCTCCTTTTCAAGTATTGATTCATCTATATTTAATACTTCCAGTAATTTATCACCTAGTTGCTTTTTAATAACCAGCAATTCATTCGTTGTTTGCACTCCATGTTTCTTTAGAAGCTTATACCCGATGGAGATTCTCTCGTTGATCTGTTCAATACGTGCTGGGTCATGATTTACATGATCCACTAAATACTCAATCTCATCAGAGATATCCTGCAGTTCAATTTGTGATGATTGCAAACGTTCAACAATCGCCGGCAACCGGGGATGATAATCAGCAGAAGATTGCAATTGATTTGCCAACACTTTTAATTGCTGTACAATTGGCTGCTCACTTTCATTTAAACTGTATAGCGTTTTTGTTAATGCGGCTTTAAGTCCTTCTGAATTGCCTAGTATTTTGAGTTCTGTTTCAAGATCTTCCAGTTCGTTCTCGCGAAAAGCCACCTGTTCCAATTCATCGAATAAAAACCTGGTATAATCAAAGGCTGCGTTGAACTGGCCTTTCTGCTCCTGTAAAACAGCCAACGCCTTTTTAACAAACTGAAATTGCCGGTAAGTGCCCTGGTAAACAGCAAGCAATTCAGCATTGCCGGATAATGCATCGAGTACCTCTCTTTGAAAATCACTTTCCGCCATTGCCAGTGTATCAAATTGCTGATGAAGGTCAACCAAAGCCGTGCCTACCTGTTGCAGCTGCGAAAGGTTTACAGGAGTATCGTTTATAAACGCTCTTGATTTGCCATTAGATGTAATTTCACGCCTGATAACTAATTCGGCTTCTACGTCCAGGTCGTTTTCTTTCAGGAACTGCTGTATTTCTTTTTTTCCCTCCACAGTAAAAGTGCCTTCAATATAACATTTTTTGTCGCGATTTAATAATACAGAAGTATCTGCCCTGTCACCAAGAATTAAACTTAGTGCACCCATCAAAATAGACTTACCTGCGCCCGTTTCACCAGTTATAATATTCAGCCTGCCAGAGAAATCGATCGTGATCTCATCTATGATAGCGTAATTCTGTATATGAAGTTGCTGAAGCATATTTTTCTGTTAGGAACCTGAAAATTAGCCAATTCAACCCTAACTATTGTAGGGGAAATCACTTTTTTATATAAACATAACCCATTTTATGCCTATTGAAATAAAGCTCATTCAATCATAAAAAAAGGTGTTCTGATTGAACACCTTTCGATTTTTTTAAATGAATATTTTTTGCACTTCACTTCTAAATGAAACTTACTTAATATCCACAGCATCATTTAATTCTGTATCCACTAAAATACGACCGCAATTTTCACAGATGATAATCTTTTTCCTCTGTTTGATTTCACTTTGTTTCTGTGGTGGTATAGCATTAAAACATCCTCCGCAGGCATCGCGCACAACCGGAACGACCCCTAATCCGTTGCGGTAGTTCTTACGGATACGGTCATACGAAAGTAATAATCGCTCATCCACTTTTTCCCTGGCGTCGGAAGATAATTTATTAAAATGCTTTTCTTCTTTTTCCGTAGCTAAAATGATCTTTTCCAATTCGTCTTTTTTGCCTTTTAGAACAGTCTCTTTTGCAGCCACGTTCTTTTTAGCTTTTTCCAGCATAACAGCTTTTTCAGCTATTTCTTCGTTAGCATCTTTCATGTGCTTCTCGGCAAGTTTGATTTCGAGCTGCTGCATCTCGATTTCTTTGTTGATAGCCTCAAACTCACGATTATTTTTTACGTTTGTACTTTGCTTTTCGTACTTTTTTATCAAAGCTTCAGATTCCTTGATGGCTTCTTTCTTTTGCTCGATAAATTCTTTGACACCGTTAATTTCTTCTTCAATTCGTGTTTGCCGGGCATTCAATCCCTGGATCTCGTCTTCCAGGTCGCTCACCTCCATGGGAAGTTCACCTTTCAGGATCTGGATCTCATCTAACTTAGATTCGATCTTTTGTAATGTAACCAGGGCGGTTAATTTTTCTTCAACCGAAAAGTCTTTTACGTTAGCCATATTTAAAGTATAATTGTATAATTGTAGTTCTGTTATTAGTAATACTCTACTGATTATGTTCCTAATCAATAAAGTAATTAACAGGGTTGGTGTTCACTTCAGTTTTAAGGAGTGCAAAGCTACTGAATTTTCCCTTTAAAATTTCATACAGTAAGTCTATCGTAAATTGCTCGCTTTCATAATGCCCGATATCGGCTATAACTAAACGGTTATTGGCATCAAAAAATTCATGGTACTTTAGATCTGAAGTGATAAAAAAATCAGCGCCTTTAGTTAACGCGTTGACAATCAAAAAACTGCCGGCGCCACCGCAACAGGCAATCCTCTTAACCTGTTTGCCCGTTAGAAGGGTATGTTTTATTACCGGCACTTTAAAACGGTCTTTTAAAAGTCTCAAAAATACCGTTTCATCTACAGGTTCCGTTAAGTCGCCAATTATGCCGGCGCCCAGGGAGGGGTGATTATTGTTTAATTGAATTATATCGTACGCTACCTCTTCATAGGGGTGGGCCCCGATCATTGCCTTCACTATCTTATTTTCTAAATAGGCCGGGAAAATGACTTCAAGCTTTATTTCCTTTTCAGTATGCCGCCGCCCTATCTCACCTACATAAGGATTGGTTTCCTCACCGGCCTTAAAACTGCCTTCACCTTCCACATTAAAACTGCATTCGCTATAATTACCGACCGCGCCTCCACCTGCCATGAAAATAGCACTCCGTACCAATTCTGCCTGCGCCAGCGGCACAAATGTGAAAAGCTTTTTTAGAGTACCTGTTTTGGGTTGTAAAACAGAACAATTAACCAGCCCTAACCGATCGGCAATTTTTCCATTCACGCCATGCTGTACATTATCAAGATTGGTATGGATAGCGTATATGGCAATATCATTTTTAATAGCGGTTATCACGGTCTGCTCCACATAATTCTTTCCATTAATTTTTTTTAACCCTGAAAATATGATGGGATGATGAGCGATAACCAGGTTGCAGTTTTTTTGAATGGCTTCTGTAACAACGGCTTCTGTAGTGTCCAGGCAGATGAGTGCACCCGTACATTCCCACCCAGCCAAACCGGTTATAAGGCCGGCATTATCATAATTTTCCTGGTAACTGCTGGGGGCTATGCTTTCGAGGTAGTCAATAATTTGCTGTATCACCATACGTGCAAATTACGAATTACGAATTACAACCACGGTTGCTGAAACCGATAATTCGTAATTTGTAATTCGTAATTCGTAATTGTCTGTCACTCTATAATACTCTCCACCCTCGTTAACTTTCCCCGTTCATTCACCCCTTCTATAACTACTTTAAGTTTTTTACTTATATCATTATTGTAAAAGCTTAGAGTTGTTTTTTTCTTGTCTTTATCCAGGAAAATATAAGGCAACCAGTAAAGAGTTGTTCTGATGTCATCTAAAGCATCCATTGGATTTTCCTGGGAGTAATTGGGAGAATAGAATTCCTTTACGGGTGTATACCCATTTATCGTTACTTTACTTAACCCTACAAAGCTGGAATTTTGCATCTGCCCGCCCTTTTTGGTATATACAGCTATAGCCCCACCTCCGCCTCCGCCAACAGCACCCATGAAGGGAGGACGAAAAACCTTGACATACGCGATGTCCGACATTGAAAGGGTTGATAAGCCCTGGGCATCCGTTTTCATTTCATTCAGAAATAAATCAGGAGTTCCCCCTCGCCAACTTAAGCCAGGCGTACCAGACATAGCGTTACTTATCTGTAAACCCGGCACCCTTCCCTGCAGATAATTGAATAAAGTCATAGCCCCTTGTGCACTTGGGTCGTTCGTCAGATCAAAGCTATAACCGTCACCCCCTTTAAATAAACCGCTTGTATAAATATCATCTGTTTTCTCTACTGCCGTTTTCACTCTTCCTCTTACTATTACTTCTTCCAGCATTTTGGCCCGTTTAGTACGATCAGCCTCCACTTTAATGTTTTGATCATATATTTTCCGGTTATTTATTATCGCAGTGTTTTCCAAGGGACTTAAACCATCCTTTATATCTGGCGGAAACTGCACCTGGGAATATCCTTTCCAGAGACCATTGTCAACGGTTACGATAATATTATCCGCCCCCTGGCGCTTATCTTTATTTAATTGGTAAAATACCTTTGCCGTATCATAGAACACCAAAGGCTCTGTGGTGAATTTACCCCCGGAACCTACGGGTACAGACAAAAATTGCGATGTCGAATCTTTAAGTTGTAGGATGAGATTTAACGTTTTAGCAGTTAGGTTGGTGAGGCTTCCGCCTGACCCGATAACATTACCTTTTAATGTAAGATAGCTATCAGGAGGAAACCTGAGTGTAGGGAATTTGCCAGCCATCACGTCACTCCAGTTAAAACGTCTCCAACCGTGCGTTAGCATTACCATATCAAGCTGTTGGGCAACACTGTCTGCCGGTGACGAAAAATAATAGGCCGGATTGTGTACATAGCCCCTTATATCGTCGGTCAATAATAACCGGCTGTAAATATTTTCTTCATTATTTGGCAAGGGGTCTATGCCGGCATCGGTAACAGCCAGGGAAAGATTAGAAAGCAGGGTATCAGGGATTTCTATTTCGATAGTATTTTTACCCCGACGGTTCAGGTTTTTGGAAAGCGTAGACACGTATGCGTCAAATATGTAGTCGTTATTATTTACAAACACAATTCTTTCCGCCAAGGGTTGCCATTGGCTATTAAACAATGTCAACTGCAAAATACCACTTGGCAACTGATCTACCGGTATCCGGCCGCTGTTTAAAAAGTTGTCGGTAAGATTTATGCGGGCCCTGTAAACCATCTGCTGATCCATATGCGCAACGAGGTAAACCTGCTTTAATAAATCGTCAGATTCACTCCTTTTCACAACAAAGGTTACTGACCTGGGGGCATTAGTAACATTTAATACCATCCCGGTATTTTTGGCGGCAGGCAGGGCTGTTGAATTTTCTTTATTGGTACTATCTTTCCAAATTGCAGTATAGGTTTGACCTTTCACCGGCGTAAAGGGGAAAGATCCCAGTCCATCGTGACCGGTGCTAAAATCATTTATTTTTTTTCCATCGGAGCCTTTAATATATCCCTTCACACGTACCGGTAGCCCAAAA
Source organism: Chitinophagaceae bacterium (assembly GCA_039921525.1). GTDB lineage: Bacteria > Bacteroidota > Bacteroidia > Chitinophagales > Chitinophagaceae > JADCRZ01. Next base: position 94,526 of record JBDSBP010000197.1, on the reverse strand, counting down.
TTGTCGTTGGCTTTAAAAGCCAGTTTCGTTTCAATATCTGTAATAAGATCGCCTCCTTCAGGAAAAAATTGCAAACTACTGGCATTTGCGGGAGCAAGGGCCGTTGAAGGTCCTGATGAAATTACACGGATATTCTTATTATATAGAAAACTTGTGTCAAAATTCAACATCCAGGAAGTGAAGGCCCTGAAATGAACAAACTGACTTTTGTAAGTTGCAGGAATTGTAAAACTCGCTGCAGCAGAAGAGCCTAAGATAGGCTCCACTATTCTTTGTATCACCAACCCCTTATCGTTTATTAACTCGGCATAAAAATTTTTGCTTATTTCTGAAAGATTTGCTCCGCTCATAATATAAGCTTTGAACCAGATCGTTTCACCCGGATTATAATAATTCTTGTCAAAATGCACATGAACTTTTTCCTGGGGGAAATTATCACGATACAGGTTCATCATGGAATCGATCTTTTGTGCATTTACCAGCGGGTTTACAAAAGCCAGCAAGCTGAAAAACAGGAAACGTTTTAAAAACGAGATCATACATTTTGATTGGGTAAATGAAAAAACAAGGTAAATGTAGTTCATGAATAATTTAGTAACATTGCCAGTAAACAATATTCATTTTTTTATAAAATGGTTAACACTACGTCTACCCGCGAATTATATCGGCAATATAAGGCATCCTTGCAAAAAATTGCCGATATAAAATATTCCGCGGCTGTTCTGGAATGGGACCAGGAAACATACATGCCCATAAAAAGCGCTCCCACAAGGGCGCAACAGATAGCCACCCTGTCTGAAATGGCCCATTCCCTATTTACCAATGAAAAAACCGGTGATTTATTACAAGAGCTTAACCAGAGAAACGACCTGGAAGAAAATGAAAAAATAAATGTTGAATTATCGCTTTATGATTATTCCAAATGGAAAAAACTACCCGCGGCATTTGTGAGAACTTTACGTGAAACTACTTCACAAGGCTATCAATCATGGCTGGAAGCGAGAAAAGCGAATTCTTTTAGTTTTTTTGAGAAAGACCTGGACCTCATTATCCAGTTGAAAAAACAGGAAGCAGATATGCTGGGATATGAACAGCATCCTTACAATGCCCTGCTGAATGAATACGAACGCGGATTAACCGTGGAGTTCCTGAATAAAGCTTTCATTAGCCTGCAACAACCCCTGATTGATTTGCTTGCAAAAATAAATAATCAGCCACCCGTTAACGATGAGTTTCTTCGACAATATTATAATCCTAAGGACCAATGGCAATACGGTATGGAATTGATCAGGAAATTGGGTTTCGATTTCGAAGCCGGCCGGCAGGATATATCGGAGCATCCGTTTACTACTAATTTCAGTTGCCGCGATGTTCGGGTAACTACACGGATCAATGAAAATGACCTGGCAAATATGACATGGAGCAGTATTCATGAAATTGGTCATGCGTTATACGAGCAAGGATTGCCGCAGGAAGAATATGGATTACCATTAGGCGAATACGCCTCTTTAAGCATTCATGAGTCACAATCTAGACTCTGGGAAAATAATGTCGGCAGAAGTGAAGGATTTTGGGAATATCACGGCAGGTCGCTAAAAAAATGGTTCCCGCAACAATTAAACGATGTTCAAAACCGCGAGTTCTACAAAGGGATAAATAAAGTGGCGCCATCTCTTATTAGAACGGAAGCGGATGAACTCACCTACCATTTCCATGTTATGATTCGTTATGAAATTGAAAAGCTTTTGCTGGAAGGGCTGTTAAAGACAAAAGATGTTCCCGGTTACTGGAACGAACAGTATCAGAAATACCTGGGGATCAAGGTTCCCGATGATAAACGGGGTTGCCTGCAAGATGTTCATTGGAGCCATGGAAGCTTCGGCTATTTCCCTACATATAGTCTTGGAAGTTTATATGCCGCTCAATTCTTTACCGCAGCTCAAAAACAAATACCTTTACTGGAACAAAATATAACAAATGGCATTACTGAAACGTTACTAGAATGGCTTCGGATTACCATACATCGTTATGGCAGAAGGTTCACTGGTGCGGAATTATGTACCCATATTACCGGGGAGGTTCTGGATATCCGGTATTTCCTGGATTATGGCAATAAAAAGTATGGGGATATTTACAATTTCCATTAAATAACTGCATTATGAAGACCAGCCTGCTTATTACCGTCGGTGTTTTCCTCAGCATGTCCATACAATCTTGTAAAAAAACTATTGATAAGCAAAAGGAAAATTACGTACTAGACGTACTTACTAATGGTCGTTGGTTCCTGGAAAACTATACGGAAAACTATTTTGATTATACCTATGATTTTATGGAATATGAATTCCAGTTTTATGAGAATGGTAAGCTGGATGCTATTACCGCTACTTCAACGATTTCAGGTACATGGGTAGGCGATGTGGATAATCTTACAGTAACGGTAAATTTTCCCGTTACAGGTACTCAATTAAGCCGGCTAAATCACGTATGGCAGTGGCTGGGTGCGAATGTGGGACTTGTTTTTGCAGAAATAGTTACCCCCACGCAAAAAATTACTATACGATTCAAGAAAAAATAACAAGAAAAACCTATCATCTTTTTGCATTTTGCCGTTAAAAATAGTGTTCAGGTTCCACGTCTTTAACAGTCAGTAACTCAAAGCCATCAGCTATTACTTTTTTTTAAAAAAGTTTTTATAAGGCAATGTATTGGGGCCCTAATACGTTAATCTTTTTAGTTCAACCTTGGTAAATATTGCAGATTATGATTATTGGGATGCTGGTTATGACTTTTAATAAGCAATTTGCATTATTGGTATGATTTTTCAAGGTTTCCAGGCAATGTATATTAACAAGTGATTTAGATAATCCTACTTCTGTGAAATAGAACCTCGTTACGAATTCACTTAACAGGAGGGGAATTGTATCGGTTAATAAATAATTTTAGTGACCTTAAACTGAATGAATTGATTCGATACATACTTTTAGCTGGCTTGCTGCTGCTTGGGTTGCTAGTAAAAAGCCAGATTCCTGTTGCGGATTTTACAGCGGATGTAACAACCGGATGCGCTCCGTTGATTGTAAATTTAACAGATGCTTCTTCAAGGGATCCCAAGTTCTGGAATTGGGACCTTGGAAACGGGCAGTTATCTAATAAACAGAATGTACAGGTGGTTTATTACGTCCCGGGCGTTTATACCATATCCCTTGTGGCGCGCAATGCGAATGGTACAAATGGAATTACCAAAACGAATTACATTACTGTAAACCCTTCTCCCCAGGTACAATTTTCTGTGGATTATAACACTGCCTGCTTGCCCGCAAACATTCAATTTAAAGATGAATCAGTGGCTAATGCCGGTAGTTTGAGCAGTTGGGCATGGAATTTTGGCGACGGCACCACTTCTACCCAGCAAAATCCTGTCAAGGCATATAATGCGATAGGTTTTAACACTATAAGCCTGACGGTTACAAACAGCACGGGTTGTAGCAACACTATGAGTAAGAACAGATTTGTAAGAATTGTATCAGGTGTTAATGCTGCTTTTAAAGATCCCGTTGCCCAGGTGTGCAAACCCCCGTATAATTTGAATTTTATGAATGAAACCAGCGGACCGGGTAATCTTTCCTATAATTGGGACTTTGGAAATGGTAATACCTCGACGAGTAAGGATCCTGTGATAAATGTAGCAACATCCACCCCGTTGAATGTTCAACTAATAGCGCAAAGCGATCTGGGCTGCAAGGACACTATAAAAAGAACTATTTCAGTAGGCAGTATACTTACTACATTTAGTAGTCCGGATAGTGCATGCCTCAATACGCCTGTTTCTTTTCAAAATACATCTACACTTGTTGCCCTGACTTCAAATTGGACATTCAGCGACGGTAATTTTCCTTCGACCCAGGCCAATGCTACCAGAAGTTTTACCGCTGCAGGCAGTTATGCTGTAAAACTGGTGAATAAATACGCCGACTGTACTGACTCATTAACAAAAACCATCAATATATTACCTCTTCCCACGGTTGATTTTACCTCAAATACACCAGGAGCCTGCAAAGCACCTTTAGGGGTGACCTTCCAGGATATTTCGCCAAACGCTGTCAGCTGGTCGTGGAATTTTGGTGATGGTGGTACTTCCAGTCAAAAAGCGCCCTCACATAACTACACGACAGCAGGAGAATACGATGTAAGTTTGACTATCACCACCAGTACCGGCTGCCAAAACACGCTGACCAAACCGAAATTTATCAGGATTACCCCCCCTGTTGTATTGGTTGCCAACGCTCCGGCATCGGGCTGCGTTCCGTTTCAATTCAATGCTGTTCCAAACGTAACAGCTGTAGATGGCATTAGCAGTTATTTGTGGGATTTCGGTGATGGAGGAGCTACAAGTACGGCACAAAATCCTTCACACACTTACAATAGTGTGGGAAATTTCACTCTTAAACTATCCGTAGTTACTAATGGCGGTTGCACGGGCTCCGTTACCCTCGCGAATGGCATTACAACAGGTTTGCCCTCGACTCCTGCTTTTTCTTCAGATACCGCACAAACCTGTTCAGATTCGTCCATTCAGTTTAAGAATCTTTCTATTCCCTCGACAGGTCTTACTTATTTGTGGGATTTTGGAGATGGAAAAACGTCTACTCTAATGGACCCTTCCCACAAGTACACCATTCCAGGCAGCTATACCGTATCATTAACAACATCCAATAACAGATGTTTAAATACAGAAACAAAGCCTGCTTATATCACTGTTGCACCTCCTTTAGCAAAATTTACCTTCAAGAGTGATTGCAGCACTTCACCAACCGTTACTTTCACCAATGCTTCCACTTCTGATAACACAAAACCACTGGTTTACAGCTGGAACTTTGGTGATCCGGCCAATGGAAGCTCGAGTGCTACCGATCCTGTTTATACATTCCCATCCAAAACCACCTACAATGTGAGGTTAACCGTAACCAATGGAGGTTGCGTTAATACTTTAGTAGTTCCCGTAGCGCTTGCTGTGCAAATTGCAGATTTCAGTAAAAACACACCAGATACTATTTGCCGCTCTCAAAATATAACCCTGACTTCAATAAACAGCAACCCACAGAATATTTCAAGATATCAATGGTCATTTGACGGGGGGCCTTTTGTAGATGGGGGAAATATGATAAGTTCCGGCTTTAATCGTAATGGCAATATCCCTCTGTCACTTGCAATTACAGACCTGGGAGGATGCTCGGATACCATTACCAAACAGGTTACCATAATTGGCTCAAAAGCAGATTTTGCAGCCGCAGATAGCGTGGCCTGTGTAAATGGCACTGTCAGTTTTAACGATTTATCCACACCTGCGGGTAGTATCACTCAATGGACATTTGATTATGGTGATGGCGTAAAACAAACGTATAAGAACACCCCGTTTACTCATCAATATAAAACTGCCGGGGTTTATAATATTACATTAACAACTACCGGAAAAGATGGCTGTACAGATGTGATTACGCATAATAATGTAATCAGGATTTCTAAACCGACCACCGCGTTCAACACGAAGGATACCTTAATTTGCCCGGGTGGCGGCGTTCAATTTACCGATTCATCAAATATTATAAATCCATTTTCATTTCTCTGGAATTTCGGCGATGGGTTAACTTCAAACCAGCAGAACCCCTCGCATATATATACGGGAAAAGACAGCCTGTATTCCGTATCTCTGAAGATACAGGATGTTTACGGCTGTACCGATTCGTTGACAAAACCCAAATATATAAAAGTAACTTCTCCCAGGTCTGCCTTCAGCATTTCCGATTCAACTACCATATGCCCGCCGCTGGAAGCTGAATTCGTGATTAAAGGACAAGACCATACGTCCTTTCATTGGGATTTTGGCGACAATACCACATCAACCCTAGACACTGCGATCCATTTTTATAACACGTATGGAGTGTTTGTTGCCAAATTGTTTGTTGTTGGGGCTGGTGGTTGCATAGATTCAAGTGAACATACAGTTAGCATTACTAATCCTTATTCGTCTGTTATAAGTTATAGTCCAGTGACAGGGTGTAATTCTTTACTGGTTGACTTCGTTGTAAAAACACCCATAAACACCTACTTCAATTTTATTTTTGGAGATGGCGCTTCTGACAAATCACAAAACGATTCGTTACAGCATTTTTATAGTTCTCCGAATTCATATGGCCCATATATTCAGATAGGAGACAGCAGCGGTTGCCAGATAGATGTGAGTGGCGCCACTTCAATTAAGGTATTAGGAGCAGATCCGTTTTTTTCAGCGGACCGTAAATCATTTTGTGATTCAGGTACAGTTTATTTTACCAATTATACGCTCGGCAATGACCCTGTTATATCCAGTACATGGGATTTCGGTGATGGGAATACCTCTACGGATAAAGATGCCGTTCATTCTTATAATAAACCAGGCCAATACATTGCTTCTTTGAGTGTAGTTACACAGTCAGGTTGTAGCAAAACGTTAACGGATACCATAAGAGTGTACAGAACACCTGTTCCCAGTATACTTGGCGACAGCATTGTGTGCATAAATTCGCCCCTCTCTCTTAAAGCGGTTCTTTCAGCCGCTGATTCCACCGCAGTGTACACCTGGAATTTAGGTAATGGCAGCAATTCTTCTAAAATGAATGTGGATGTTACTTATATAAAAGAAGGCCCATATCCTGTAAGTCTTGAAGTAGTTAATATCCTGGGATGTAAGGGATCGGACTCAAAAAATATTGTGGTAGCACCTCTTCCTGTTATTACCGCGGCTGCAGACATTATAGTGCCTGTTGGAACAGGTATTACAATTCCCATAACATACAGCCAGAATACAAAATCATATAATTGGGTACCTGCCTCGGGATTAAGTTGCGGTACCTGTGCCACACCTTTCGCCAATCCAAAAACAACCACTACATATACCGTAAATGTAACGGATAGTAATGGCTGCACTAATTCATCTACATTTACTATTACCGTTGTATGCAACGAGAAAAATTATTTTGTACCCAACACTTTTTCACCAAATGGCGACGGCAATAACGATATTTTCTTCCCGCGGGGCAATAGTATTAATAATGTACAATCTATGCGGATATTTAACCGCTGGGGCGAACTAATTTTTGCAAAAAGGAATTTTTCAGCTAACAATCCTTCAGAAGGATGGAACGGAACTCATAAAGGCAAAAATGCACCTTCTGATGTGTACGTTTATATCGTTGAGTTTATTTGCGAAAACGGATCTATTATTCCATTTAAAGGCAATGTTACATTAATAAGGTGATGCAAATAGTTAAACCCAGATATAGCAGGATGATCGGTAATAAAGAAAAAAAGCGTTGGGCGACCCTATTGAGCTTGTTAATGATCCTGTTGCTGATGGGCCTAAAAAATATGGCCCAGGACATTCATTTTTCACAATTCTTTGAAGCGCCCTTACTCAGAAACCCTTCCCTTGCAGGCATATTTACCGGCGATATCCGGGTACAGGGAGTTTACCGCGATCAATGGAAAAGTTTTACGAATGCCTATCGTTCAGGTTCTTTTAATGCAGAGTATAAAATGCCCATTGGTAAAGCAGATGATTTTATTACTGCGGGATTACAGATTTTATATGATAAAGCCGGTTCAGCTGGATTAACCTCCACCTATGTTCTTCCTGCTATTAATTACCATAAATCTTTAAGTAGCGAGAAAGTAATGTATTTATCTGTTGGTTTTATGGGCGGTATATTACAAAAAAGAATTGACCGGACTAAAATAACTACCAATAGTCAATTCGATGGCACTGCTTATAATCCGGCCCTGGCTGATGGCGAAACCTTTATCAATCCTAATTATACAGCCCCGGATGGAAGTTTTGGAGCCAGCTTTAATGCCAGTTTTGGCCAGGATCAAAAGCATAGCTTTTACCTTGGAGCAGCTTATCATCATATCAGTCGTCCCCGCAATTCTTTTTACTTGTCTGCGGCGGCTGCGCTAAATCCAAAGTATGTTTTTTCTGCCGGTGTTAAATACTTTATCGATGATAATACATTTTTTACGCTGCAGGCTGATCATTCCGCACAGGGTAGTTTCCAGGAAACTATCGGCGGAGCGCTTTATTCTGTGAAAATGGGCGGTGGTCCTGACAACCCGCTATATACTCTGCATGCAGGTGCATTTTTGAGATGGAAAGATGCGATGATCCCGGTGATCAAGATAGATTATAACCCTTTCGCGGTTGCCATAAGTTATGACGTAAATGTGTCTGCACTAAAAACAGTAAGCCAGAGCAGAGGAGGGTTTGAGTTATCTGTTTCCTATGTCGGCTTCCTGGAACGCTCCAATTCATCTAAATATAAAGTGCTGTGCCCCCGGTTTTAGACAATTACGAATTTCGAATTATAGGAGAAGCTGTTGTTTCATTCAGCGATGGTAATTATTTTTAATTGCTAATGAGCAATTATTATCTCTATTTCTGATCACAAAAAAGAAGAAATATGCCTGAAATAGGTCAAAAGGCCCCCGCCTTCAGTTTGTACGATACAGAAAAAACAAAAGTATCGCTGGAAGACTTTTTAGGAAAGAAAGTATTATTGTTGTTTTTTCCACTTGCCTTTTCCAGTGTTTGCACAAAGGAACTCTGCTCGGTACGAGATGGAATAACTGCCTACAACAACTTAAATGCCGTGGTGTTGGGCATCAGTGTGGATTCTATTTATACACTCAAAAAGTTTAAGGAAGACCAGTCTTTAACCTTTACCCTGTTAAGTGATTTCAATAAAGAAATTTCTAAGGCTTATGATGCCCTTTATGATTTGTTTTCGTTGGGGATGAAGGGTGTTTCAAAAAGAGCAGCGTTTGTAATTGACCAGCAAGGTGTATTACAATACAAAGAGGTACTAAACAATTCGGGTGAACTACCTGATTTTATTGCTATTAAAAAAGTGTTGGAGTCTATTGCCTGAACAACGTTAAATTAATTATAAAATGACGTGTTTCTAAGAGTTTTTAACTAAATTGATAATATTTCAGGCAATTGCTTCGTAATTTTGAATCAATGAGTTTAGCTTGTACATGTAAAAAGATCAATCTATGAGAATTTTTTACATACTGTTCCTTGTTGGTTTATTTAGTTTTCAAGCTATTGGTCAAACCCGTCTTGATTCTTATACAGACGTTAAAATCGCCAAATTCTACCCCAATCCCGCCGTCAATCAAATTACTTTCAGTTTTGAAAAAGGCATTGAAAAAGACAAATCCTTCAAAATATTTAATTTTATCGGTAAAAAAGTTTTCGAATTACAAACAATTCTTCCCAAAACCATTATTGATCTCTCCGAATTTTACAGAGGTGTTTATATTTTTCAATTAACGGATAAAAAGGGGAAGGTTATTGAATCCGGCAAATTCCAGGTAGCTAAGTAGTTCAAAGGTCAAAATTAAATTTAAAGTTCTTGGTCCAGGGTAAGTTCTTTTAATATCAGTGTTACCAACATTAAACGTTGAACTTTAAACATTGAACTATCCTCACTCATTGCACCTCGGCAATCAAAAATTTCAGGTACTGCGTATTCTCCATTCCATGTATAACGGGGTGGTCGCTGGATTGGGTCTGGAAGGTAACCTGCCTCAATTTACGTTTTGCGTCCCTGGCTGCGGAGTCAATGATTTGTAAAAAAAGTTCGGGTGAAATAAGATTGGTGCAAGATGCGGTTACTAAAAAACCACCCTTTTTAATGAGTTTTAAAGCGCGAAGATTTATTTCCTTGTACCCAGCGATGGCTTTATCGATATTTGCGCGGCTTTTGGTAAATGCTGGAGGATCAAGGATTACTACATCGTACTGTCTTCGTTCTTTCGCCCAGGCCTTCAACAAGTCGAATGCATTCATCGCTTCAAAAGTGCATATATCTTGTAACCCATTCAAAAGCGCGTTTTTGCGAGCCTGGATAACGGCATTTTCAGATATATCTATCCCCATCACCTTTTTTGCCCCGTAGTGCGCGGCGTGGGCGGAGAAAGTGCCGGTATAACAAAATACTTCGAGTACTTCGGCACCCTGCACAATGTTTTTTAATGCCCTTCGATTGTCCTGCTGATCTAAAAAATAGCCTGTTTTTTGCCCATTTTCAATATCAACATGAAATTGCAATCCATTTTCTGTAATAATGATGTTGGTGTCAAAAGGCAGGGACAGATACCCTTTTTGCTGTTCCAAACCCTCCAACTCACGAACCGGAACATCGTTTCGCTCGTATATACCTTTGGGTTTAAAAATTTCCTCCAGTGCCTTAACAACAGCCGGTTTCCATTTATCAATGCCTAAAGCCAGCGTTTGTATAACAAGGTAATCGTTAAACTTGTCTATGATCAAACCGGGTAAATAATCGGCTTCCCCAAATACAAGCCGGCAATTTTCTGTGTAGCCGATTTTGCTTTTGTAATCACGAGCCTGCTTTATTTTTTTGAAAAAGAATTCGTCATTAATAACCTCGGAAATATCTCTTGTGAGCAGGCGAACAAGGATCTGCGATTTAGGATTTATATATCCCTTTCCAATGAATTTTTTGTCGTGAGTGAAAACTTCTACGATTTCACCTCCTTTGATAGATGCCTCCATGTGATTTACTTCGTTAGCGAAGATCCAGGGATGTCCATTCTCGACACGAGAACTAATTTTGTTTTTCAAAAAGACAGGTATCATTGTATCGTTGATGCAGGTATGGGTTCTAAAAGAAAATATTCTATTGCGGTTACACGGAACTTTGCTACAAACTTAAAATAATAAATTTTGTTCATTATTCAAGCGCCTGACACGACAATTTGTCTATTAGTTCCTACTTGGCAAAATAATTGTCAACCCATACCCTTGTAATACGGAATTGATTAATTTATAGTTTATTGTAATTTTGCAGGGCAATGGCATAAATATTCTTCATGTCAGGAACGTAATTTTAAAGCGATAATTTTTTTTATTGTATGAAAGATAAAGATTTTAAGAATCCGGGTAATGAAAATGGGGAGTCCTCATTATCTGATAAAGAAAATGATACCACTATAAATATAAACGCAGATTCCGATGTAGCAGGAACATCCTATCTTAAAGAGTTTAGCCAGGATAGTGAATCGGAAAAAATGCAGGATGAGGTAGCTGAATTAAAAGACAAATATATCCGGCTTGTTGCAGAGTTTGATAATTTTCGTAAGCGTACTGCAAGAGAGAAACTGGAATTGATCCAGACCGCCAGCAAAGATGTTATTATCTCCTTACTGGATGTTCTGGACGATTGTGACAGGGCGCAGAAACAAATGGAAAATAGTGATGACATAGCTGCTATCAAAGAAGGTGTATTATTAGTTTTTAATAAATTGAGAACCACGTTTCAAACCAAGGGCGTTAAGGTAATGGTAAGTATCAACCAGCCATTTGATCCCGACCTGCACGAAGCTATTACTGAAATTCCTGCCCCTCGTGCTGAGCTGAAAGGCAAAGTTTTGGATGAAGTGCAAAAAGGGTATTATTTGAATGACAAAATCATTCGATTTGCCAAGGTGGTAGTGGGTAAGTAAGGAAGGCTCGTAGCGAATTAAATAAGTTTGGTTTGATGACAAGTCGTTATTTCGGTGCCACCAGCCTGGTTTAAAGGATACGAAACGTTTGTCACTTACATTTAATTACCAGGTGAAATTAAAAAGGGAGAATACCTGTTTGAACGTTTAATTATCCATTAAGATTCATTCTTGCGATAGGTAATGACTTAATGACAATGAATTATGTCTAAATATGTCTAAGAGAGATTATTACGAAATATTAATAGTGGCAAAAAGTGCTTCTGCGGAAGAAATTAAAAAAGCTTACCGCAAAGTTGCCATGCAGTTTCATCCTGACCGTAATCCGGGAGATAAAGCTGCCGAGGAGAAATTTAAAGAAGCTGCTGAAGCTTATGAAATTTTAAGCGATCCCGATAAAAGAGTACAGTATGACAGGTTTGGGCACGCAGGTGTACAAGGCAATGGCCGGGGTGGTCATACTGGCAATATGGAGGATATTTTCAGCCAGTTTGGCGATATTTTCGGGGATGATGTTTTTGGCAGTTTTTTCGGCGGAAGCAGGGGAAGGAGCGGTGGTGGAAGAAGCCATGGTGTTAGGGGAAGCAATCTTCGCATAAAACTTAAATTAAATTATGAGGAGATTGCGAAGGGTGTTACTAAAAGTGTGAAGGTAAAAAAATATGTGTTGTGTAATACCTGTAGTGGAAGCGGTGCGAAAGATAAGGGAAGCATTCAGACCTGTAGTTCCTGCGGTGGAAGTGGCCAGATGAGAAAGGTAACGAATACTTTCCTGGGCCAGATGCAAACGGTAACTACCTGCTCTACCTGCAACGGTGAAGGCACTACCATATCTGCCAAGTGTACTAATTGCAAAGGCGAGGGACGCGTTTATGGCGAAGAAACAGTAAGTATAGACATTCCCGCCGGCGTTCAGGAGGGCATGCAGCTTAGCATGAGTGGTAAAGGCAATGCCGGAGAACGCGGGGGTGCAAATGGAGATCTCATAATTCTAATCGAAGAAGAAGCAAACGCTGATTTACATCGGGATGGATTAAACGTGGCCTACGATCTGCACATAACCTTCCCGGATGCGGTATTTGGTACTAATGTAGAAGTTCCTACTATTGATGGCCGGGCAAAAATCAAAATTCCACCTGGAACTCAGAGCGGAAAAATATTCCGTCTGAAAGGAAAAGGGTTTCCAGCTGTTAATTCATATGAAAAGGGAGATCAATTAATTCATATTAATGTATGGACCCCACAAAATTTGTCGGCCGAAGAAAAGCAGATGATGGAGAAAATGAATAATTCTCCTAATTTTCAGCCAAGCCCGGATAAAACCGATAAGAACTTTTTTGACAAGGTAAGGGAGATGTTTTCGTGAATTGAGGTATGAGGTATCAGGTATGAGCTATGAGCTATGAGGGAGTGGCCTAATTATTTAATCCTTGGAATAACGAATATAATCGCACACTATCATCATCTAATTTATAATTATAAAACCTCTTTTATCAAGAGGTTTTTGTATTTTTAAACGCCCGGAAATACCTCATACCTCATACCTACTATATAACTTAACCAAAGTTGGTAATAATTAAGGAATTATTCATGCTTCTTTTACAAAGTTATCTCACCTGATGTTTGCATTCTCAATTCATGAGAGACTTTTATATAACTTCTAAGTTTTTGACCTTGTGACATCGACCTGTTGACCAAGGCTGATAGCTGATAGCCGATAGCTGATAGCTGATATCCAAACTCATACCTCATACCTCATACCTTCTTCTTCCTCCTCTCCTTCCCATATATTTTTTTAGCCTTCTCCAATAGATCAATAAATTCTTTTTGTAGGGGATCACTTGGATTATAACATTGATTTGCCAGGATGATGGTGTCTTTCCAGGAGATATTTTTGTAATATTTCGATTTTTTCAACAGGGATGCAAACATAATCACGGAAGAGGCAAACTGGTAATTCTTATCCATCTCCTGGAATTCTATAAAATCAACGGCACAGCTGTGAATAGCAGTATGGCGTAAGCTATCATCCGGGTCTTTATAGTTCAGAGTAATTTTTGCCAATTCTTCTTTATCATTCAAATTATCCGTTACATTTACGAGGGAGTTCGTAGGAGTAATTTCCACAACAGCCAGCAAAGTATGACCTGAGCCAACTTCACCCCCTTCCAGTTCACTGGATGAATCAGCTACCGCATTGATCTTGTTATCAAAACCTATTAAACGGTATTGCTCTACAAACTTTGCGTTGAACTTAATATTCAGGTAAGCATCATCCGCCACAGAATACAGGGTTTGCGTTAATTCCTTCACCATCACCTTTTCCGCTTCTTTTTCATCATCGAGATAGGCAAAATTCCCGTTTCCCTTTTTTGCAAGCACTTCCAGCTTGGAATCTTTGTAATTTCCCATACCCACGCCCAGGCAGGTGAGGTAAATGCCTGATTGCCTTTGCTGGAATATCATTTTTTCCAGTTCGTCCTCAGACGTCTGACCCACATTAAAATCGCCGTCAGTAGCCAGTATTACACGGTTGTTACCACCTTTTATAAAAGTATTTTTGGCAAGTGCATAAGCAGTAACAATACCTGAGGCTCCTGCGGTGGCGCCGCCGGGAAAAAGATCTTCAATGGCCTTTATAATTTTAAGTTTTTCTTTGCCTGATGTCGGCTGCATCCAAACGCCTACGGTACTTCCATAAACTACTATTGATATAGTGTCCTTATCACGCAGGTTATTAACCATCAATTTAAAGGCAGATTTTAATAACGGCAAACGGTTGGGCATGTCCATTGAACCGGAAATATCTATAAGAAAAACAAGGTTACTTGGAGCAACTAACTCCATATTTACCTGCCGCGCGCAAACTTTCAAAAAAAGTAACTGATTGTTCTGATTCCAGGGGCAGGAGGTTACGCGCGAATCAAAACTAAATGCCTGGTCTTTCCGGGGCTTATCATAACCAAAATTGAAATAATTAAGCATTTCCTCAATACGTACGGCATCCGGTGGCACTGTGCTGCCCATGTTAATAAACCTTCGTACGTTACTATATGAGGCTTTGTCAATACTAATGGCAAATCCTATTTCAGAAAATTTCTTAGTCCGGATAAATGCATTCTCCAATAAATTTGAATACGTTTCGCCTCCTAACGACCATTCCATTTTTTCATCTGTTTTCATGTCTTTAGTAAAAGAGACCAGGCGCTTTTTCTTCAGACTCACAGATGCCAGCATTTTTAGAACGATGTACTCATATTTGTTATTTAATAGCTGAACCGTTATCGTTTGAAAGCCATCCAGGGAAATGCTCACTGAATCCGCCATTTTACCCGACATTATACCAAATCCACCCGAACTACCTGAATAATAAATATAACCAGTGGAATGAAGCAGCATTTTAACATTAGAAAGTGGTTTATTGGCCTCGTCTTTAATTTCACCGCGCAAATAGAATTGCGAAAACAAGGCTGAATTACATAAAAGCAACAACAATATGCAACATACAGGTTTCAATGGCTAATAATATATTAACAAGTTTAAGGCAAAGGTAAGTATTCAACCGTTGCTTACACGGTCAGCAACAACCGGGAGCGTTTTCCTTCAGGTACAGAATTAATCAGCCAGTTTATAGATTTCTGCCAGGTTTCTTCCTAAGCCATCATAATCTAAACCATATCCAACCACAAACTTATTAGGGATAGAGAAGCCCAGGTAATCAATATGCAACGGGAAAATAATTGATTCCGGTTTATGCAGCAACGCAGCAATTTTTAAGGAGGCCGGTTGCTGATGTTTTAATTGTGGAAGGAATACATTAAGGGTTTTACCGGTGTCAACGATGTCTTCAACAATAATCAGATGCCGGTTATACAAATCAATATCCAATCCGATGGCTGTAACCACCTGGCCGCTGGATTTAGTTCCTTTATAGGATGCCAGTTTGATGAAACAAATTTCTGCGTCGATATTTATGTGCTTGAAAAGGTCAGAAGCAAACATAAAAGCACCATTGAGAATCGCTATGAATAAAGGCTTTTTACCTTCATAATCAGTATTTAGCTGGGCTGCGATGGCAGATACCCGTTCAATTATTTTATCAGCAGCCAGGTAAAGCTCAAACGATTTGTTATGTACCAGTATGTTCGGCATTAAAAAGGAATTAATGAATTAAGCTATAATAATACAAAGAATTGCTTTAATCCGAACTCAAAATAAGCGGTTAATTGTTCTTGTAGATAATTAAAGACTGCCCGATTTTAACATTCATGTTGTCTAACCGGTTCCACTTCATTATTTTTTCCAGTTCAACTCCGTATTTTTTTGAGATACTATAGAGGGTTTCGTTTGATGAAACAAGATGGGTAGTGCGTTCAAAAGCTATCTCTGGTTCTCCTATGTTCAACTGAGCTTTATTTGACGGTATGTTTTCCGCCCGGGGTATATTTTTTTCCGAAAGATTATTGTATGAGAGTTTATTTTTTAGATCCAAAGCCAATGAAGGTGGAGCGGTAGCAGGATATTTTAAGTTCAATTTTTCACCTACAGCAGGTGTGCGGTTTCCATTAAGGTGATTTAATTCCAGTAAACTTTCATAACGAATCCCTTCCGACTGGCAAACATCATAAAGATCTTCACCGTTTTTCATAACATGAAATTCACCACCCCCCACTTTACGTTTGCGCTGAAGATATACTAATTGAGGTTTCTGCAGGATATCGTCATCTTTTTCCAGGTCATTAAAATCCCATAAACGGCTTAAGGGTATATTATACTGCTCCGCAAGCGACAACCAGGGAGTTTTCGAATTTACATAGATAACTTTTGTGTTGTTGATAGCAAACTGGACTGCCGGATAGGGGGGTACGTTCATCATTTGAGGTCCGGCATCCACAATGGCTGATTCTTCCCTGGGTGTGATAATAGATCCGATTATATTGTTAGTAGCGAGCAGGTGATCTGACTCTTTCATTTTCCCCAGGGCAATAAGGGTATAATCCTCCAGGTTATAGGTTCGAATTAGGTTAATTAGTATCTGGGAATATTTAACATTAGTGGCATATCCTGCCTTTTTTAAGCCAAAGGCCCAACCTTCGTAATCTGTAGGATCCAGTTCAAAAAGAAAAGAATAGCGGGAACTACGTTTGAGAAAATCCGAATGATCCATAAAAGATTGTTCCGGATTGCTATAACTTCTGAAACATTCGCCTCGTGAATCATCATCATGAAACACCCTATCGCCATTCCAGTCAGCCTTGCACTTTATGCCAAAGTGATTATTTGATTTTACCACCAGGTCGCTTTTTCCCGCTTCCGTTTCATGTATTCCCTGGGCCAGTTTTATAGCTGCAGGAACGCCGGTACGCTTCATTTCCTTAATAGCGATATCTTTAAACGAAGCTATATATTCAAGAACGTCTGACGCTTTTTGCGCGACCAATTTAGTGGCTGCTATTATAATTAATAAAAAGAAAATAATAACTCTACGTTGCATTCCGGTAAGCTGTTTTATTTTTTAATGATCATAAGTAAGCCATCCCTGATAGTCAACAATACTTTTTCTACAGAATTATCCTGAAATACATGTTCATTAAAAGCCTGAATAGCTATTGCACTTTTACCCTGAATTTCAATCCCTAACACCTGCCCATGAAACAATACATTATCAGCCAGGATTACGCCTCCTTTTCTCAACCTGGGAATCACCAATTCGTAATATTTAATATATCCCGGTTTATCTGCATCTATAAAAACGAGATCCCACTCCTCATCTAATGCCGGAAGAATGGATAACGCATTCCCGGTGTGTAAAATTATCTTATCCTGAACATTCGCTTCGTTAAAATTATGTTGTGACAGTTTTGCATCTTCCTCTCTTATTTCAATGGTATGCACCTTACCACCCGGCTGCAAGCCTTTCGAGAGACATATTGCGCTATATCCTGTAAAGGTACCGATCTCCAATATACGCCGGGGTTGCATAATTTCGCTGATAAACTGCAAAAACTTGCCTTGAACATGGCCCACTAACATATGATCATGGGCGTGAGTGCGGGAGGTTTCTTCGGCTATACTATGCAATATACCATCTTCCGGCGTGGAAAATCGCTCTGAATAGCTTAACACCAGTGGATTGATTAGTTCCATTATTCAATCGTTTAGGTAAAGATGGAAGTTAATGGTTAATGGTTAATGGTTAATGAAAGAATCCTTTGGCATCTGGCCTGTATGCGCTAAAAAAAATATTTAATAAAATGAACAATTCAGCATTAACAATTCAGCATTAACCATTAACCATTAACCTGTTTTTCTTTGATATCAGCAACAAACATGTAAATGTAATCAGTCCGTTTACGATAATTAGTTCTTCCGCAAAAACATATCCACCCAGGAACTGTTTCGAATACTTGTCGATAAAAAAACAAATGATGGGCGAAAGGATACAGATAAAAGGGGTTGCCTTATCAAACACTAAACGCTTTTTAGCATACAATGAAAACGCAAATAATCCAATTAACGGACCATATGTAAAGGTGGCTACTTTAAATATAGCACTCACTACGGAAGCGTCGTTAAGCGCATTAAACAATAAAATAACAATCAAAATTAAAATTGAAAATCCTACATGCACGAGGTGCCGGGTTTTTACTTTGGATGTAGCCTTTTCGTTTTCGGGTTTATCAAACCCTAAGAAATCAACACAGAAGGAGGTTGTTAGAGCGGTTAAAGCAGAATCGGTAGTAGCAAACGTTGCAGCCGTAAGGCCTAACATAAAAACAATAGCAGGCACACCCTTAAAATGATTCAGGGCTATTTCCGGAAACAAATAATCAGTTCTTGGAAGATGAGAAACTGCATCCAGCGGAACAGCAATTCCATTTTTATTAGCATAGATATATAATAAGGCTCCTACGCTTAAGAAAAACAGGTTTACGACAACAAAAATAGCGGAGAAGGTAAACATATTTTTTTGCGCGTCCCAGATATTTTTACAGCTCAAATTTTTCTGCATCAGGTCTTGGTCCAGCCCAAACATACCGATGGTTACAAATATTCCACCCAGGAATTGTTTAGTGAGATGGAATTTATTGGATGCAAAATCATCCAGGAAAAATATTTTTGAATAGCCACTATTTTTGATCGTCTCAAATGCCTGCGGAATATTTAAATTCAGGCTTCTGCAAATAAAATAGATAGAGAAAAAAACGGAGGCTACCAGGAATACTGTTTGCAAAGTGTCTGTAATGATAATTGTTTTTAATCCGCCCTTAAATGTATAACCCCAAATTAAGGCAAGACAGATTACAATGGTAAGCCAGAAAGGAACCTGCATGCTATCAAAAATAAACCGTTGTAACACTATTGCCACCAGGTACAATCTAAAGGATGAGCCAATTGTTCTTGACAACAAAAAGATGGCTGCGGCCGTCTTATGACTTACTTTTCCTAATGTACGCTCAATAACTTCATATATCGATGTAAGTTGCTTTTTATAATACATGGGTAAGAGAACAGTGGCCACAAATACATATCCCACTACATTTCCCAGGATAAACTGGAAATATTTGAACTGTGCGCCGCTGGGAGCCCCTACTTCACCCGGAACCGAGATAAATGTAACACCGCTCAAGGCTGTACCAATCATTCCAAAAGCCACCAGCCACCATTTCGACTTGCGATTAGCGATAAAGAAAGTTGAATTATCAGAAGAATTTTTGGAAGTGAAGTAAGATACCAGGATCAACATCAAAAAATACCCAATCACAAAAGTGAGCAACACAGTAGGAGACATATATATAGTTTAATTTGCAAACAGATTTTTAATTTTCGGATGAAGGTAAAAAAACTTTACCCGATTACTTACACAGCACTTAGTTTTGCCAGTTATAACAATGAATACTATCTTACAAGACTCTTTTTTGAATGTTGAAAATATCCAAATGACTAAAATCCAATCCGTTGCTGTTTTTTGCGGGTCAAGAAATGGCAATAACCCTATGTTTGCTGAACACGCTGCCGAGCTAGGCCGGCTGATCTCCATATTGAAAATTAAACTTGTTTACGGGGGAGGTAAAAAGGGCCTGATGGGTATAATCGCGGATTCCGTTCTTCATCATCAAGGCTCCGTAATGGGAATTATTCCCAAGATATTGGTTGACTGGGAGCAACAACATGAAGGATTAACCGAACTTGCTGTAGTGCCTGACTTGCATAGCCGAAAAAAAATGCTATATGATATGTGTGATGCGGCTATCATTTTACCCGGCGGAATTGGCACTATGGACGAGTTATTTGAAATGCTCACCTGGAACCAGCTGAAGATCCACGAAAAAAATATTTACTTTCTAAACACAGGCGGTTACTACAATTACCTGATCATGCATATCAAACAGATGGATAAAGAAGGATTTTTGTATGAACCATGGGATCAACGAATAATTTTCTGTAATACCCCTATCGAGATTTTTAATAAGATAGAATAAGATATCCCTGGAGTATTCATTGTGTATCGAAAAATAATTGCATGGATAGTAGGTTGCGGTCAGGGCAAAGCCATGCCCTACAATATTTAAAACCCGATGTTATACCCGAAATTATAAATAGGACGATTGCCATATGGATTCTGGGCCTGGTTTAAAACATCAAACTGCACCATTATCACTAACGCACCAGGGCCTTGCGGTATTACGGCACCACCACCCAATAATAATGAAGGCACCAACTTTCCAGGTATTTTATAATCCGGGGTTCCATCATAATATTTTTCTTTAACCCATACATAATTTAATTCAGGCTGTGCCTGCAACAAAATGTATTTAATGGGATATACTCTTCCGAATACGTTTAAACCCGTTACACCATAACTGGTTTTAGAATCCAGACTACCATCACTATACCTATATTTAATACTGGAATAAAGGAAATTGATACCCACACCAGCAGCCAGGTAATCATTAAACCGGTAGCCTAACTGTGGAGATATATTGGCAAGACTATAGTCACCAAAACTTGCCCCCAAATTACCTCCAATGAAAAGCTTGCTCTTGTCAAAGCCTTTTTTTTCTGTTGGTTCCGGTTCTTCACGTTGGGCTAAAACAGCAGGCAGATATATAACTAACATCATCACTGCACATAATAAATATTTTTTCATCGTATATTTTTTGACTTATTTAAGGATGTGATCTATCGAAATTTTTTCCACATTTAAAAATTATTGGGGTCAAAAACCTGCTTTTTATCTATCGCATAAATTGACGTCACCCAATCAAAATTAAACAGCTTTCAAAAAGATTAGCAGTTTCCTGGAAAATTTACACCTAAATAATCGTTAATTGAAGAAAGTATAATATGGGTTAAATATATGTTGATGTATTTTTTTGGTTGCTTTATTAACTATAATCAAAATGTAGGACACATCGATTGCCTTCTTGAACCATCAAACTGCGAAAAGAATCCATGTTTAACCAGCGAAAATTCAACCGCTCCACGGCCATTATTATAGTTGCTTAGTGTGGACGTTGTAACATCGTACGTAAAAGTCATCCTGAAACTGTTAACCTGAAATCCCAACATTGGTATAAAAGCATCACTGCTTCGATAATATATTCCACCTAACAGTTGGTACATTCCTTCACCGGACAGATTATAATTTAGGTTTACCCCTGCAACCAATTCAGAAGCTTTTGCCTGGTTAGAATAGTATCCCATCGGATTTAAAATCACCACGTCACTTACCTTAATGCTCGCGTTAAGAAAACCTATATATCTTGGTGATAACCGGTTATCAAAACCATTGGTCTCACTAAAAAAAGTTTCCTTGGGACGATTAACATGCTGAACAGAAATTCCACCGTTAACATACAGTTTATCAGATGGAAAGTATGCGTAATTCATCCCTACCTGTACATCAAGGTAATTGGTATTTGTGTTGTTGAAGATTACACTGGAAGGTATGCCGGCATCAAAGAATCCTGTTGCTTTATTAAACTGATCGGGAAATTTCAACTGGTTTGGGTTAATGCTTTTATTAGCCCAACCCAGGTTAAAACCGACTGACAATAAACTTGCCGAACCCAATTCCTGGTGGTATGCAAGCGAGCCATATACTTTGGTGGATGTTAAATTGCCTGAACCTGCCGCATCACGAAGAATAACACCTCCAAGTCCCATCCATGCATTGTCTAACTTATTGCGAAAAACCTGTGCATCTCCATAAATGCTGAATGTTTTATAAGGCATTGAGAGAATGTTAACGTATTGATTGCGGTAGTTGGCTCCTATCCTGTAATCCGCATCCGGAATGAATCCAGTATTGGCCGGGTTAGTAGTCAGCGGAGAATTAAACCATTGTGAAAAATGCAGATCCTGCGTGTACGAAACCGCTGAGCAAAAAACAGAAGTTATAAGGATAACCAATATTTTCGCATATCCTTTTCTGTTTGGAACGACGTCATTTACTCCACATTGCGGGACACCTCCCAATCTTAATTTTATTTCTTTGCTTCTCATGGTTAAATCTTCTTATTAAACAACATGATTATAAATTGACTATTAACAACTAACAACTAACCATTAACAATTAACAACTACCTTATTAACGTAATATCACCCTTTCTAGTTGTCCTCGTGCCATCCGTAAATTCAATCTCTAAAGTATATGCATATACATCCATAGGCTGAACCACCCCTTTAAACCGGCCATCCCATCCCTGGTTGATATCTGTGTTTTCAAATACTTTCTGTCCGAGCCGGTTATAAATGGTAAAATGCATTTTCGCTACGGCAAATCCTCTCACATAAATGCGGCTGGCCTGTTCCGGGCCTAGCGGTGTAAAGGCGTTGGGTACGTCCAGCCTGGGGGTTACTATTGTTTTTACCGTGGTGCAAACCGTGTCCGTGCATCCGAGCTGGTTGAATGCAACCAGGCATGGATTGAATGTACCGGTAGCTTTATACTGATGATCTACATTTGAACGGCTAATAGTTAACAAGGTATCACCATCACCGAATATCCATTTGAACCTGGATGCATTAGCCGAAGATGCGTTGGTGAAAACAAAGGGTGTATTTTCTACTGGCACTGTTGGCGTAACGGTAAATGCAGCCGTGGGCGCAGATTGAACTACCAATGTAGATTGCGTCGAATCCTGCACATTACAAGTATTGGCATCTATCGCTTTCAGCTTCACCAAATAAGTGCCGGGATTTGCATACAAATGCGTGGGATTAATACTGTTAGACAAGGGGCTTCCATCTCCAAAATCCCAGGTAAATGTTTGTCCGGCTAGTGAAGTATTATCAAACACTGCATTAAAAGGAGCACAGGCTGTTAACGGTATTTCGAACTTCGCCTTCACAAGCGGCGAGATACGGATTTCTTTTACCAAGGAATCCGGCCCGTTACAATAACTGGTATCATTTAGTACCAGTGACACTTTATAGGTTCCCGCTGAAATATAGGTATGATTTACACTGCCGGTTCCTGTATTTAGCCGGGTACCATCTCCAAAATCCCAAACAAAAAGTTGGCCAGTGAAAGGTTTGCCTGGCGGTGCTGTGGACAGGTTGTCAAATCGGAATGCCAGCGATTCGCAAGGCGGTAGTTTAACCGGGTTAAAGTCGAGCACTGCCCTGTCGTTTCGAACAATGATAGTGATGTGTGCCGTATCCCTGATATTACAGGTTGCCGAATCCACAGCTATAAGTCTGACAGAATATGATCCGATGTTATTGTAGGTATGTGATACTTCAAAGTTGTCTGAAATAACTCCCGGTGATCCATCCCCGAAATCCCATTCATAACTCTGCGCGTTAAGAATAGTGTCGCGCAAGGTTACCGTTAAGGGCACACAACCCGTGGTATCGAAAACCGAATTGATATAGGCTCTGACACCAGCCCTGACGCCGGCATAATTAAAAGAAATCTTTAGAGCCGCCAGGTTGCACTGCGCGCCTGTTTTGGCTGCTGCCAAACGTGTTGAACAACACCATGCACCGGCAGTAACCGGCCACTGAGGTTTTGTTTCCCGGCCACCCGCGCAATTGGCGCAGATCGCCTGGTAAATAATCCCATTCTGATCGAACCGGCTGGTGCCACCATCCACATGTTCTCCTACTCCACCAGTCTGGCCGTAAAAAGTTCCATATAATAACTTTGAGGCATCCCGCTGTAATACAATAAAATAAAAATCCGTTGCATCCGGAATTTTTTTTATGGCATCGTTTGTAACCGGCATGGCTGTAATAGCATCTAGTTTGTATTGATGAAACAGGTCTGTTCCCCAGCCGGAAACATACACATTTTCACACCGGTCAACCAGGAATGCCACAGGTGAAATATTAGGATTGAGAGATCCCGTACCAAAAACCGTAGAATATACAAAACCTGAAAGGTCCTTTTTAAGCTTGGAGATAAATTGCTTGGAATTCGGATTAGAGTAAAACGTATTGCCGATACTTACTATCGGCCAGGCGCCTGCAGTAATACCCATGATATAAGGGAAATTATTCCGGTCGAACTGTATGCCGAATATTACATCCATACCTGAAGTACCCATATAGGTTGTTTGTTTCAGCACGGAACCATCATTAGAAAATATTGCGATAAACCCATCACTTATGCCACCACCAAAGGTTCCTTGATAAGATCCTGATTTATTACCGGGAAAATCTTTACTTGTTGTACCGCCTGCCATATAAATGTCCTGCGTAAGCGGGTTTAAAGAAAGCACAAAACCTGCATCATAACCCGTTCCACCCAGGAATGAACTATATAGTATATTCCTGCAAGCAGGATCCATTTTTATTAGAACGGCATCCTGCTGGCCACCAAAAGCTGACTGCACGGCGGTGGGAGTAGTAAAAAAATCGTCTGACATGGTACAGGAAGCTACATAAATATTACCAGCTGCATCCAGTATTACTTCGCTTCTCGCATCGTCACCATAATTATTTATCAGTTGTTGTGTACCTGCCGAATGGCTATCAGCAGTATTGAAACCATCCTTACCTTTTCCGCCAATTCTGGCGGAACCGATTAAAGCGCTTCCTGAAGAATTTAATTTTGTAATTACAATATCCCAATCTCCCTGTGGACCGAAAGACTCCGTAGCCGGGTAATTGGAAGAGGTAGTTCTGCCTGCAATAACCAGGTTGCCCTGCGGATCAGCAAACAGGCTATGAGGCTGATCTTTGTTACTGCCACCAATATACGTAGCATATAAACGCTGGGCACCGTTTGAACTAAATTTTATGATGCCCATGTTCCAAAAATTCTGTTCATTTACTCCACTGCCATACCTGGTTTGAAAAGCGCCAAGGGATACAGGAAAGCCGGTATCGAAAACAATACCTCCGGCATAAAAGGTACCGTCTTTTCCATAAGTAGCTGTGTAGCCCCAGTTATCAGCCGTACTGCCGCTAAAAGAAGCAAATATTAAAATGGGGTCTATAATGAGAGTAGCTGAACGGGAAAAATTCTTTACTGCGAATTTTACTGTAGTACCCGTTAACTGGTAACGGCAATCGAGTTTTTTCTTCCCAGATCCTTCGTATTGATAAGTATAGGGATATAGCTCTTTGACTTCCCCAATAGATGTCTTAATGATCAGTTCACTATTCCGGATGCTGAGATTATCTACACCGGTGAAACTCATGGTTATCTGGGATGGATCGGCGCCCGGATTCACAATGAATTCATATTTCAGGTTCCCATATTCACTGTAAAACTTTACATCAATACCCGGGTACATATTTTTATAAGTAATGGATTGAAACTGCCGGCAGTTACCTGCCCATTTTGTAGAATCATTTCCAATAAAATAATTATTATAAGTGGGCTGTAATTTATCTGCCACTATTTCCACCTTTTCGCTGGCGCCGACAAAGCTAACCTGGTAAGAATGAGAACGAAGAATATTGTTAGTTGTGCTGTTGTTGATTTTAGATGGAAGGATGTTGGCATCTTTCTCAAATATGGGAGTATTTTCAGAGGAGAACGGTTTGCCGTGGGCGCTTTCCGCCAGGCGGGCCAGGTCATCCGGACTATATTGTATAACGGTAAAACCTGTTTTATGTAAGAAAAACGCACCGTTGCTTAAAACTCCTTTAAACCGGATGTTGTTTTCCCACTGTCCTTTGTTTTCAACAAATTCCAGTGCATTAGCATCATTTTGTGCAAGCAATTTACAAGTGCAGAGGATGCCGAATATAAATAGTATGGATATTTTGTTTATCAAGCTCTTAATTACAATTTACAGAATTAAAACGATTGAACGTTCGCAAATATTACTTACGAAATCTTACTCCATATCGTTTTGCCTTTGCGCGATTGTAGGTACGTTTTTAGCGGCTGGTTTATTGAATTCAGAAGATCAGGATCTTCATCCAATACCCGGTAAGCCATTTCTTTAGAAATTTCAAGCAAATGTTTGTCCTGCACCAAACTGGCTAATTTAAAATTCAACTCCCCACTTTGACGCGTACCTTCAATATCCCCCGGTCCCCGAAGTTCAAGATCCTTTTCAGAAATCTTAAATCCATCATTGGTGGCACACATTATCTTTAACCTCTCCCTTGCTTCATTAGTTAATTTAACGCCCGTTAATAAAATGCAAAAACTCTTATCGCTCCCCCTTCCCACCCTTCCCCTTAATTGATGCAGTTGGGAAAGACCGAATTTTTCCGCACTTTCAATGATCATCACCGTAGCATTCGGAATATTTACGCCAACTTCTATAACGGTGGTTGAGACCATGATATGAGTGTCGCGTTTAACGAACCGTTGCATATTTGTTTCCTTGAGATCTGCCTTCTGTTTTCCATGCACCATGCTTATCCAGTATTTTGGTTCCGGGAAATAGGCTTGTACATTGTCATAACCCTTCATCAGGTTTTCATAATCCATTTTTTCCGACTCTTCTATCAAAGGAAAGACGATATATACCTGGCGGCCTTTAGCGATTTCCTGTTTAATAAAATCCATCACCTGCGGTCTGCTGTCTTCGTAGCGGTGAACTGTTTTAACGGGTAGCCTACCGGGAGGCAGTTCATCTATTACACTATAATCCAGGTCTCCATAAGCTGTCATCGCAAGAGTACGGGGAATTGGAGTTGCTGTCATTACGAGTACATGAGGTGGTATGGTTGCTTTTGACCATAATTTTGCTCTTTGCGCTACGCCAAAACGATGCTGTTCATCTATCACCACAAATCCAAGATTTTTAAATTGAACAGAATCCTCCAAAATAGCATGCGTTCCTATTAAAATATGTAAAGAACCTTCTTCTGTCATTTGCAACAATTCCCTTCGGTGTTTTGACTTTGATGAACCGGTAAGTAATTTTAGCTGAATGGGCATATCCTTTAGTAATTCGCTCAGGCTTAAAAAGTGTTGTTGTGCCAGAATTTCAGTAGGTGCCATCATGCATGCCTGGTAACCGTTATCCAGCGCAAGTAAAATCGAAAGTAAAGCAACGATTGTTTTTCCGCTTCCTACATCGCCCTGTAATAAACGGTTCATCTGGCGGCCATGCGCCGTATCAAGCCTTATTTCTTTTAACACTCTTTTCTGCGCACCTGTTAATTGAAAAGGAAGGTATTTTTGATAAAAGTTATTAAATAATTTACCCACCTGGCTAAAAACCACTCCTTTAGAATACCGGTGCCGTTGCGACTTAATAATTCCAAGCCTTACCTGGGCAAGAAATAACTCTTCAAACTTTAGTCGCTCCACTGCTTTTTGGTACGATTCAGGAGTGGGTGGAAAATGGATCTGTTGATATGCCCTGAACCTGGGTTCTAATTTCAGGTGCTGTATAATATTAACCGGCAGATTTTCCGGCAAATCCGGTTCCTTCAATAATTCTAGCAATACAGAAGTAAACTTTGCCAATTGTCTTCCCCCTAATCCTTTCGCCTTTAATTTTTCAGTAGTAGAATAAACCGGTTCCAGCAGAGCTTTCCCCTCCAGTTTTTCGCGGGTTAACAATTCTGTTTCCGGATGGGTTATTTGCGGCATTCCCTGGAAAAAACCGGCACGTCCAAATACCAGGTATTCGTTGCCTACCTCGATGCTTTTTTGAACCCAACTAATACCTTGAAACCATACAAGTTCCAATATACCGGAAGCATCTTTTATTTCAGCTACCAGCCGTTTACTCCTGTTCTCGCCCATGATCTCCAGGCTGACCAGCCTTCCTGCCACCTGGATGTAATCTGTTTCAGGCATTATTTCCTTTATAAGCTTTACCTGGGTTTTATCGATATGACGATATGGGAAAAATTCCAGTAAATCTTCGAACGTAAATATGCCCAGCTCTTTTTTGAGCAGGTCGGCCCTAAACGGGCCTACTCCTTTAAGGTATTCAATTGGGTTAGATAATATTGAAGCCGTAGTAATAATAAATGGTTTTTATTTACAGACAAAGTTCTAATTAAGCATTGATTATTGAATATTTAATTCCAGGTTATTAATTGTGAAATTAAGGGCATAATCTCGTGGTATGGCTAGCGAGCCCTTATGATTCTTTTTATTTTCAAATGGTATGCAATAGTTTTGATGGTTAAAGATTCAATGGTTCATGCGTTCAATAGTTATTCCCCCGGATATAAAGCAACATAATCAGACCATAGAAGTGCTAAAAGATAAATTGGCCGCCATCCGAAATAATATAATAAGAATGAGTGCTGTAAATCCAGATGTGTCCATCATCATACCGGCTCATAATGAGGAGGACCATATCTTAAAAACTTTATCTTCTTTATCAGCGAGTTGCACAACAAAAGGGGTCGAGATCATAGTAGTAAATAATAATTCGGGGGATAAAACCGGTGAACTTGCTGTTGCGGCCGGGGCAACTTGTATATTGGAAACCAAACCAGGGGTTACTGCAGCACGAAATACCGGTTTGCAACTGGCTAGGGGAAAATATATTTTGAATGCTGACGCAGATACTATCTATCCATCTGAATGGATAGATTTAATGCTTTTGCCATTAGAGGATGATACCATTGCAATGGTATATGGTAATTTTTCTTTCATTCCCAGCCCGGGCAAATCACGAATGATATATATTGGATATGAATATCTATCAGGATTCTTTAAATGGCTCAATAAAAAATTCCGTGACCAGGCAGTGAATATTTATGGTTTTAATTCAGCATTCAGAAGAACAGAAGGTATAGCGGTAGGTGGGTTTGATCACCCTGCCGGCACAAATGAAGATGGGTGGCTTGGGATAAAATTAAGAAACACCTTTCAGAAAAAACTTTATAAAGTTACAGAACAACGAGCATTTGCCTGGACCTCCGATCGTCGCATTGAAATGGACGGCGGGTTGTATAAAGCAATATTAAAACGTTTCAGGCGACACCTGATAGAATGATATTTATATTTATTCAGGAACTGGCCCCAACCTGATGCAGCGATTTATCTACAATTTTATTGTGATTCACGAATAAAAATCATCACCTCAGGTTGCGGTTAGAGCGGGGAAAGCCCCACCCTGCAGTTTAATCATGGATTGGTTATAGTAAGCGAATCACTATAATTTTTCCTTACGTATACTTCTACCCACGACTGCACGGAAGGCTTACGGGGAGCGGGGAATACATCTATGCGCTTATAATATTGCATTAGGGCATCCCTAACCTGGAAGGGATAAAAGTTATTAAGATATGGAATGTATTCAAACAAAACAAGGTCATAATAATTAGTTTTAACGCGATCGGAAAACATATCAGTCTGCTTCTGAAACATACCCACGCCTTTATGATACCATAATGGATACCCGGGCGATCTCTCTAATTCAAAATGCATCTCCCTTGCTAGCGGCGTTAACTCCGTCATGTTAAGCACTTTTAAATTCTTCTGCTTCTTTACCATGTTCATTTGCATTAACCGGTTAATTCCATCAACTGTTGGTCCGGGAAGGAGGATCTTGCCAAAAGCTTTCAAGGGAATAGTTCTCCATTGATCCATGGGAACGTCAGATGTATCAGGTTTGAAAATAAGATAGGTTTGCTTGTTCACCACATCCGAAGAAACTGCTACCGATGGTTTCACTAAATATTTTTCAATAAACTTCCAGTAAATACTGCTCCACCACAACATAATTCCTGCAACGCAGACCAGTAAAGTAGGGAATGCTTCAAAATTCAGCGGTAAAAATTCTGCCAGCAATACCAATATGAAAACAATTGCAAAGCTGTGAAAGAAAATGTTATTGTCTGGAGGAATATAACTGGTAACCTGGAAAATGGCGGCTTCTACGAGAATGCCTAATGTGAGTAACGTAAATACCGTTCGTCTTTTATCATAAAAAAAATCTTTCCACTTATTTACAGTGGCAAAAAGTAAAAATAAAATTAAGAAAATATAAAATTTTATCCATTGGGAACTATTGAAAAATTCGCCGGTGAAATCAGCCAGCGAGAAACGGGAGGTATGCGGGGCCTGCCCATAGTTAAACCAATAGCCAAATCCGTATTTAAGGAACGGAACTATAATAATGACACCTGTCAAAAAAAAGCTTCCCAGGAAAACGGGCACATGCAGCCATTTTTTTTCTACTATTGAACAATACAAAATGATGAAAAAACAAACCATCAAGCCCAGTGCACCTGCATCCTGCTTGGTAAAGAATGAAAAGAACACAAAAACGCCTGATAATATTAACCATATATAACGCTGAAGAGTAACGGCAGAAGTAAATATAAACCTT
Organism: Chitinophagaceae bacterium; assembly: GCA_039921525.1. Taxonomy (GTDB): domain Bacteria; phylum Bacteroidota; class Bacteroidia; order Chitinophagales; family Chitinophagaceae; genus JADCRZ01. The sequence continues at coordinate 64,239 of JBDSBP010000197.1, read as the reverse complement.
GTTAAAAAAGCAAGGGAAATCAATTCATATACAATCACTGTATGATTATACCAGGGCCAGTAATTTAAAAACGAATAAGAGATACAAAACAACAACACCGCCAGGAAACGAATGCCTGCCCTTACTGATAGATTTTTTAGTATAGCTCGAAAAGAGAGACCCGCAATGATATTGATAAATACCTGTGCCTTTACCAGCGACATCATATATGGACCAAAAATCTTAAAAAAGATTCCCGGTATCACCCAATACATAAATCCCATGGGAATACCAAAATCTTTATAAGGCATTTGACCCTCGAACAAACGATAGGCGCCTTCATAGGATAAAAAAATATTTAAGCGGTATGGAAAAACATTTCCCAGCAAAGGGAACAGCGCCAAAACAATAATTAATAAAATTTCAGCTACAGCTATCCTTTTTTTCATGTAATATGTGTTTTATCAAGGACAATGAATTAAACTTTAGAACGTTAAATACACATTAAAATGTTCATACAACCGATTAATTACGTTTAACAGACATTATTTTCTCCATTTGAGTACGATAATAAATGAAAATAGGCATTCCTCTTTAAAAACGGCAAAATTGCAGCGATTGCATTTATATAGTAACTTGTCGATCCGCAATCGAACGCATCCATGAATAATTATATAAAATTGTTGCGGCCAAAAGACTGGGCCAAAAATACATTTCTTTTTATACCCGTATTTTTTTCCGGAAACTTATTTAGTGTTCCTAAACTGGAACTTTTAATTGCCGGCTTTTTCGCCTTCAGCTTCGTAGCAAGTACAGTGTATATTTTAAACGATTACCGCGATAGAAAAGACGATCGAAAACATCCCATAAAAAGCAAACGGCCATTGGCTGCCGGAACCATTAAACCGGGTGTTGCACTTGGTATTGCCGCTATTTTATTGATTACCGGTTTTATAATTTCCTATTTTGCTGATCCCAGTTATTTATTCTTGTCGATCCTTGGCTTTTATTTTATTATGAATTTGGGGTATTCGCTCGGGTTGAAAAATATCTCTGTGCTTGACATTATTATTATAGCTACCGGATTTGTTTTACGCATTAAAGCAGGTGGTTATATTGCCGATGTAGATGTATCTCCCTGGCTTACCCTAATGGTATTGCTCCTATCCTTGTTTATGGCCATCGGCAAACGCCGCGATGATATTTTACTAAAACTTGAAACAGGAACTGATATGAGAAAATCCATCAAGGGCTATAACCTGGATTTTTTAAATACACTACTGGGACTATTCAGCGCTATCATTATAGTTACTTATATAATGTACACTCTTTCTCCAAAAACCTATGAGCGCCTGCAGAACTACCATCTTTATTACACGGCTATCTTTGTTATAGCCGGGATGATGAGGTATCTGCAAATTATCCTGGTACAAAACAAAGCGGGTTCTCCTACGGAAGTATTGTATAAGGATAGGTTTATACAAGTTACCTTGCTGTTATGGATTGCCAGTTTTTATGTTATTTTATACTTGAAAAATGTAACCATCTTTAATGATTTATGAAAAAACAAATTGCAAACTGGGGTAATTACCCGGTGATGGAATCGGATGAACGCAGTTTTTCTTTTGCCAGTCAGCTACAAAGCCTGGTAAAAGAAAACGAAAGTTTTATAGCGCGCGGCAATGGCCGTTGCTATGGCGATGGTTCATTGGGAGCTAAAACCATTTCAACATTAAAATATGACAAGGTACTTTCATTTGATGTTTATAAAGGTATTTTTGAATGTGAAAGCGGTCTTACACTTGACCGTGTTTTAGAGATTACGGTTCCTCAAGGTTGGTTTTTACCCGTTACACCAGGAACCAAGTTTATAACAGTGGGTGGTGCAGTTGCCAGTGATGTACATGGCAAAAACCATCATGTAGATGGCGCTTTTTCACAACATATTCTTGAAATGGATGTAGTATTGGCAAGTGGCGAAACTATCACTTGTTCACTAATACAATCACCAGACCTATTTCATGCAACCTGCGGAGGCATGGGTTTAACGGGCATAATAACCAGGGTTAAATTTGATTTGAAAAAAATTGAGACGGCTTATATCAAACAAAAGCAAATTAAAGCGAAGAACCTCAAAGAGATCATACAGTTGTTTGAAGAATATAAAGACTACACCTATTCAGTTGCGTGGATAGACTGTTTAAAAAAGGGACCGGGCTTTGGCAGGAGTATTCTGATATTAGGAGAACATGCGAAACTGGATGAACTAAATGATCGCCAGAAGACGTCTCCGCTTGGCGTGCCAGCAAAAGGTCAGATACCTTTTCCTTTTAATATGCCATCATGGGTTCTGAATTCCTTTACTGTTAAAGTCTTCAATTTTTTATATTATGGCAAAAACTTCAAAAAAGTTATTGATAACGTAGTTAAGTATGAACCATTTTTTTATCCGCTGGATGCTATAGCAAACTGGAACCGGGGCTATGGAAAAAAAGGATTTATTCAATACCAGTTCGTAATACCGCTTAACGCAAAGGAAGGATTGGTAGAAATTCTTCAAAAGATAAGTGCAGAAGGGCTGGGATCATTTCTCGCCGTGTTAAAAGTATTTGGCAAACAGGAGAGCCTGATATCTTTTCCAATGGAAGGATATACGCTGGCACTCGATTTTCCTGTTCGCAAAGGACTTTTTGAATTTTTGGATGACCTTGATAAAATTGTTCTAAAATATAACGGTAGATTATACATGTCGAAAGATGCGCGTATGAGGCCTGAAATCCTGGAAGCCGGTTATCCCGGACTGCCTGAATTTAAATCGATCGTTAAGAGGTATAACCCTGCCGGTAAGGTTCATTCCATTCAGTCAGACCGGCTATTATTAACCAATACATAAATTGATGCCAACAGTTCTACTATTGGGAGCAACTTCGGAGATGGCTATGGCTATCGCACAAAAATTTGGTTCAGAAAAATACGACATTCAATTAGCTGCCCGGGATATAGAACAAATCAAACCCCTGCAATCGGATATTGCTATCCGTTGTAATGTTGCTTGCACGTTACATTCTTTTAATGCCACTGCTTTTGAAACACATGAGACCTTCTTCCTGCAACTAAGCCCGATGCCCGATATCACCATTTGCCTGTTTGGCTACCTGGGTGAAAACGAGAAGGCAATGAGCCAATGGCAAGAAACCGAAGCAATTACTCAAACCAATTACACCGGGGCGGTTTCTATTTTAAATATAGTTGCTACCCGTTATATGTCCGTCGGGAAAGGCACCATTGTTGGAATTAGTTCAGTTGCGGGTGAAAGGGGAAGGCAAAGTAATTTTATGTATGGAAGTGCCAAGGCTGGCTTCACCGCTTATCTCTCAGGGTTACGCAACCGGCTTTACAGGGAAGGAATACACGTGGTGACAGTATTGCCTGGTTTTGTATATACCCGGATGACCGAAGAGTTAAACCTGCCAAAATTGTTAACGGCAAAACCACGGGAAGTGGGTGCCGCCGTATACAAAGCCGTGCAGCTAAAGAAAAATGTAATTTATATCCGTTGGTTCTGGCGTTGGATTATGCTTATTATTAAACTGATTCCTGAACCTGTTTTTAAAAAATTGAAGCTGTGAATGAAAGAATAGCCTTTTTTGATTTTGATGGAACCATAACAACAAAAGACAGCCTGCTGGAATTTATAAAATTTTATAAGGGCGCCCTCTATTTTTATCTCGGTTTTTTACTGTATAGCCCTTACCTGCTAGCTTATAAATTAAAGCTCATTCCCAACTATATTGCCAAGCAAAAAGTATTACGATTTTTTTTCAATGGGGAGGGTATTGAAACTTTCCAAAAAAAATGTGATGAATTTTCTGATTTGATGCTCCCTAATTTGTTGCGACCAAAAGCACTCAAAGAAATACAGAAACTAAAAGCGGCTAATGCCATCATTGTAATAGTATCGGCGTCGGCAGAAAATTGGATAAAAAAATGGGCATCAGAAAACGAATTACTTTTGATAGGCACCAGGTTAATCATAGCTGATAATAAAATTACTGGTACCATTAATGGCAAAAATTGTTATGGTGAAGAAAAAGTTTGCCGGATAGAAAAAGAATTTGATCTAACTTCTTTCAGGGAAATATATTGTTATGGTGATTCCGATGGCGATAAAGCTATGCTGCAGCTTGCTACATTTCCGTTTTTTAAGCCTTTCAGGTAGGTATGAGGTATGAGTCTTCGATCAGCGGCGCCGATATCACCTGCGTAAATAACATTTTTGATGCGCGGCGTTTGTAAGGGCAGGGCTTACCCCGCCCTGTTACACCGAATACGTGTGGTATGTTGTCGACATCTCCCATAAATATACTGGCAGATTCGTATGCAGTCAGGGCGGGGGCAAGCCCTGCCCCTACAAACGCCCTTACATTTTCAATACATTTTTATTCATAAAAGCACCTTGGTTCGATAATATAACGTCAATCTTTATTGCTTTATCAATAACCCAAGGAATAAATGCCGGGGTTATTTAAAACCATATCTTCCTCATCGTTTTATGTAACTAAAAATTTGCCTATTAAAAACGACAGAATTCCAAATTTTTAAAAGTTATTTAAATGGTGATATTGGCCCGCCAATCGATTAGTCATCCCTCATACCTCATTACCTCATACCTTTTTATACAACTACCAGGTTATTTTACATTGTGACATCGCACCAACATGGATACCAAAGCTGATAGCTGACGGCTGACAGGTATACCTAATTGCTCACTGGCGCGCTAATATTCTCATCAATACTTTTTCCTCCATCGTTAGATCAGATTTATTATCATCATTCTCTATTGAGTTTAATTCAGTGATATATTTTTTAAGGCTTTGGTCTTCATACAAAGAAATAACCACTGGGTGGACGTAATATTTCTTACACACAGTGCGGGTGTTTCCCAATAGCTTGGCCACTGTATCTAATGCTTCAACGATTTTCCTTTTAGATTCCGTTTGTGTTTCACTGACGCCTAATTCCTTAAAAGCTAATAGAGCCTGAACTGTTCCGGCCCAGGTTCTGAAATCTTTAGCAGTAAAATCACTACCGCTGATCCTCTTGATGTAATCATTTACCATTCCCGAGTCAATGCTTTTATTGTCGCCATTATCATTAATATACTGAAACAATTCTTTGCCGGGGATGTCCTTGCATTTCTGAACAATACTGGCAAGTCGTTTACTTTTAATATTGATATCATGACAAACGCCCTTTTTGCCCTTAAAGGAAAATCGTATCTGCTGCCCGTTTATCGATACATGTTTATCTTTAAACGTGGTCAGTCCGAATGAACCATATAATTTTTCATAAAAACAATTGCCCACACGGATATTGGTACGTTCCATAAGACTTACCACTGTTGCTAAAACTTTTTCCAAAGGCAGTCCTGGTAAACTAATATCTGTTTCTAACTGCAGGCGCATAGCAGGTAGTACTTTACCGAATTCGAGTAACCTGTAAAATTTCGTCTGATTGCGCAGCACATTCCATAACTGGTGATAACGATACTGCTTTCTCTTTTTTACGTCCAATCCTGTCGTTTGCAGGTGACCGTTACCCAATTTACATATCCAGACTTCTTCCCAGGCTGGCGGAATCACAAGGCTTTTGATCCTTTGTAGTGTATCTTTATCCTTAACTTTCTTGTTTTCAAGAATAAACTCAAAAGTTTTTCCTTTTCTTACACGGATTATCCCTGGATCGGTATTGGCAACATAAATAAGGTTTACAGCTTGAGCAGTTTTTACGGGATCTTTAATGATACTCGTGAGTTTCCGCTTTGAAATGTTTAATACTACTTGTTCTGCGGTTTGCATGTTTGCTACATTCATATATTATCCATTAATAATTTCGCCTCCATTCGGGTGAAGAACCTGGCCGGTGATATAGGCAGAATCATCGTTAGATGCCAGGAATAAATAACTCGGGGCAACCTCCACAGGTTCACCGGAGCGTTTCATAGGTGTAGCACTTCCGTGCTTCGTTACTTTTTCAGTATCAAAAGTTGCCACGATTAGGGGCGTCCAAATGGGGCCGGGAGCTACGGAATTTACTCTTATACCTTTATCAATTAAGTTAGCAGAAAGGCTTCTTGTAACGAAAAGTATGGCCTCTTTTGTACTGGAGTAATCAATAAGACTACTGCTACCGCGATAGGCAGTTACGGAAGTTGAATTAATGATAGAACTACCCTTACTCATATGCGGCAAGGCATCTTTGGTAATCCAGAACATTGCAAAAATGTTGGTTTGGAAAGTATTTACTAATTGTTCGGAAGTAATACCTGTAAACTCTTTCTGCCCAAATTGAACACCTGCATTATTTACCAGGATATCGATCTTTCCAAATTGCTTTATTGCCTTTTTAACGGCCGACACACATGCTTTTAGAAATACATTTACGATGTCTGCACCTTCTTTTGCAAATAAAACAGCTACTGCCTTTCCAATTCCACTATCGGCACCAGTGATAAAAGCTACTCTATTTTTTAATTTGCCAGACCCTTTGATCACAGTATTATCATAAACCAGTTGCGGTTGTATCTTTGATTCCGACCCTGGTAATTGCTGTTTCTGAGCCTTCCTGATCTTTTTCTGCGGATTATGTTTCTGCAAGCTTACGATATTTATATCAGTATATAAATTATCGTACCTATATAAAACGCATCAGAAGCACATGTTTTAATTAAAACATTTGAAATGGGCATTTTTTAAACAGAAAAGCCATTGACGAACAATGGCTTTTCTAGAAATGCGATAACCTTAAGAAATCTTAATCGAGGATATGCTGAACATCTCTATCTTCCTTGACAACTAGTTTAATGAATTCATCATACTTACCTTCATCGTCATGATTACTGTAAGCACCATAAGCATCCATACTATATCCAATCAGTCCATCCGCAGCTTCTATAAGATAAATTATAGAGGAGTCGTCAGGACTTGAATCTCCTTCAAAACGAAAAGTTTTAATAATTTTCAAATCTTCAGGGTTATAGTATTTTCCCTTCCCTGCCGTAAATCCTTCCGGAGTCATTATAAATTCATTATCCTGTCGTTTTAAGCGAAGTTTTTCCATAATACTACTCGATGTTGTCATCTCCGATGGTTTTTCCATAAATGAAAGTTTAAAGGTCAAAAAATTTTGATCTTGATAATATCAGCCAAATTGTGTACCGATTAGCCAGCGTTCAAAAAAAAACCAAAATATAATTTGGCGTGTATTCTGAAGGATAGGATACTTTTAATTCATTTTTCAACAGGCAAACGTAGAAATAATTCCACACAATTACAAATCGTGTCCTTTAAGTTTATTATAAAGAGTTTTTCTATCGATTTTTAATATTTCCGCAGCTTTAGTTTTATTAAAATTCACTTGTTTAAGCACATTCATGATAGTTTCATATTCAGCCAGCGAGGCGGCATTCTTAAGGTCAGATTCTTTATTTAAAAGAGGCGGGGTAGTGGTGTTATTATGGGGAGAATCTATGGCAACTCCCAATATGGAAGCATTGATTATTTCCCAGGGTAACGATTTCGAGGAAATGAGTTTTGAAGTGGTTAATAACGCCGCACGCCGAATCACATTTCTATACTCACGCAAGTTTCCGGGCCATGAATAATCCATGAATAATTTCATCACTTCAGGTTCAAAACCTTCAATATCTTTGTTTAACTCACCGATGGCTTTCTGCAAAAAGAAGTCACCAAATAATGGAATGTCATCTTTACGGTTCCTTAATGGAGGTATAATCACCGAAAATTCATTAAACCTGTGGTACAGATCTTCGCGAAACTTTCCTTTACGATAGGCATCCTGCAAATTTTCATTGGAGGCTACAATAACCCTGATATCTAGATTAATTTCTTTATTTCCACCCACCCGTCTGAATTTTCTTTCCTGGATAACCCTTAATAATGCAGCCTGTATTTCGTAAGAAAGGTTGGTTACCTCATCTAAAAATAATGTACCGCCATTGGCCATTTCAAAATGACCTTCTTTATCATTAAGAGCACCGGTAAAAGCGCCCTTTACATGACCGAAGAGCTCGCTTCCAGCAAGCTCTTTAGATAAAGTACCACAATCCATAGCTATAAAAGGTTTTTCTCTTCTATCACTGTAATGATGAATTGTTTTAGCCACAACCTCCTTGCCCGTACCGCTTTCGCCATAGAGGATAATGCTGTAATTGGTGGGAGCTACCAATTCAATTTGTTTATAAAGATCTCTTGTAACCGGAGCCTGGCCCACAAGAAATTCATTATCAAAAGTGGCCGGGTTATTTTTTTTCTTCAATAGATTACCCAGGGGTTGCGCCACGGAATCAGCTCCTTTAGATTCCCCTGATGAAGATGAAGTGGCTTTTAATGCTTTACCTATTACATTCAGGACCTCATCAGGTATCAAGGGTTTGGTTATATAATCAAAAGCTCCCAGCTTAATAACGTCTACGGCAGTTTTAATATCTGAATAGCCCGTAATAATAATAACAATGATGTAAGGATTTATTGCTTTAATTTCCTGCAGAACATCTTTGCCATCTTTGTCGCCAAGCCTGAAATCGCACAATACAATGTCAAATTTCTGATCCGTAACTTTTGCTATTCCTTTATTCCCGGTGTGCACTGATTCCGTTTCAAACCCATTACGCTGTAAAAAACGGCTTAGGAGAGCACACATATCCAAATCATCATCAATTATCAGAATCCGTTTCATTGTTGTAGATTTTGAGAACGCAAATTAAGGGAAAACTAGGTATTGATGGCAGGTTCCAGTTGCTCATCTTTTTTTACCTCGTCCAATGCCTGACGTGGTAGCTCTTCTTCTTTTACCTTTATCCACACCGCATAATCATTTGGCAAGATTTTACTGCCATAATTTAACGCATATACTTTTGTGAATTCTGCACCAAAATACAATATAACTGCGGTATAATAAACCCAGACTAAAATTATGACAATGGAAGCCGCAGCACCGTACACAGTTGTAAAATTGTTTTTTGCTACATAAAAGCTAATAACTTCCCTGCCTATGATAAACAAAATGGCTGTTACAATAGCCCCCTTTATAACATCTCCCCATTTAATTTTGGCATCGGGCAACACCTTAAATATAACTGAGAACATAAAAGAAATCACCACGAAGTTCAAAATATAATTGAGGGTTTCCACAAAATATACGCCCGCACCGGGAATACGACCCATATAATCTGACAATATTTTTACAGCCAGGTCCAATACAAGCGACACCATTGCTATAAATCCCAGGCTTATTATCAGGGAAAAAGAGATGAGGCGGTTGATGACCATTTTTATTAATCCTTTCTTAGGTTTGCTTTTCAGACCCCATATACTATTGATAGAATCCTGTATTTCACCAAAAATACTGGTGGCGCCGATTACTAAAATTACAGTACTAACAATACCTGCAAAAACATTATTACCAGATTTATGTGTATTGCCAATCATCGATTGAATTTGGGTTGCCGCTTCATCGCCCACCATTCCGCTAATTTGACCGGCAATCTGATGTTGAACGGCATCTCTTCCAAAGAAAATTCCCGCTATAGATATTATGATGATAAGGATGGGTGCAATGGAAAAAACAGTGTAATAGGATAACGATGCACTATATTTTAACACTTTATCATCGCTGAAATTGCTAATTACATCCTTTAGAAAAGAAAAAATAGTTTTCACCCGTGCTATTAATCCAGGCCTTTTGCTCATAACGATTATTTAATATTATTTGTTTTAGCTCAAAATTAACCGGAAAACCTATCAATTTGATTCGAATAGAATTACTAGTAGAATAAGTACAATTTATTCTGAAACCGCTTGAAAACTAGGAAGTATATTAAAAATCCTGCCAAATTACAACCGTAAAAATCAGGTAATTTTGAAATAATTCTTATTGCCTGGCCATGCAGTAGATAAAACCCTATGCCATGCGGGTTGTGTAATCATATTTAGCTGACAAAGAAAAGGGTTTGCAATCATGGCAAAAAATTTGAAGGTAGTAACGTATGACATTTTGTGAAAAGGAAATTGCTGAAGTAGTAACTATTGAAAAATTGAAAATTTTGAAAGTCTTAATAATAGATGACGAACTAGATATTTGTTATTTGTTAAGCGGCATCCTGAGACAAAAAGAATTAAAAACTTCTTATGTCAATACGTTGTCCGATGCGGAGGTAGCATTAAAAAACGATCCCCCCGGATTACTTTTTCTCGATAATCATTTACCCGATGGATTTGGTTTGGATTTCATACAACATGTAAAAACCAACTACCCCACTACTAAAATTATAATGATTACAGCTCATGATAGTGCGGCAGAACGAAAGAAAGCATTCATGGAGGGCGTTGATTTTTTCATAAGCAAACCCTTTACCCGGGAACTTATTTATAATACTCTTGAAAAGATAATGTAAAGGCACATAATTTTTGGTCAGTAAGTACACAAAATGTAGAAATAATTTCCCAAGTTTTTTTTGCTTTTTTGTTCTAAAAAACATTATTCAACTTATGTGATTTATTTTTCTAAAAGATTGGCAGGGTTTATTTGTATTTACTACATATCTTCATATACCTTAAAACAATTTAAAAATGGGAAATCTACTTTATGTTATCGCGGTAATTTTAATTATTCTATGGGCTATCGGATACTTCGGGTATAGTTATGGAGGAGGCCTGATCCATATACTATTAGTTATAGCAGTGATCGCTATTTTACTTCGGGTAATACGGGGTGGAAGCGTTTAATTTTTTTACTAAATCAATTTATTATGGAAACCTGGAAATTAAAGTTAAATGGTGCCTGGAATGATGTTAAAGGAAAAGTCAAAAAAGAATACGCAAATCTTACTGATGATGATCTTTTATACGAAGAAGGAAAGGATGATGAATTATTAGGACGTATCCAATCAAAAGTTGGGAAAACGAAAGAAGACATAAAATCCTGGATCGAAAGCTTGTAGTTAATTATTCAAATTAGTTATAGGTTTACGGGTACATTTATTTATACTGCCATTATTATACTGAAATATTCCAGTATAATAATGGCAGTTTTATTTAGCTCTTTTTCCCTAAACGAACTATAACAAATATAATTACCAGAATTATAACTATTACAAATATAGCCCCTGCCCAAAAACTGGTTTTCATTAAACCGCCAATGGTCTCACAACTACTAAAAAAGAAAACCAGTGATAATAAAGTCATAATGCTACTTAGGGGAAATTTCTGTTTCATACTATGATTTTTTTATTGATGAATGCATAAAAAATATTTCAGGTCCTAATAGAAGTGTCATCAGTTAATCTTCATGAACATCTATTTTTTTGTGTTCCCCATCTTTATATTCTTTTCCTGTGAGATAAGCTTTCAGCATTTTAAATGCTACAACTATCTTACTGGAATTACCATCCCAAAATTCAACTTCGACAGGTTCTACTTTCAGTAACATAATAGAAGGATCACTTAATCCTTGCGGGAACCATACTTTTAACGCGGGATTCCACAATGATTCTATTTTACTTTTATCGTCTATGAGTTCTGAGGTACCTTTTACAATCACATAGCTGTTATCTGATCTACTGGCATAACTAATAAGCACGTCATTGTCTGCTGCAATTTCGTTTACTTTTCCTGAATACTCATTAGTAAAAAACCAAAGATCACCCATATCGCCCACTTGAGCCGTACTCATTGGCCTTCCCCTCATTCCATCGTTTTGCGAATATGTAACTAAAGTAGCCACCCTAATATCGTTGACGAGTTCTTTGAACTTTGTTAAATCGTTTGTAGCATCTGAATTCATAGTTTTACAAATTTTTTTCGGAAATAATTAATATTAAACATTTATAAGAATAAGTATGCCATGCAGATTTATTTATGTAAACAACACCTGTCAGGCAAATAAAAAATTATTGCCACAAAGAGTTCTCATACTGGGGAAAAAAATTCGCATTCGCTTTCTGCTTTTTTAGTGCAGCTATTCACTAACTGGCGAAACCAATACCTATATAAACAAAAAGTGGATATAGGGAAGTGAAATGAATGATTAACAATTAAAATGAGACAGATGAATATTTGGCAAGGAAATTTATATATACCTTTGAAATATAACAATAACTTTTAAATTGTATACCATGAGTAATTCAAAAACAATATTAGGGTTCTTAGCCGGAGCAGCTGTAGGATCAATTCTTGGAATTCTGTTTGCCCCTGATAAAGGAACTGAAACGCGTAAAAAGATCTCTGAAACCGGCAACGATGTGTCAGACTCTTTGAAAAGTAAATTTAATGATTTCATTGATGGTATTAAAGATGCCTACCAGGGTGTTAAAGATGACGCTGAAGACTTGGCTGACGAAGGCGCTTCCAAAGCAAATACGTTTAAAAATGAAGTGAAAAACTTTTAAGTATTTTTCAACACCTGCGCCTCATTAATAAATTTATTATTATTCCGGCGATTCATATAAAAACTTCATGATGGACACACCCATAGAGAATATAGAAAACTTATTTACCAACGCGGGAGAGTATCTGGAAAACAAAACGGAGCTGTTGAAAATGAAACTTGTAGATAAAACGTCTGAAGCGGTTTCATCGATCGCTGAGAAGTTGATCATTTTTTTTATTGCCGCAGTCTTTTTTGTTTTACTTAGTGTTGGCCTTGCACTATTTATAGGATTCTGGCTCGGACATAATTTTTATGGTTTCTTCATCATGGCAGCTCTTTATGGAATCGTCGGATTAATTATTCACGTTTCGAGGAATAAATTAATTAAAACTCCTATTGCCAATGGCCTTATTCATAAATTCTTAAATTAATACATGGGTAAAATATCCAATGAAGCAGAATTAAAAGCCAGCATCCGGGAGCTTGAATTAAAAACGATTCAGCAGGAAAAAGCTTTAAAAGATAACCTTAAGTCTACCATTCACAGTTTTAGACCAACTAACCTCGTAAAGATCGGTCTAAAGAATGTAAAACAAGTGGCTGTTACCAGGGACATCAGGTCCACAGCAGTCAATACATTTATCGGGTTAGCTGCAGGTTATCTCACACGACGATTTTTTATAGGGAAAACAAGCAATAATATATTCAAAAGAACAGCTGGCGCTGCTATTCAAGCTGCCATCACAAAAATGGTCTTTAGGAAACTGCCGCTAATACAAGAAAAAACAGCTAAACTTATTTCAGACATAAGTCATCAAACGAGGAAAAATCATCGTTAACTCAATAAGAATCCTTGCCGGTATTTACTCGCCATATTATTTGGCAATAGGCGCTTAATTTAATCTTTTCAAACATACGCGTAAACTATCTTTCCAAAATGGGATATTATTTTTATAAATCAATTTAATTTTTGTTGTATCGAAAACTGAATAGGAAGGACGTTTTGCAACTGTTGGGAAATCGATTGTATAGATAGGCGAAACTATACATTTGCTGCCTAGAATCTCCCGTATAGCTTCCGCAAATTCATACCAGGTTATTACTCCTTCATTGCTATAATGATAGATACCCGGCTGCCAATGGCCAGATTTAATTATTTCAATAATCAGCCGGGCAAGGTCAGCCGCATAAGTAGGAGAACCAAGCTGATCATTAACTATACCCAAACGGTCTTTATCTTTCATAAGTCTCATCATCGTTTTCACAAAATTATTACCGAATTCAGAATAGACCCAAGAAGTGCGAATTATTATGGTTTGATCGTTGTTACTAACAGCCAGCTCTTCACCCCTAAGTTTTGAAGCACCATATATATTTACCGGGTCCACAGGGTCGTCTTCTTTATAGGGTGTTGTTGCGTGGCCACTGAATACATAATCCGTCGAAATATGAATGAATTTTACACCAAAAGATTTACATGCTTCTGCTAGTTTACCCGCTGAATCACCATTAATCGTAAAAGCAAGCTCTTTTTCTGTCTCCGCACGGTCCACGGCTGTATAAGCGGCACAATTAATACAATACTGAGGCTTTAGAGAAGCAAAACTCTGATGTATTTGTTCTCTATGATGAATAGGAAGTTCTTCCTTAGATAAAAAAATAAATTCAAAATCAGGATAGAAGCTGGAAATAGCCTGTAATTCTTTACCCAGTTGCCCATTGCAACCGGTTACCAGGATTTTAGGATTATTCATTTACTGTAATTAACCTTCAAACAAAAATTTATGTACACTATTTTCAAATAATGGACTTGCCACATCCTTTGCAGAAAGAATCATTTTTTCCTTCGGAACTTTCCAATCAATGAGTAACAAGGGGTCATTATAAATTACGGCGCCCTCACATTCTTTATGATAAAACTCGTCGCATTTGTAAAATACTTCCGCCGTTTCACTTAACACGGAATAACCATGTGCAAACCCCTTTGGCACCAAAAGTTGTTTCTTATTCTGAGACGTTAATTCAATAGTAAAAACTTTTCCAAAGGAAGGGGAATTTTTGCGGAGATCCACCACCACGTCCCATATAACGCCATCTAATACCCGAATTAGTTTAGTTTGAGCATAGGGGTTATCCTGGTAATGCAGGCCCCTCACCACTCCATATACTGATTTTGCCTGGTTGTCCTGGATAAAATTAATATTTACATTTTCGCTGGAAAGTGTTTTTTCGTTGTAAGCTTCGAAAAAATAGCCACGATCATCTCCAAAAATTACTGGTTCTATTATAAGCAAATCCGGGAAGTCAGTTTTGATTACAGGCATACTATTCAAATTTCTAATCTCTTTTAATGGAAACATCCTGGATTGTCGGTCTCCTGAGTAGGTTAGATTCAACTATCTATAAAGGGTATTATTTTTTTTTATCGTTTTACGTATTGATCTTCATAATATCTCTGGTAATTACCACTTGTTACGTCATTGACCCATTCTTCATTTTGCAGGTACCAATCAACCGTTTTTTCAAGGCCTTCCTTAAATTGCAGAGAAGGCCGCCATCCCAGCTCCCTGCTGAGTTTAGTGGCATCAATGGCATAACGTAAATCGTGTCCTGCCCGGTCTTTTACATAAGTTATCAGTCCGGCAGAAGTTCCTTCATGCCTGTTTAGTTTTTTATCCATGATTCTGCATAACAGATGCACAAGGTCAATATTTGTCCATTCGTTAAATCCACCAATATTGTACTTTTCTCCCATTTTGCCATTATGAAAAATAACATCAATAGCTTTTGCATGATCATTCACCCATAACCAGTCCCTCACATTTTCGCCCTTTCCATAAACGGGTAAGGGCCTGTTGTTTTTTATATTGTTTATCATCAGGGGAATCAACTTCTCGGGAAAATGGTGAGAGCCGTAGTTATTTGAACAATTACTCATCACTACGGGCAATCCATAAGTATGATAATATGCCATCACAAAATGGTCAGAAGACGCTTTGGATGCGGAATACGGTGAGCGGGGATCGTATGCATTAGTTTCGTTGAAAAAACCTTCTTCCCCCAGGGAACCGTATACTTCATCAGTAGAAACATGATAGAACTTTTTCCCATCATAATCGTTCTTCCAGGATTTTCTACAAACATTTAAAAGAATAGCCGTTCCCAATACATTGGTACGAACGAAAGCAAGAGGATCCACGATGGAACGGTCTACGTGACTTTCCGCAGCGAGATGAATAACTGAATCAAAACAATATTTAACGAACAATTCATTCATCGCCTGCTCGTCAGTAATATCTCCCTTTTCAAAGATATAATTCTCAGCTCCTTCAACATCCGTCAGGTTCTCCAGGTTGCCGGCATATGTTAACGCATCGAGGTTAATAATCTTGTAATGTGTGTATTTCTGAATAAACAAGCGCACTACATGCGATCCTATAAATCCAGCGCCACCAGTAATCAATATGGTTTTAGTCATGTAGCCTAAAAGTTTGCTCCGTCAATTTATTCAAGAAGGTAAAATAATCACATATATTATATTATTTGTAATTCCCGCTTATAGTAACTCAAATGTAGTTATTTTATAATAAAACTACATTAGGCAGCTTATTTCAGGCTTACGAATTCCTTTGGTTGCTTTACCAGTTCATCCTTCGGTAATGATTTGAAGTATTCGTAGGTAATTTTTAATCCCTCTTTCCTGCTAACCTTGGGAGACCATCCCAATATATTGATAGCTTTGGTTATATCAGGTTTTCTTTGTTTAGGATCATCAGTGGGTAACGGCAGGTATATAATTTTCTGTACGTTGCCCGTAAGCTTTATAATTTCTTCCGCGAAATCTTTTAAGGAAATTTCATCCGGATTGCCAATATTAACCGGTTCAAAATAATCACTCAGCAATAAACGATATATACCTTCTACAAGGTCATCAACATAACAAAAGCTTCTTGTCTGGCTACCATCGCCAAATACGGTAAGGTCCTCGCCACGTAAGGCCTGACCGATGAATGCAGGCAACGCCCTTCCATCATTCAAACGCATACGGGGGCCATACGTGTTAAATATTCGCACAATCCTTGTTTCCAATCCATGAAAATTATGATAGGCCATGGTTATTGCTTCCTGGAAACGTTTGGCTTCATCATATACTCCCCTGGGACCCACCGGGTTCACATTACCCCAGTATTCTTCTGTTTGCGGATGCACTAAAGGATCTCCATAAATTTCCGAAGTAGAAGCGATCAGCATTCTCGCGTTTTTGGATTTCGCCAATCCAAGGCAATTATGTGTTCCCAACGAACCTACTTTCAATGTCTGTATAGGAATTTTTAAGTAGTCGATCGGACTTGCCGGCGAAGCAAAATGCAAGATGTAATGAAGTTCACCCGGCACATGTATAAACTTTGTTACGTCGTGATGATAAAATTCAAATTGCTCCAGGTGGAACAAATGTTCTATATTTTTCAGATCCCCTGTTATAAGATTATCCATTCCAATAACAAAATATCCCTCTTTAATAAAACGATCACACAGATGGGAACCCAAAAATCCGGCTGCGCCAGTAATAAGTATTCTTTTTCTTTTCATAATAATATTTATATTTCTGAAGAAGCAGGTCTGCCAATGCTCTCGTAATAAAATCCCAAGTTTTTTATTGACTCGGTATCAAACAAATTGCGGCCGTCAAAAATTACTTTACTCTTCAAAATTGCCACAATCTTTAAAAAATCAGGTGTCCGAAATTCGTTCCATTCCGTGGCAATTATTAAGGCATCGGCGCCGTTCAAAGCAACATACTGGCTTTCGGCATAATTGATTTTATCACCAACCACATTTTTTACATTTGGCATCGCCTCCGGATCAAAAGCTGTAATGGTAGCACCTGCCTCCAGCAAAGCGTCGATCATATATAAGGAAGGAGCTTCGCGGATATCGTCCGTGTTTGGCTTAAAAGCAAGGCCCCATAAGGCAAAATGCTTTCCTTTGAGATTATCTTTAAAAAATCTTTTTATCTTGGGAATGAGATGTAGCTTTTGCCGTTCATTCACATCCATAACCGCATTCAGTATTTTAAAATCATATTGCACTTCTGTAGATGAATAAACCAATGCCTGCACATCTTTTGGGAAACAACTGCCGCCATAGCCGATACCAGGAAATAAAAAACGTTTTCCAATACGATCATCGCTACCAATACCCAATCGAACCATATCTACATCGGCCCCCAGTCGTTCGCATAACTGGGCTATCTCGTTCATAAAGGAAATCTTTACAGCCAGAAATGAATTGGCGGCATATTTAGTGAGTTCGGCAGATTTCTCTTCCATAAAAATAACCGGGTTTCCCTGGCGTACAAATGGCGCGTACAGGTCGCCCATTACCTTTTTGGCTCTTTCTGACATGGTGCCTATCACCACCCTGTCTGGTTTCATGAAGTCATCTACGGCTACTCCTTCCCGTAAGAATTCGGGGTTAGAAACCACATCAAACTCTCCCTGATAGTTTTCAGCAATGGCATTATACACTTTTTTTGCCGTACCAACCGGTACGGTGCTTTTATCAACGATCACCTTATATTCAGTTAACAACTTACCGATATCATTAGCACAACCCAACACATATTTTAGATCAGCTGAACCGTCTTCGCCCGGAGGAGTTGGTAAAGCAAGGAAAATAATGACTGCGTCTTTTATTCCGGCAGCAAGATCAGTGGTGAAATGAAGTCTGTCTTCTTTGAGATTACGTAAAAATAATTTTTCAAGTCCCGGTTCATAAATGGTGATCTGGCCATTTACGAGTTTATCTATTTTCGATTTGTCTATATCAACACAGGTAACCTCATTACCTGTTTCGGCGAAACAGGTACCGGTCACCAGGCCAACATATCCAGTACCTACAACAGCAATTTTCATGTATTTTAAGGATTTATTTAAAAAATTCTGACACTTTAGTAACTATATAATCAAGTTGTTCTTCTTTAAGCTCGCTATGCATGGGCAATGAAATCACTTTTTCAGCTAATCGGTCAGTGACTGGCAATCTAAAAACGTTCGCAACCGTTGCATCAAACATTTTTTGTTTGTGAGCAGGCACCGGATAATATATCATGGAGGGAATAGAATGCCCTGCCAGAAAGGTATTCAGGGCGTTCCTGTCTATGTTCTCCAACAGTATTGTATATTGATGAAAAACATGGTTACAGTAAGGTGCCCGAAAAGGAACTGTTATATCTGACAGGCCTGAAAAAGCCTTGTCATAATAATCGGCAGCCGCCCTTCTGGCAGTGTTATAATCTTCCAGGTATTTTAGTTTTATATTTAGTACGGCAGCCTGGATGGCATCCAAACGGCTGTTACAACCTACCACATCATGATAATATCTTGCTGTTTGACCATGATTTGCAATCATTTTTAACTTTATAGCTAACGTTTCATCATTTGTAAATATTGCACCGCCATCCCCATAACATCCTAAGTTTTTGGAAGGATAGAAGGAAGTGCACCCTATTGTTCCGATGCTGCCGGTTTTCTTTTTGGTTCCATCGTTGAACGTATAGTCGCATCCGATTGCCTGTGCATTATCTTCAATAACAAACAGGTTATGCCTTTCTGCTATCTTCATTATGGCCTCCATATCTGCCGCCTGTCCAAACAAATGAACGGGAACAATCGCTTTTGTATGGTATGTGATAGCTTGTTCAATGGCACCAGGGCTTACGCAAAAAGTTTTTGGATCAACTTCTACGAAAACAGGCTTTAACCTGAGTAAAGCAATTACTTCAGCAGTAGCTATATAAGTAAAAGAAGGAGTTATCACCTCATCCCCAGGTTCAAGACCCAGTGCCATCATGGCAATTTGAAGGGCATCTGTGCCATTTGCACAAGGGATAACGTGTTTGGAACCGTTGTATGCAGAAAGAGTTTCACGAAGCTCTTCTACAACCTTCCCCCCAATAAACATAGAACTTTCCAGAACTTCCTGGATAGCAGCATTTACTTCAGTTTTAATCTTTACATACTGACTCTTTGTATCAACCATCTGAATGGGATGCATATAACCTATTTTAAAAAACGCAAAAATAATAAAATATAGGTAGGGTGAAAGATTGATTTTAGATTTGCCATAAATTACCATCATCAAAACTTTGGGATTAGCAGTCTACAATCTTTTCCTGGTTCTGTACAGAACAGGGATTATTTTTGTTAGCCCATGGAACTCCAAGGCAAGGCTTTGGGTGCGCGGGCGCAAAAATATCTTAAGAAAAATAAGGGCAGCGGTGAGGGATCGACCACCTTCTGAAGTTATATGGATGCATTGTGCTTCCCTGGGAGAATTTGAACAGGGAAGACCCGTTTTAGAGGAAATGAGGAAAATTAAACCCAATGTTTGCATCGTGCTTACTTTTTTTTCTGCATCGGGGTATGAAATAAGAAAAAACTACGAAGGCGCAGATCATATTTTTTACCTGCCATTGGATTCTTACCAAAATGCCCGGTCATTTATAGATATTATAAAACCCAACCTGGTATTATGGGTTAAATATGAATATTGGTATTATTATCTTACCCAATTAAAAAAACGAGCTATTCCTGTCCTGCTTATATCGGGTATTTTCAGGAAGGATCAATTGTTTTTCAAATGGCATGGTCATTTATATCGGGATATGTTATGGTGCTTCTCTCACTTTTTTGTGCAGACAATTGAATCGAAAAAATTATTAGGCACTATCGGCCTGTCAGGTAATGTAACAGTAAGTGGTGATACCAGGTTCGACCGGGTAATTGACATTGCCGGACAGTTTAAGTCGATCCCTGGCATTGATACCTTCTGCGGCGAACGGGAGGTGATTGTCGCGGGAAGCACCTGGCCGGATGATGAAGAAGAACTGGATCATTTTGCCAATACTCATCCTGAAATTAAGGTTATTATTGCCCCTCATGAAATAGATGCTCCGCATTTGCAGGAGATTAAAAAATTATTTCATCATTCAATTTTTTATACTGAATGGGAACAGCTGTTAAAAACAGGCAACATGGCACCGCCAGGTAAAACTTCTGAAGGATCTTCCTTACCCAACATTTTAATAATTGATAATATCGGCATGTTGGCTCGTTTATATAAGTATGCAACTATTGCCTATATCGGCGGTGGCTTTGGAGACGATGGGGTGCATAATGTACTGGAGGCAGCGGCGTATGGAAAACCTGTAGTGTTTGGACCGGTATATGAAAAATTTGTTGAAGCTGTAGAATTGCTGGAATGCGGAGGTGCTTTCAGCATCGACAATGCGCTGGAGCTGGAAGAAGTATTTCACATACTCCTACGCAGTAATCACGAATACACGAAGGCAGGTGAATCAGCAAAAAGTTATGTGTATTTAAAAAGGGGAGCTAAAGAAAAGATAGTAAATTTTATTGTAGAGAATAATTGTTAATGGTTAATGGTTAATTATAAATTCTTAATTTTATTGGCACTAAAATTAGCTGATAGCTGATAGCTGATAGCTGATAGCTGATAGCTGATAGCTCACGTAAAACGTCTTCTCACCAAATGGCGGAAGTGTTTAACAGTCTCTTTATTTTCATCCCAACCCAGTTTCACTTTCAGCTCCCGTTCAATCCAGTATTCTGCTTCGGGATATATACGGAAGTTATTAATGGTTTTTAAACTACGTTCATACATAGCCTCATCGCCACGGAATAGTTCACTTAGAAATACAAAGCGGTCATTAATTCCAATGGCTTTTTTAAGATCCCTTACCGGGCCTTCGGTCAATACAGTCGCAAGTTCCTTTTTCTCGGTTTTGAGCCTGTCATTCAAAGAAGAAACCTTTTCTCCAAATACATCATTCATTTCCCTGAATTGTTTCTGATGAGCAAGGGTGGGCACATCATCCATGGGATCAAATAACCAGCGTGACTGATCCTGCTTTTTATTTTCCGGAGTTTGAAATTCATTCTCCGTTATTCTTTTTGCTGATTCTGTAACCTTCTTCGCGGTTTCCATATACGCCGGTTGTTTAACCGGTTCATCAATGTCTTCTCTCAATGCAAATGCTACTTTGTTGGAAGAGGGCATCATGACTGCTACTTTTGAAGTTCCCACTTGTTTGGGTGTAGATGCTAACCTCTGAGCCAGCTCTGCCTGTAACATTTGAACAGTTACTGTTAATACGGAAGCATCGGCGTTTTGTTCTGATTGCTCGTGCAATTTATTAATCAGGGCTCTTATTCTTTCCATATGTTATGCTACATTTGAAATAAAACGCAATATTTATAAAGTTATAACATTAAATATAACTAAATATTTTACATGTTTATAGAACCAACATTATACGGTGAGCGCAGGGGGTGGATAGAGGTTATCTGTGGTTCAATGTTTTCCGGTAAAACAGAAGAATTGATCCGGAGGCTAAAACGGGCCAAAATTGCCAACCTGAAGGTGGAAATCTTTAAGCCTGCTATAGATATACGTTTTCACACACAAAATATTGTATCACATGATGAAAATATAATTCAATCAACTCCTATTGATAATTCACAAACCATCCTGTTACTTGCCAGCGATGTTGATGTAATTGGCATAGACGAGGCTCAGTTCTTTGACGATCTTTTACCCGAAGTATGCGATCAGTTAGCTTTGCGCGGTACCCGCGTTATTGTAGCCGGCCTTGATATGGACTTCTCCAGGAAGCCCTTTGGCCAGATGCCTTTTCTTTTAGCAAAGGCAGATTACATTACCAAGTTACATGCCATTTGTGTGAAATGTGGAAACATCGCCAACTACTCATACCGAAAGTCGGAACATGATAAACAGCTTTTGCTTGGAGAAAGAGACCTGTATGAACCAAGATGCAGGCATTGTTATTATCTTCAATAAGTAATGTGATATTTTAGATTTCTAATTCATGAACAAAATCATCGCTCTTTTTAAAAAAGATCTTTTACTGGAAATCCGCCAGCAATATACGTTTTATGGCATAATATTATACGTGGCTTCCACCATATTTGTATTATACCTGGCGATGGGACAGCCAGAAGCTTTTGTATGGAATGGTTTATTCTGGATGATTCAACTGTTTGTTTGTGTAAATGCAGTTGCTAAAAGCTTCTTGCAGGAAGGTAAGGGGCGTATGTTATATTTTTATTCGATAGCCGGTGCACGGGATTTTATTATATCAAAACTGATCTTTAATGTATTGCTGATGATCCTTATGAGCCTGCTCAGCCTTTTATTATTCCAGTTGTTATTAGGAAATCCCCTGGAGCATTCGCTTAAATTTTTTGCGATAGCAAGTTTCGGAGGATTTGGGCTAAGTCTTGTTTTCACTTTTCTTTCCGCCATTGCAGCCCGGGCGCAACAAAGTGCCGCCCTGATGGCAATTTTAGGATTTCCTTTGATCATTCCACAGATATTATTGCTGATGCGCCTGTCTAACACGGCGTTTAGTGATGTTTTGCAGGGAGGTTATAACCAGATTATTTTATTACTGGCTGCGCTGGACATATTAATAATTACGCTGGCTATCATTTTATTCCCTTTTTTATGGAAAGATTAAAACCTCTAAACCGATAAAATTTCTTTAAAGCGATGCAGCCTAGACCAGGAACTTAGAACTTAACCAAACTTATTGTCCCTTTCCCCTATTTTTGCTTTTTCAAATTCGAAAAGCCGAAGTTCGAGGGTTTTAATGGTCTGAATTCAAATTCAATGAGCAACAGAACAAAAGAGCTTTCAACTTCCGGGATCTCAAACTTTCTGAACTTTAAACTTTGAATGCTAATTATGCTACGCCAATCCTGGTGGAAAATAACAGGGGTCATTTTATTAATTTATGCAGTTATCGCAGGTTTCCTGATCCCTGTGCCTGATATCGGCAACCTTTTTGAAACCAGTCGTAACTTGTTTTTTCACGTGCCCATGTGGTTCAGCCAGTTGGTACTCATCACTATTTCCCTGGTATATTCGATAATATATTTAAGAAGCAACAAAATTAATAGTGACATTTACGCGGCTGAATTTGCGAGGACTGGCATCGTGTTTGGCGCCCTGGGTTTGATCACCGGTGCCATCTGGGCAAATTATACCTGGGGTGCGCCCTGGAGTAATGATCCCAAGCAACTGGGTGCGGCAATTGCTTTACTCATTTACCTGGCGTATTTTGTTCTTAGGAATTCCATGACAGATATAGATAAAAGAGGTCGCATAGCGGCAGTATACAATATTTTTGCATATTGTATTTATGTGCCGATGGTGATGATTTTACCTCGTTTGGTAGAATCACTTCATCCTGGCGGCAAGGGAGTGGAAGGTAATCCAGGATTAAGCGAAAAAGACCTTGATCCAACAATGAGAAAAGTCTTCTGGCCGGCTGTCTTAGGATGGATAATACTGGGTTTATGGATTACAACGCTACGTGTAAGATTAAAAACAATGGAAGAAAAGAAATTAACCAGTTAATGAAAAAAATATATTTTGTACTCTTTTGTACGTATTCATTGTTATTGAGTGCAACTAGTTTTGCACAAACTAATGGGGCAATGGGTGATTCCCCGGGAATGGCAGTAGGAATGCGTTCCAATGGTAAAATCTATGTGGTTGTAGCTGTAGTATTAACAATTTTATTGGGATTATTTCTATACCTGGCTAGTCTTGATAAAAAGATCAGGAAGATGGAGAAGGAATTAAAATAACTGGCAGATAGTGAAATCTATAAATTTCACATGACGGCTGAAAACTAATAAACAAACGAGTTGCAGCCGGCCAAAGCTAATCGCTGAAGGCTGATAGCTAACCCATAAAATTATAGTACATGTCAGGTCAACAAGAATACAGTTTTTTTGCTTCTGTGGAAAAAAGTTTTGATAAAGCTGCAGCCTTTACCAGTTGGGATGCCGGTATTTTAGAACAGATCAAACAATGTAATTCCGTTTACCGGATGCATTTTCCTGTAAAGATCGGCGATAAGATCGAGGTTATTAAAGCCTACCGGGTTCAGCATTCACACCATAAAACTCCCTGCAAGGGCGGTATCCGTTTCGCTTTGTCTGTAAACCTCGATGAGGTAATGGCCCTGGCAGCCTTAATGACTTACAAATGCGCCATTGTAAATGTGCCTTTTGGAGGCGCCAAAGGCGGCATTACTATCGATCCAAAGAAATATAGCGCATACGAGCTTGAAAAAATAACCCGTCGTTATACCGCTGAATTAATTAAAAAGAATTTTATTGGTCCCGGTATCGACGTGCCTGCACCGGACTATGGAACGGGAGAAAGAGAAATGTCCTGGATACTGGATACTTATATGAGTATGCGGCCGGGTGAAATAGATGCTATGGGTTGCGTTACCGGCAAGGCTGTATCGCAGGGTGGGGTTCGTGGACGGAGAGAGGCTACAGGCCTTGGGGTTTTTTATGGTTTACGTGAAGTTTGCAACATGTCTGATGTGATGACCAGGCTGGGACTGAAAACAGGAGTGGAGGGTAAACGGGTCGCAGTTCAGGGTTTAGGGAATGTGGGCTATCATACCGCCATCTTCTTTCAACAGGCAGGTGCTAAAATTGTAGGTTTGGCCGAATTCGAAGGTGCTATCTGGAATAATGACGGGTTTGATGTAGATGCAGTTTTTAATCATCGTAAGGTAAGTGGGTCTATTTTAAATTTTCCCGGAGCAAACAATTTCGAATCAACCGATGATGCGCTGGAAATGGATTGCGATATTTTAATACCTGCTGCGCTGGAAAATGTAATAAATGCTGCAAACGCACCGCGGGTAAAAGCAAAAATAATTGGCGAAGCTGCTAACGGGCCGATAACGCCTGAAGCAGACGAAGAATTTATCAGGCGTAATGTTTTAGTGGTGCCTGATATGTATTTGAATGCAGGTGGCGTAACGGTATCTTACTTTGAATGGCTTAAAAACCTCAGCCATGTTCGTTATGGACGTATGGAGAAACGCTTTACGGAGAATATGAACGCTCATATTTTGGGCCAGATTGAAGAGTTAACCGGCAAGCAGGTCTCGGGAAAAGAAAGGGATTTTATTATGCACGGTGCGGATGAAGTAGATCTTGTAAGAAGCGGCCTGGAAGAAACCATGACCGCCGCCACCAGGGAAATTATGGATATCTGGAAAGCTCATCCAGGCATCCCCGACATGCGCACCGCTGCTTATCTATGCGCGATTAATAAGGTAGCAACTTCTTATGCGGAACTCGGGATTTTCCCTTAGTGGAAGGAGAACCAATTACGAATTGATCGAATCCCGTCGCTGTCGTTATTTGACTGGCGAATAATCAGGTTAATTATTTCATCATACAAATCAAATGTCAGACTTTCTCATTTCGAAAAATCTACCGCCATTTTATCAAGTTCAGCGCTGGTTGGCGTAGATCCATTCGTTATTACTACCCGGTACCTGAACGTAACGGATTTTCCGGGCTCTACTGAAAAATTCAGTTTCTCTTTTCCCCCGCTTAATGCTTCCTGTCCCAGGTTATTGGCGGCAAATAGTCCATAACCACGCGCGTGCCAATAGGTGGGGTAACCAGCATTACCAGGATGATCGATAATTGCAATGGATACGGGCTCATTATTTTTCTTGCCATACATCAGGCACCATTTTCCACGGGTACCCCAGACATCGTTACCTGTTTTACCATTACTGGTTAAAAAATTTCCTGTTACACCTTCATTATTCAATACGGCAACCTTAGTGGGATTTCCCTGGGCATCGGTGAATATTTCAGGTTTGTCTGCTGGTATCTCCAGTTCGCGGGTAACACGTATACCGAGTAAGCCCTCCTTGTTATCTTTCATGTTTACTTTTTCCTGCTGAGCGGTAAGAGTAGCAATTCTATCAATTACCCTGTGATGGGCGTCTCCACTGAAAATAAATGTAGTCTGCTCTTTCATCAAGACTTTCCCTTTAATATCTACCCAATTTGCAGTGACTGTTAATTTTCCACTATTTTTTCCATCTTCCACTTTTACAACCTTCTGATGTTTAATACTACCATATTTAGATTTGGCGCTTTCAGGTATTGCGTATGAATTATTCCAGAAATCAAGCCCGTTTACATCTCCATAATTAAACCAAATGCCTATGTGATGAGGATGATCCGTTCTTTCATTTGGTCTTGGATTTAATGGGAACCCACGGCTTACCAAAACACCGGAAGCTGTTTGAAGCGGGAATAAAACCGGCTTTTCGATGGTGTTAGGATATAAATAAGACGTAAAAAATTTTCCACCAATCATAACATCCACTTTATGTTCACCGGCTTTCTGAACAAATGTAACGGCTTCCTGGCCATAGAGGCCCATAGTTGAAAGTATTTGAATTACTGCGAAAGTAACCAGGCAAGTTTTAACTCTTTTCATAATAGCAACGCTGTTTAATTTTAAGTTCCAGGTTTAAAGTTTAAAGTTAACCCTGAACTTTAAAACTATCAAACTTTTGAATTGCACGATTATCCTGGTGCTTGAACTCTGACCTGTCGGAGGCATTCTTTTTGTTTAAGTAGTGTATTCGCTAATTTCTAAACAGCAGTGAAAATGATTCGATACCTCTTCCTCTTTCTAATCATTCCTGGTGCCACTAATTGTTTCAGCCAGGAATCCACCATTAAACCGATTGATATGAACATGGCAAATGTTTCCTATCCGTTCCCTGTCAGTTTTATTACAATAACCAACCAGGATGAAACATTGAAGATGGCGTACATGGACCTGCCGCCATTAAAATCAAACGGTAAAACTATTATGTTGCTACATGGAAAAAACTTTAACGGATGGTATTGGGAAACTACAGCACGTGTGTTATGTGAAAATGGCTTCCGGGTAATCATTCCTGACCAGGTTGGCTTTGGTAAATCCAGCAAGCCCAATCGCATTCAATATTCATTTCAGTTATTGGCGCAAAACACGAAGGCACTGCTCGATTCATTAGGAATAAAAAGCCTGGTCGTCCTGGGACATTCCATGGGAGGCATGCTTGCTACACGCTTTACGCTGATGTATCCGCAAATGACGGAAAAACTCATCCTGGAAGACCCGCTGGGACTGGAAGACTGGAAACTGAACGTTCCTTATCAATCGGTAGACGACTGGTATAAATTTGAACTTAAACAAAACTATGCAGCCATTAAGAAATACCAGCAGGAAAATTACTACGGTGGCAATTGGGATACCGCATATGATAAATGGCTAAACCTGCAGGCAGGGTGGACCATTCATCCTGATTACCCGAAAATTGCCTGGAATTCAGCCTTAATTTATGATATGATTTTCACTCAGCCGGTATTGTATGAATTTGAACTAATTAAATGCCCTACCCTGCTGATCATCGGGCAAAACGACCGTACGGCACTGGGTAAGAACCTGATGCCTGAAGAAGTGAGAAAGACCATGGGAAAATATCCCGAACTTGGTAAACTAACCGCTCGAAAAATTAAGGGGGCAAAACTGGCAGAAATTGAAAACACAGGCCACTTGCCTCATATTCAGTCATTCGATCGCTTTATAAAGGCCTTAATGCCGTTTTTGTTACAATAGTGCGATTAGTTCCGGCAGTTCATATATTAATTCCATTCCCGCCTCCTTACGTTCAAATCCGGCCATAAATTTACCATTGGTGATAACCAGGAAGGGAACCGGAATGGAAATATTATATCGCAAAATCTGGTACAATACTTTTTCATCCAACGGTATTTCCATCCCTTTACATTCGATCATCATCCATGGTTTATGATTCAGGTCATATACCAAAATGTCAAAACGCTTTTTTAATTCGCCCAACAGCAATTCCTTTTCGACGGCAATGAGGGAAGATGGATATTTTTTTACCTGAACCAGGTATTGTAGAAAATTCTGTCGCACCCACTCTTCAGGCGTGAGTCGTACCCACGATCTTCGTAATTCGTCAAAGATGAATTCCTTACCGGTTTCTTCCCTGATTTTATAAGTATATTCGGGGTATTCTATTTTTAGCATAACTGAAACCAGACGTTTGAGCCAATGTTAAAGAATAAAGTGTATATGAAAACGATTTGCTAAATTAAAAGAATAGGGCAAGAAAAAAGATTTAAATCTATCCTGCGGAAGCTTGTTAGGCAGCATCCTTTGTAAAGCTTCTGCAGTAAAGCGCGTAATCAAAACAAACCCTTCCTATCTGGAAAGACGTTAATTTTACCTAATGAAAACTAAAGTTGAAATAGTTGAAAACTGGTTGCCCAGGTATACCGGAGAAAAACTGAGTAATTTTGGAAAATATATTCTTCTTACCAATTTTTCCAATTATGTAACACTATTTGCAGAGTGGAACAGTGTTGAAGTGGTGGGTATAGGTAAGCCGATGCAATGTGCTACGGCAAATGATATTACTATTATTAATTTCGGCATGGGCAGTCCTACCGCCGCAACCATAATGGACCTGTTGACAGCTATTGAACCAGAAGCAGTGTTGTTCCTTGGAAAATGCGGGGGTTTGAAAAAAAGAAACAAACTGGGCGATCTTATTTTGCCCATTGCTGCCATTAGAGGAGAAGGTACATCAAATGACTATTTTCCACCGGAAGTGCCCGCTTTGCCGGCCTTCGCTCTCCAGAAAGCCGTTTCTACCACAATCCGCGATTATGGAGTTGACTATTGGACCGGAACTGTTTACACCACCAACAGGAGAATCTGGGAACATGATGACGTATTTAAGGCCTACCTGCAGCGAATAAGGGCTTATGCCGTTGATATGGAAACGGCTACTATTTTTTCCGTTGGCTTTTATAACAGGATACCAACGGGCGCCCTGCTTCTAGTAAGCGATTCACCCATGACACCTGAAGGTGTGAAAACGGAAGAAAGTGATAAAAATATAACGGGGAATTTTGTGGAAAGGCATTTAAAAATCGGTATTGATTCATTAAAACAACTCATTAATAATGGATTAACTGTCAGGCATTTGAAATTTTGATACCATGCTGTCATCAAGCCAAAAGCCCACATCCCGAGTACCAATAATATTAATATGTTTTTTCAGTAATGACTTCTCCCCTGCTTCAAATAAAAAACCTTTCGGTAGATTTCCACACCGGTAAGGGTATTGTAAAGGCCGTGGATAATATTTCAATAGAAGTTCTGCGGGGCGAGATCGTTGCGATTGTTGGAGAATCAGGTTCGGGTAAATCGGTCACGTCTTTGTCTATTTTGCAATTGCTACCTCCTCCTCCCTTATTAGAGACCAAAGGTGAGATATTGTTTTCAAAAGATGGGCACCAACCGATGGATCTGCTGCACCTGGCTCCGGAAAAAATGCGGCGCATCCGGGGAAATGAAATTGCCATGATATTCCAGGAACCAATGACATCTCTAAACCCGGTATTTACCTGCGGCGATCAGGTAATGGAAGCCATATTACTGCATCAACATATTTCCGGTATTTTGGCCAGGCAAAAAACGGTAGAATTGTTTGAACGGGTACAGCTGCCCGACCCTTCCTCCATATTTAACCGATACCCCCATCAATTAAGCGGCGGGCAAAAACAACGGGTAATGATCGCTATGGCCATGAGTTGCAATCCATCTCTGTTGATTGCAGACGAACCAACAACGGCATTGGATGTAACCGTGCAAAAAACCATCATCTTACTGATTAAAGAGCTGCAACGTCAATTCAATATGGGTGTTATTTTTATTTCGCATGATCTCGGCATTGTAGCCGAGCTGGCAGATAAAGTGGCAGTGATGTATAAAGGAAAAATAGTTGAATATGGAACGGTTAAAAATATACTCCGGGCGCCAAGGCACCCCTATACCAGGAGCTTATTGGCCTGCCGTCCACAATTGCACGCCAAAGGAGAAAGACTACCTGTAGTGAGCGATTTTATGGAAGTAAACGAAATAGGGGAGATTACCGAAAAACCTGGGAGCAAAATGATGAGCGGGGTATTGGATCCCATTGTTGCTTCTCAACCATTAGCCGTTTCGAAAAAAACCTCCACATTGCTACCTTTAATTTCCGTGAGAGATTTGAAAGTATGGTTCCCGGGGAAAAAAAACTTCCTGGGTTCAACCGTGGATTTCCTTAAGGCAGTTGATGGTGTAAACTTCCAGGTATATGAAGGAGAAACACTGGGGTTAGTGGGCGAATCAGGTTGCGGTAAAACAACTCTCGGAAGAACACTGTTGCGATTGATTGAACCAACCAGTGGAAATATTATTTTTAAGGGAGCCGACCTGAAGAGCTATCCTGCAGGCCGCCTTCGAAGTATGCGCAAAGATATGCAGATTGTTTTCCAGGATCCTTTTTCCTCTCTTAATCCCAGGATAACAATAGGCCATGCAATCCAGGAACCCCTTAAGGTGCATGGCATATTAAAAACCGATACTGCAAGAAAAGACAGGGTGATTGATCTTCTCGGGAAAGTAAACCTTAAGCCGGAACATTTTAATCGCTATCCGCATGAATTCAGCGGGGGGCAGCGTCAACGGATCGTAATAGCAAGAGCGTTAGCATTAGATCCTGCTTTTATAATATGTGATGAATCCGTTTCCTCTCTTGATGTAAGTGTGCAGGCACAGGTTTTAAACCTGTTGAATGATCTTAAAAAAGAATTTGGGTTTACTATAATTTTTATATCTCATGATTTATCTGTAGTTCGCTATATCAGCGATCGTATTATGGTCATGCATAAGGGCAGAATAGAAGAAACGGGAAGCTCGGAAGAAATCTATTTTCATCCACAGACAGATTATACAAAGAGATTAATAAGTTCAATACCGAAGTTTGAAGTTCTTTAGTTCGATTATTCTTATTTAGGACACTCGATTTAACCTATTCCTCGAAATGTGGATTACTAATAATCAATTTTGAGATTCAAACCAGGCAAAGAAGAATCGAACTTACGAACATCGAAATTTCTTACAATTTAACTCACTTATTAAACAGAATTTTCTTAATAAGCAGCTGAGAAGGGACGATCAATAATAAAGAGTAATTAGCCGCAGTTGTATCCCAATACGAAATAGGAATAGCTATTAAGAAAATAAGAATGTCAGATAATATCCGATGATAATAGATACTGATAATTTCTTGATTAAGTTGCGCAAGAACAAGTCTTCGCTGTTGAGTAGCCTGTCACCACATTAACAAAGAAGCCAAACCTGTGCATACCAACGTGCTTAAATAAAAAATGGCGGTAAAGGGATGTTCCCCGTAAGCCCCCATCAAAGCAGAAGGAAATGGAAGAAATGATATGAAGAGTAACAATAGCATGTTTAACAGGATGAGTGTATTGTTCATCTTTACTATGTAATGAAACATCCAGTAGTGAAATACCCAATATATCCCAATAACAAAAAAGCTAAGAAAATAACTGATAAAATCCGGTATCATTTTTATACTGGCACCAGGCAGTTCCTGCTCATTAGCATTATGTTTTAAAACAGGCAACTTCAGATTAAATACAAGTAGTGTAATGGCGATAGAAAACACTCCGGCACTAAATGATAGTAATCTTGATGAAGTGATAAATTCCTTTTCAGCGGGCAGGGCCTTACCTTCCATAAAGTATCCATTTAACTGCTTAAAAATAAAAACCATCCTTGTTAAAGGATGGTTATCATTTATAAGAAATTTCTTAAACAACCTACATAGCTGCCAGTTGCACTTTTTGCTGTAACTCTAATACATTTTCCCGAAATAAATTATCTGTATCCATCAAATCTTTAACAGTTTGACAAGAATGTATAACCGTAGTATGATCTCTTCCCCCGAAGTGTTCGCCAATTGTTTTTAATGAGTTTTTGGTAAAAGCTTTGGCAAGGAACATAGTAATCTGTCTAGCCTGAACAATTTCCCTTTTACGGGTTTTTTGAAGGAGCTTGTCATAAGACACATCAAAGTAATCACACACCATTTTCTGAATGGTATCGATGGTGATTTCCTTAGAAGATGTTTTTACAAAATTACGTAACACTTTTTTAGCCAAATCAAGATCTATTTCCCTTCTGTTGAGCGAAGACTGTGCCAAAAGTGAGATCAAAGCGCCTTCCAATTCCCGCACATTACTGTTTATATTGTAGGCAAGGTATTTAACTACTTCCCTGGGCATGTCTAAACCATCAATTTTCATTTTCCTTTCCAGTATCTCAATACGTGTATCATAATCAGGTATTTGAACATCTGCACTCAAACCCCAACGAAAACGGCTTAGCAATCTTTCCTGCACGCCTTCCATATCTTTAGGAGGTTTATCTGAAGTAAGCACCAACTGTTTGCCGGATTGATGTAAATGATTAAAAATAGCAAAAAACGCATCCTGTGATCTTTCTGCCCTATTGAAAAACTGAACATCGTCCAGGATCAATACATCTATTAATTGATAGAAATGAATAAAATCATTGATGGCGTTATTACGTCCATGATCCACAAACTGGTTGATAAATTTCTCGGAGCTTACATACAATACTACTCTCTGAGGTTGACCTCTTTTCACTTCATTACCTATTGCCTGTGCAAGGTGCGTTTTACCAAGGCCCACACCTCCATATATCACCAGGGGATTAAATGAATTTGCCCCGGGTTTTTCCGCCACTGTTTTACCGGCTCTGCGGGCAACGCGATTACAGTCCCCTTCAATAAAAGTATCAAATGTATAAATAGGGTTTAACTGCGGGTCTATCTGCATCTTCTTTAGACCTGGAATTACGAATGGGTTCTTTACAGGGTTATTTATGACTAAAGGAAAATCCATTTCATTGTTTGAGTACGTTTTATATCCCTGAGCAGGAACATCTACTGTCAACGGTTTATTCTCATGATTGCCACTATCAACCATAATACGATATTCCAGTTGTGCATCCTTACCTAATATCCTTCGCAAAGTCTTTGCCAATAAATTCACATAGTGTTCTTCCATGTATTCATAAAAGAACTGACTTGGTACCTGGATCACTAAAACATTGTCCTTTAACTCAACAGCTCTGATCGGTTCAAACCATGTTTTAAAATGTTGCCACTCCACGATATCTTTTATAATATCAAGGCAATTACTCCAGACCTTATCTAAAGTTTTAGGCATTATTCTGTAAGGCGTTTAGTTGAGTTAAGAAATAGTTTAATTGCCAAAAATTTCATAGGATGTAAAAAACAAGTCTAGATTTTTTTATTGCAGGGGAACGAATATCAAAACTTTTTGTTGAATAAAAAACTTTTTATTCTCTTGTTTTTTTACTCTTCAATACAGTGTAAGTATTTATACGTTTCAATTATTTTTTTATTTCTAATTTTAATATAAAGAGATTTTCGTAATAACCATGCAACGCAATTGATTAGCATTAATATTAGTAATGCCTCCATGCTAAACTGTTTAATTTTATATACAATTAATAAATATTATAGATTTTTTTTAGTGCTTAAATGTGAATAAATATTTTATTCCCATTTATGATTATGTAAGTGTTTACTAAGGAATCGAGTAAAAGTACTTAATCATTATTTACCTTTTTTTTTATTTTCAGGTAGTAAGTGTTTTTTTACATTAAAAATATCTACAGTGTGTTTTATACAATAAGACCAAAGCGATATAAGCACCTGTGAGGCCTGCAATGTCTATGTATCTAATGGCAGCTGTTGTATCGGTTGGCCCTAATAAATAAATCCCAAATAACATTATATATGTAATTAATTAAACAAGAATAGTTTTAAACAACTTCAACCATAACATACCGAGCAATCAACTTAAATAATCAAATATTTTATATAGGTATTCGTTGTTAATATTTCAACCTATTTTTACTTGTATAAATTCCTCCTGCGCACTTATTGCGTATTGATGAATGCGCAGTGCTATGCAAAAAGTTATTACTCTAAAAGTACTCCCTTCTGAAGCTGAGAATGAATTTGCTTTGCGAAACTATGCAGCGGACTTGTTAGGTACAGATATTATTCATATCACAGGTTTTGATATGGTAAAGAGATCTATTGATGCACGAGGTAAACAAGTATGGATAACACTCGTCTTACTGGTATTTATACAGGAACCATTTCACAGAAGAACTATTGAAACAATAAATTTCAGAAACGTAAAAGATGCTCCCAATCAAGCACTGGTAATAGGTTCAGGGCCTGCAGGTTTATTTGCGGCATTGAAGCTGATAGAAAAAGGTATTAAACCCGTCATCCTGGAAAGAG
Organism: Chitinophagaceae bacterium; assembly: GCA_039921525.1. Lineage (GTDB taxonomy): Bacteria > Bacteroidota > Bacteroidia > Chitinophagales > Chitinophagaceae > JADCRZ01. Next base: position 29,624 of record JBDSBP010000197.1, on the reverse strand, counting down.
GCAAAGAAGTAAGAGCCAGGAGAAGAGATCTGGCCGCTCTGAATAAAGAGGGTATTATCGATCCCAATAGTAATTATTGCTTTGGAGAAGGTGGCGCCGGCACCTATAGTGATGGTAAGCTTTACACGCGCAGCAATAAAAGAGGTAACATTACACGCATACTAAATCTTTTTGTGCAATTTGGTGCAGATGAAAAAATATTAGTTGATGCACATCCTCATATTGGAACGAATAAACTTCCTCAAATCATAACTGCCATACGTGAAAAAATAATTGATTGCGGAGGCGAGCTTTTGTTTGGGAAAAAAGTGACGGACTTTATTGTACAGAACAATAAAATTACAGCTGTTAAAACATCCGATAATAATTTGTTTGAAGCAGCAGCAGTTATACTCGCTACAGGTCATTCAGCAAGAGATATTTTTCAATTACTTCTAGATAAAAATATTTTGATAGAAATGAAGCCTTTTGCACTAGGCGTTCGCGTGGAACATCCGCAACAATTGATCGACAGCATACAATATCACGCGGTGCAACGTGGAACGTTTTTACCACCGGCTTCGTATAGCCTGGTGCAACAGGTAAAAGGCAGGGGTGTTTTCTCATTCTGCATGTGCCCTGGCGGCATTATTGCACCGGCTGCCACTAATGCATCAGAAATAGTAGTCAACGGATGGAGCCCTTCAAAACGTAACAATCCATATGCTAACAGTGGAATGGTAGTATCAGTACAGGCAAGTGATCTTTTCGAACTTCAAAAAAAATATGGTCCTTTAGCGGGTATGTACTTTCAGCAGTCTGTGGAACAAAAAGCTTTCCAGTATGGTGGTGGTAAATTTGTTGCTCCTGCTCAAAGGTTAGTTGATATGGTAAATAACAAGATGTCTGTCGATATGCCAGCATGCTCCTATGTTCCCGGCATTCATTCTTCTTCCATGAAAGAAGTGTTACCCGGTTTTATTTATAATAGCTTAAGGGAAGCTTTCAGGGAATTCGGTAAGAAAATGAAAGGGTATCTTACCAATGAAGCTTTAGTGGTGGCCACTGAATCGAGAACATCCTCCCCTGTTCGTATTCCAAGGAACCCGGAAACCTTTCAACATCCGCAAATAAAAAATCTCTACCCCTGCAGTGAAGGAGCAGGATATGCAGGAGGCATAATCAGCGCCGCGATGGATGGAGAAAAAGTTGCTGAAGCAATTAGTTTGCAGTTTAAGGTATGAGGAATCAAATATCAGGTATAAGGTATCAGGTATGAGGAAGAGGCAAGCATGTCAGTTCAGTAAAATAATATGGAACCAATTTTTCTAGTCATACGCAGGTATGGTCTGGTTAAGCACGGCCCTGGGCCTTATACCTCATACCTCCTACCTCATACCTCACACCTGATACTCAAAACTAATCTTGGCTGGCTTTACCTTTTATCCTAATTTGAAGCTGGCGGAAAGCGATACCATTATATTTGAATTTAAATTACAGGTATGAACCTATTGGAGGTCAAACATCTTAAAAAATATTTTGCTACACAAAAAGCGGTCGATGATGTTAGCTTTAGCATAGAGCAAGGAACCGTATTTGGCTTACTCGGTCCTAATGGTGCGGGCAAAACAACCTTGTTGCGCATGATAACAGGCATTTTCTATCCTGATGAAGGGGAGATAATTTTCGATGGTAAAAAATTTGATCCATTAAAGGATATTCTTCGTATCGGGTACATGCCCGAAGAAAGAGGATTATATAAAAAGATGAAGATTGGCGAACAGGCCGTTTACCTGGCACGTTTAAAAGGTTTGAGTAAATCAGATGCAATAGAAAAAATAAAAGAATGGTTTATCAAATTTGAAATGCAGACCTGGTGGAACAAAAAGGTGGAAGATCTGAGCAAGGGAATGGGGCAAAAATTGCAATTTGTTACCACGGTATTACATGAACCCAGGCTTATCATACTGGACGAACCTTTTAGCGGGCTTGATCCTGTAAACAGCAATCTGATTAAAGAGGAAATTTTCAACCTGGCAAAGAAAGGTTGCACGGTTATTTTTAGTACGCACCGGATGGAACAGGTAGAAGAGATCTGCGATAAAATCATCCTGGTAAACAAAGGCGCTAAAATACTTGACGGAGGAGTGAATGCTATCAAACAACAATTTAAGGAAAATCTATTCACAATCGGATTTGAACATTTACCCATTTCCACAGGTCACTTTTCTTTTGAAGTAGTAGGCACCCGGAATAATTCACTTATAGTGAAGATCAACGAAGGTTATAAACCAAACGATATACTTCAATACTTCCTGGAACAGAACGCCGATATCGTTTCTTTTCATGAAATACTGCCATCACTAAACGATATTTTTATAAAGCTGGTGGAAGGAACACCATTGGCAAGACAATTTCAACCTGTAACAGCTTAATCAATCATGTATGAATAAAATATGGCTGGTTTTACAACGTGAGTATTTAACGAGGGTAAGAAAAAAATCCTTTTTAATTACTACACTATTGGTACCCGTTATAATCGTCGGCTTTTATGCAGCTATCATTGGCATTTCAATAAGTGGTAGCAGTGAGATGCAGGAGGTTGCCATAATTGATGAGGCCAACTTATTTAATGGTAGAATAGAAACAAAAGAAAACGACCAGATAATCTATACGTTTATTCATAATGAAACAGAGCCCTTATATAAAACAAAATATAAAGGCAAAGGTTATTCCTCATTCCTGTACATACCGCAAATGGACGTGTTACATCCTGCCGGCATTATATTGCATAGCCCCTCGGCTATAAGCCTGAACACAAAATCCAAAATTGAAAGAAAAATTAATAAGGCCATTGAAACTAAAAGACTGGAAGAGGCCCGCATAGATCCGGAAAAATATAAGGCTATTAGCTCAGATATTTCCATTGATAATACGGTAGATTCAGCGAAGGGTGGCAGCAAAAAAAGTGTTGCCGGCGTGGCCTTTGCAGTGTCGTTTGCAGCCGGCATTCTTATCTATATGATCCTGCTTATTTATGGCACCATGGTAATGCGCGGTGTTATGGAAGAGAAAATGAACCGCATTGCTGAAGTAATAGTGAGTTCGGTTAAACCATTTCAATTAATGATGGGTAAGATTATCGGTATCGGCGGTGTAGGATTAACTCAATTTGCTATATGGATTATTTTAATGGCTATTTTACAATTAATCGTTCCGCTGATATTCCCCTCTATGTTTGGTCACTTGCAAGACCAGGCCATTGGTTCAACAACCATTCCTTCAACCGGTTCTACCTCTGTACTGGTGACAATAACAGAAGGTATAAGAGCCCTGAACATTTTAAAAATCGTTCTGTGTTTTATCTTTTACTTTATCGGTGGCTACTTAATGTACGCTTCCTTGTTTGCGGCTGTAGGAAGCGTAGTTAGTGAAGACCAACAGGAAGCACAGCAGCTCGTATTTCCAATTATGATGCCTATTATACTAGGGTTTGTGATCATGACAAAAGCCGCCAGTGATCCTGATAGCAACCTTGCTGTTTTTGGAAGTTTGTTTCCCTTAACCTCACCTATTGTTATGATGGGCAGAATTACATATGATGTGCCATGGTGGCAACTTACGCTATCCATGTTTCTGCTCATATTAAGCTTTCTATTGTTTACATGGCTCACGGCAAAAATATATCGTACCGGAATTTTAATGTACGGCAAAAAAGTTACCTGGAGGGAAATGACGAAATGGGCCTTTAGAAAAAGTTGACCGGGATGCTTAGGCTGAATTTAGGATGTTTGGATATTACGAAAGCGTTATTTGCAAAATGAGCTTTCAAAAGCCAGGGATGAAATAATTGAAGTCAAAGAAGAATTAAAGAATTATAAAACCATGATTTCTCTAATGGAGAACGACGGGTTACTTAACAGCAAAGTAGATTACAGGATCGATTACCAGGATCGATCGTTGCTTATTAATAGTAAAAAGCAATCCCAGGAAATACATGACCGCTATAAATCATATATCAAAAAAGAACCTTTACATCTTAAAAAGGAGAAGGGTAATATTAGAATTAATAATGACAAATAATTCAACATAAATTTTTATAATAAAGAAGGGGCCTGTTTGGCCCCTTTGTACTTTAATGATGTTATACTTTATTAATCCAGCAATTTTAAAAGTGGATGCCACATTTCATTACCCCCGTCTTCAACGGGCTGAAAATCGACTGATATTTTTGTCACAGTGCCTTCTTTAACGGATACCAGATCCCGTTTAAATAATTTATACCCTTTTTTCTCAAACATTAAGGTTACGTTTCCCGGGGGCAGTTTTGCGAAAGTAAAACAGCCCGCTGCATCCGATTGTATTTCCTTGCCTGCCCGAATTTTACCAGACGAAACAGAAACTGTAACACCGGTAACAGGTTTGCGGGTTACAGCATCCATAACATATCCATGAACGCAAACTTCAATGCTTTTCTTTTCACCGTTTTCACCGTTATTTGCTTTTAATAACTGGCTGAAGCATACAACTATCAGCAACATTAATAACTGTTTGAAATTGCCCATAAAAACAATTTATGATGGTTCTTGTAAAGGAGTTCATTTACTGATACCTTAATTTTCTGAAACGTAACTTGCTGATGATATGTTACAATTCTTTAAAAACAAGATCCTCGTACTTTATCAACCGGCTAATATATCAGCCATTCCAAAAGCCACTTATTTACTTAACCATGACAGGCAGAAACCTCAATCCGCTGCCTTTCCTATTTTATCTTTATCATTATCTTCTTCAGTCTGTCAGGTTTTAAATATTCCGGATTAACGTAAAGCAAACCTGGCTGATAAATTTCGAAAACTGTAATAAGAATAAGCCGTAACAAAGGTAAGAAGATGCTTTGAGGAAAGCTATAGCCAATTCGACAATGGTTGATTTTAGTATATGAACTGCTAAAAACCCCTTGTCAACTTTTTCCAAGATCAATTTCTGTATTATCTCCGATATTCAGACTGCGGCTTTCCCCTTTGAGTTCGGTATCACTGCCGATTAATGAATGTGTAAGTACAATATCATTCAGGTTGGCAAAAGCGCCGATAATGGAATCTTTTACGATAGAATAGTTAATTGTTACCCTTTCCCCTATAGCTACATTGGGCCCGATAATGGAGTTTTTTATGTCGCACCCCGCAGCAATACTAACTGGTGGTATGATGATGGTATTGGCAAAAATATGATCGTCGGCTATAGTATGTCCCAGCTTTTTTAAAAGAGTGGCATTGGTTTGCAGCAGGGTTTCTTTTTTGCCACAGTCGAACCAGTTCTGCACTTTGTGAGGTTGTATGATGGCTCCCTGCCGAATCATGCATTCAATAGCGTCTGTAAGGTTATACTCACCATGGCTCATCAGGTTGTTGCTGATATTATTTTGCAGGCATTCGAATAATATGAGTGTTTCCTTGATTCGGTAAATGCCAACAAGAGCCATATTTGATTTTGGAATCTGTGGTTTTTCCACGACACGACTAATGAATCCATCTTCTGAAATTTCAGCAACCCCGAAATCACGGGGGTCATCTACCCGTTTCACTCCCAGCACTGAATGCTGACTGTCCAGCACGTCTTTTACATTGTACTCGCAAATTGAATCTCCCAAAACGATGAATATTTCGTCCTCACCCACCAGTTTCCTGGTCAGCGAAATAGCATGACCAATGCCATGCCTTTCATTTTGCTGAACAAAATGTGTAATAAGGTTAGGATATCGCTCATTTACGTAATCCTGTATTTTGTCGCCCAGGTATCCTATAATGAAAATGAATTCATTAATACCTGCATTTAGAAGCTGATCTATTATGATACTGAGAATAGTTTTTCCTGCGAGTGGAATCAGCGCTTTCGGTTGTGTATAAGTATGAGGACGTAATTTAGTGCCAGCTCCTGCTACGGGAATTATAGCTTTCATCCAATAAAAAATTTATGTATTAATGCCGGGTTGAGTTAAATCCGACAGTAAATTGGGGCTTTTAACCCCGGTACCATTTTGGGCAAGCATTCGCTTACCCAAGTTCATTCTAATAAATAAATCATCCGTAATCACAATCTGAGTTTTCGAACTTATCACAATTTATAATGTATAAAGACTTCAGCTGATTATAATTGAATGCTCTCTCGCCGTATGTAAACGATTGCATAACCGGCAAACGTACGGTTTCTTTCCGTTATATACTATAATCACCGAGTAATAAGTGTAGGATAAGCCAAAAAATGAGTGAATTTACCTAAATATTATTACTCTATTCTTTTTTCCCTCAAATACGAAGGGGTTTTTTGTTCTTTGAATTACGACAGTTTTGCAGGAGGGCAATATTCAATTAGAGAGTGAGTGTTGGATAAAAAATCTTGTGGATAGAACATTGGTAAGTATTTTTGCGGCTCTATCAGCTCTTGGCTGGTAACCATTATTCATTAATAAACTTTTTCATGCAAAGAGACCAGGTTGTATTTGATTTAATTGATAAAGAGTTGGAACGTCAACGTCATGGCATAGAGTTGATCGCTTCCGAAAATTTCACGTCACTCCAGGTTATACAGGCAATGGGAAATGTAATGACCAATAAATATGCGGAAGGCTACCCGGGTCGGCGCTATTATGGCGGCTGTGAAATTGTTGATCAAACTGAACAATTGGCCATAGACAGGTTAAAACAGATCTTTAACTGCGAATATGCCAACGTGCAGCCGCACAGTGGAGCACAGGCCAACGCAGCCGTTATGCTAGCAATACTGCAACCCGGAGATAAAATTTTAGGGCTTGATCTCAGCATGGGCGGCCATTTAACGCATGGATCTTCTGTAAATTTTAGCGGAAAATTATACCAGCCTCATTTTTACGGCGTCAAAAAAGAAACTGGCCTGGTTGATTATGAAATGATGGAAGAGGTGGCCCGCAAAGAAAAGCCCAGGTTAATTATATGTGGCGCCTCCGCATACAGCCGTGAATGGGATTATGCAAGGATCCGCAAGTTAGCTGATGAAGTGGGAGCATTCGTACTTTGTGATATGGCTCATCCCGCCGGATTAATAGCAAAAGGGTTATTGGATTCTCCCTTCGAACATTGTCATTTTGTAACATCCACCACCCATAAAACACTACGCGGGCCACGAGGCGGCGTGATTTTGATTCAAAAAGATTCGGAAAACACTTTGGGCTTAAAAGATGTAAAGGGTAAACTTAGGTTAATGAGCAACCTCATAGATATGGCGGTGTTTCCAGGCACACAAGGAGGACCGTTAGAACACATTATCGCCGCAAAAGCCATTGCCTTTGGTGAAGTTCTTAGTGATGAGTTTACCACGTACGCACAGCAGATAATAAAGAATGCCCAGGTGATGGCGCAGGCATTTATGAAGAAAGATTTTAAAATCATTTCTGACGGTACCGATAATCATTTAATGCTCATTGATCTTCGTAATAAAAATATCAGCGGAAAAAAGGCAGAGCAGGTGTTGGGTAAAGCAGAAATTACTCTTAATAAAAACATGGTGCCCTTTGATGACAAATCTGCGTTTGTTACATCCGGTATCCGGGTAGGAGTTCCGGCTATAACTACCAGGGGAATGAAAGAAGAGCACATGCAATTTGTGGTAGATGCTGTTGAAAAAGTATTAACAAATTCAGATGACGAAAAGCTGATAGGTACTGTTCGCCATGAAGTTAAAGAATATATGGAGCAATTTCCTTTGTACCCGGAGCTATTGGTTACGGCTTAATGATGAGTGTGAATTAGAAAAGTCCTCAAGGTTCTTTCCTTTAACCCTGAGAGGGGAATTGGAAAGAACCTTATCAATATCGATCATTCTTATTTACGTCTTTTTCGAATTATCGTAAACAATAAAAAAATACCTGCAACCCCAACTACAATTGGAATCATCCATGATGCTTTTGATTTCTTTTTAAAGTCTATGGCATCTGTTTTCCCGGCAAGAATCGTCGCTGCCCAGAAATAAGGCAATCGGCCTTTTCCCGGAGATGTTTTGATAAATGTTAACTTAGCCTGCTGCAGCGCTTTGTCGATGGCAAGTCCGGAAGAAAGATTTTCATAAAACAATTCGGTCAATAGATAGGTGGATTCATTGTCTATGGACCATAAATTGGTAATACAGGAAGGAATACCTAATGCCGCAAATGCCCTGTTAAAACTAAATACGCCCTCACCCTGGTAAAAATGCCCAATTCCCGTTTCACAGGCAGAAAGAACAACAAGTTTTGTTATTGGTTGCGACACACTCTGAAGGTCCGATAGATATAAAGGTTGGTCTACAAAATGGATTTCCGGTTCGCCTTTGCTGCTGCTGTCGGAAGAATGAGTATACAACTGAATTATCTGGTAGCGTCCAAATTTTTCCAGGAAGTTATCTTTTGTAGCTTTATCGGCAATAAGCACTTCTGAGGCACCGAAAAAAGATTGCAGCCTTTCAACGGATTGATCACTGCCCAGTAAAGGGGACAAATGCAGTTTTTCAGGAAATCTGACGGGCGCTACCCCCATAAAATTTCCAGAGCTACGTTTTGATGATGCGAATTCGTTCATTAGGAAACGGGCGGAATACGTATAACTTACTGCATGGTTTTGAAGAAAATAAACTGGTTCCTTCCCTTCAAAACCCGTTACCAACGCTTCAAAGGGAAAATAGCGCCCGTCTGGAGAAATAATAATCCTGCCATCAGGCAATTTTTTATGTTGAAAGATCAGGTCATATAAGTAGCGGGAGCTTTTTGCAAATAAATTAAACTGGTTGTTCCTGTTTAATAAAACCGGATCTGACATATAAGAAATGCAAAGATTTACAACACTGTCATAAGCCTTTTTATTTATCCTGTTAAAATAAATATTATCATTCGTAATGATCATTGCATATACCGTGCTGTCTCCCGCAAAAATTTCGACAAGTGCCTGGTGGTTTTGTAGAATATGCCTGCGTACATCTTTTAGGTAGATGAAATTTGTGTCCAAAAAACTTTGATAATACAAAGGATTGCGTTCCTTGATCTTCTGAATTAAATTATCCTGCTCTTGTTTAAGCGCGAGTGATTTACTTTGAAGTTCCGTAAAATACTTCGAGGCCGGGTCGGCTTTACTCAGTTCTATATCTATCTTGCTTATTTTGTTTTTTAGCTCCAGTTGTTTTGTTATGTCATTCTCACCAATCCATCGCTGTTCCTTAATCTGATCATATAATAATATCGAACGGCTTTTTTCAAAAAAATAAAAAGCATCTTCCTGTTTACCTCCGGTTATGCAGGCATCAATGGCTTGATCGTATAAACGGTGAGTGCCCATACGCCAGAAAATTTTGGATTGCATTTCAGACTGGCGCGTTTTTATCCGCTCCAACAAAAGGTCCGTTACTTTGTAAATCCGAATTGCTTCTTTAATGGCAGATGCGTTGTTAGTGGCTTTAATTTGTTTGTAGTAAGAATCTGCTTTATCAATGAATAATGAACTGAGATATTCTACTTTTTGATTTTGTATAAAGTCATCCAAAGGAATATTCAAAACTTCGGTTTCATTTGTTCCTTTTTTTATCTGATTAAAAGCACATTGAAAATAGTATTGTGCTGAATCGAACTTCGCCCTGCGAACAAAAACATTAGCGATACTTGTGTAGATACTTAGAGAGATTATAGAATCAAATTTATTTAGATTGGGATCGGTATTTACATACTCAAGCGCCTTTTTATAATAGAATAAAGCCTTTGTATCGTCTTTATAAATCTCATAATAACAATACCCTATATTATGAATATTAACCTTGCAGCCCAATGTGTATTTTTGTGCCCGGTTATATTTAAGCGCCAAATTGAAATAAGAAATTACATCTTTGTAGTCTTTGTTTTGCATTTTGGTCATCGCATATTGCTCGTAAAATGACCCAAGATATTCGATGGCACCCCGTTTTTTACATTCCTCCATTTTATGCGTCAGCAGAATTCCCGCCTCATCGCTTCTCTTTAGAACAAGGAGAGCGTTCACGTGTTGAATTACAAAGCTTAGGGAATATTGAGTGGCTGTACCATATATATCCATTCCTTTTTCAGGAATATATTGATAACTCATCGTTTCACCGATTTTTGCATAAATAATGCTACGACTGTATTCGCCGACATCGTTCAGGTAGGTAACTTTATCCAGAAGGGCTATAAGAAAATATATATTAACTATCTTCAATCGAACTGCTACAGCAATACAACTGTCATAAGCCTTTATTTTATCCGCCGTTTTATTTAATGAATTATACATCGAGGCAAGGCTATAGTAATTCCTTACCTGGTAATTGCGATTTATGGAAGAATTGTGTGGATTTAATGAAATTATATTTATAGCCTTGCGGATATAATCTATTGCCTGGATGTATTCCGAAACTTCCCCCGATAAACCGCTAATGCGCTGAAGCAACAGAATCCTGGTAGAATCATTCTGGTAAGTACAATTATGCATGGAAGATTCGTACTTGAGCAATTCCTGCAACTGTAGTTTGGGGGACGCTTTGGAAGAATCTTTGAGGAAAATAATCCTTTCCCATAACCATTTTTTATCCGGGCACTGACCGGATAAAAATAAAGGGAACAAAAATAATAATAGTAAAAAAGTTAGTTGATACTTATGCATGCTAGTAAACCAGTTTGGTTACCCTTATGCAGAAGGGTTTAGGCCAACGGTGTCAGTTATTGATAATACTCCTGCAGGTGGCCTGGGAAGAGGAGGACCGGGTGTACGTATAGGCCCCAAATCAACGGTGGCCAAAGCGTCCTTTGTGGGTTTTGCAGAACGCCTGGTAGTAATAGGCTTTTTAGATTCCCTGTATACTCTCAAAATATATAAATAATCATTGGTTTCAGATTTGAAACTTTGATACTTCAGTGAGGTGGTTACTGTTTTATCTTTAACCTTGAACTTAAGGACCTTATTAAAAAGTCTTTCTATAATTTGCTCCCTTTTTTTAATCGATACATTATCTTCAAATAATATATCCCATTCAGTAAACACAGTTCCTTTCGGTATTGCATCGGAACTAACCTTATAATTAGTTATTCCATCGGTTGCTGATTTCACATCTTTAGCCATTTTAATAAATGTTTATCGTAGATAATTAATTAAAATTTTTTAAGAAATATAAGCGCATCTTCCTTACCGTATAAATCATCTTTTATTACCTGCTGCAATATTACTTTAGATTGTTCATTATCGCCCGGCATGTTTCGTGTCATCAATGTAAGCGCCTGGTAGAATTTTCCTGTATTAACCCGCAATTCTGTATTATCTGCAACCTCCTTAAAATACCGTAGCGCTTTATCAAAATCCTTCATTTGCAAAGCCGCAGTTCCCGCCAATTCCCTTGCTTCATAATTAGAAGAATCCTGTTTAATTACCTGCTCAAATTTTTGCAATGCCCCCGGGTAATCTTTATTATTATACATGTCTTTAGCCATTTGCATGGGATTCGAATTGTCGCCCATTTGCACACCCATTGTCCCTAAATGCGTACTAATATATTTGCCGGCTAATTTGGATGGTTCTGCCGGTTGCAGATATAAGTAGAGGCCGAGAAATAAAGCGGCTAAAACAGCCGCTGCTGAAAGTACATAGGGACGTAATCTTCTTACCGGGCTACCTGATAGTTCTGTCTTATTTTCGTAATATATTTCCCTGAAGCGTTTTTTCTTATCCGCCTCATTTTGATGACGCGCCACCTGTAGGGTGCTTATGTAAAAAGCGACATTTTCTGCAAATTCATTGTCTGTCATCAGGCGCTCTTCGAATTTTAGTTGTTGCTCCTGAAGCGCTGCCCCTTTAAAGTAATTATCAATGTATTCAAAACTATCCATAATATTCCAATTAATTTCCGCTTTTATACAAATGGCGTAATTTCTCAACACAACGGAGGCGGCTTGTTTTTACCACGTCGGCGGTCTTGTAAGATAATGTTATTGCGATGTCTTTATCCGAATATCCGTCAGCGAACAATAACAATAGCTGTCTGCAGTTTCCACCCATTTCATTTAGCCTGCTTTTTATCAACTCCCAATTTGATTTTTCCGCCATTTGTTGAATGATCGGTTTTGCAGCATCGGGAATTTGTATCAACAGGTCATTGATTGAAACCGTTTGATGTACGCTATTTTTATTAGTCGTCTTTTTTCGGATTAGGTCAACACATTTATTATGGAATATCTGATAAACATATGTTTTTAGCGAGGATTCGGCCTTAAAAGAAAAATTACATACTTTTTCTATCGTAATGAGAATGGTATCGGAATAAGCATCAATAGCTTCATCTTCGGAAAGGGAGAATTTCCGTGAACCTTCCCTGATAAAATAAGTATACATCTTAAACAGGTCATCTTCCGCCTTCCTTTTCACAATCCCGTTTTGCAAAAGTCTTTCAATTATTTCCCGTTCAGCTTTTTGAAACAATAATTTTGGGAAAATCATAAAAGCATAGGTTGTGGTTCAAATACGAGACAATTTAAGTAAAAATACTTACATTTTTTCGTTTAGCTTCATTCATTGTTTGTTGAGTTTCATGCCTTTTATGGCGAAATGGACGTTCGAGAAATGCTTTTACGGGGTGCTTGGGTAAATTTCTAAATCAATTTTTTGGATCCTGGCAACTGATTGAAAACTGATCGCTATTTTTGATTGGAATTGATACCCTCCCGCTAAATCCAATTTGTTTAGATAACTTGCAATCGAAATATTTTATATATGATTCAACGTATACAATCAGTGTGGCTACTAATTGCGGCCGTTTGCGGTATTGCACTAACACAGGTCCCTATATTCATAGGCACGCTTTCCAATAACATGGTTAAAAATGTTTTGGCCACAGAAAGCCTTTTACTATTCGCGGTAAGCATTTGCCTGGCTGGCCTGGCTTTGTTTTGTATCTTTCTCTTTAAAAAACGTACGCTCCAGTTTAAACTGAGCGTTTTGGGGATAATTCTTTCCATTCTCCTTATCGGGTTGGAGGTGTTGCTTGTCGAAAATTTCAAATCAGCCAATGCTCTTGTGAAGGGGTCTTACTATTGGGGAGGATTATTTCCTATTGCAATGGTTATCTTCTTTATACTTGCCACTCGCGGAATTTATAAAGATGAGAGGCTTGTGAAGAGTTTGGATAGGCTGAGATAACGTGTGAGGGATCAGGTATGAGGCATGAGGTGTGAAGTATGAGGTGTGAGGTGTGAAGTAAAACCGCCATATTACCGGGATTATTGCTCGGCCAGGAGCAGAAATGCAAAAATCTATTTTTCTACCCACCCTGCGCTCCCACCGGAGCTTTGTCAACTTCACATTATCGATCATTAAAACCAATGTGACATCGGACCAAACTGTTGACCAAAGATGATAGCTGAAGGCTGATAGCCAAACTCATACCTCAAACCTCTTACTTCTTACCTCACACCTCACACCTGTTTCTACATAAACTTGCCCGTTTCGCTTTCGGGTACATTTTTTAATCCTGAGGGACGACCGCTATATACCACGTATCCACCCGCATCACCTGCTTCTGGTCCGAGGTCAATTATCCAATCGGCACTTTTTATAACGTCGGTATTGTGCTCAATAACTATCACAGAATGCCCCTGCTCTATCAGTGCATTAAATGAAATTAATAGTTTTTTAATATCATGAAAATGTAAGCCTGTGGTTGGCTCATCAAAAATGAAAAGAATATGGCCCTGGCTTTTTCCTTTACCCAGGAAAGATGCCAGTTTCACTCTCTGGGCTTCCCCGCCAGATAAAGTATCGGACGACTGTCCAAGTTTTATGTAGCCGAGCCCTACATCACTAAGTGGTTTTATTTTTGTTATGACCTCCCTTTCGTTGCCAAAGTAAACAATAGCTTCTTCCACGCTCATGTCCAGTACATCATAAATACTCTTTCCCTTATACTGCACTTCCAGTATTTCTTCCTTAAATCTCTTTCCGCCACATACCTCGCAGGTTAAATGAACATCCGCCAGGAACTGCATCTCCACCACTTGTTCACCCTCGCCCTTACACGCATCACAGCGTCCCCCATCTACATTAAACGAAAAATGTTTTGGTAGAAATCCGCGAATTTTGCTGAGCGGCTGTTTTGCAAAAAGATCCCTGATCTCATCGTATGCTTTGATGTAGGTAACAGGATTACTTCTTGATGATTTGCCGATAGGGTTCTGGTCAATCATTTCAATCTGGCTGATACTATCTACATCGCCCGTTATTGCTTTATGCAAACCTACCTTATCAGCATACTCGCCCTTCAGTTTTTGTAAAGAAGGATATAAAATTTGTTTTACCAATGTAGTTTTACCGCTGCCGCTTACGCCGCTAATCACACATAACATATTTAATGGAAACTCTACATCAATATTCTTAAGATTATGCTGCATTGCACCGAGCACGTGGATCGAACTCGTTTTTTTGCGAACAGTTTTAGGAGGTTCGATGCGTAACACCCCTTTCAGGTATTTTCCGGTGAGGCTTTCGGGGTTATCAATAATCTCCTGGTAATTGCCTGCTGCCACTACTTCTCCGCCCAGGTGACTGGCAAGTGGCCCCATATCGATAATATGATCAGCCTCACGCATCATCATTTCATCATGCTCTACTACCACTACTGTGTTGCCGAGGTCTCTCAGTGATTTTAGCACCCGTATCAGCCTCGCAGTATCTCTCGAATGTAATCCAATAGATGGTTCATCAAGAATGTACAAAGAATTAGTCAGATTGCTTCCGAGGCTCCTGGTTAATTGTATACGCTGGCTCTCGCCACCGCTTAACGTATTTGCCAGGCGGTTCAGCGTTAGATATCCCAGTCCAACATCGAGCAGTGTTTTAATCCGTGATTGAATTTCAATCAAAATGCGTTTGGCTATTTGTTTCTCCTGGTCATTCAATATAAGTTCATCGAACCAAACTTGAAGATACTTTACGGGCATTTCACACAACTCGCCGATATGCCTGTTGGTTACTTTTATATACAACGCTTCTTTACGCAGCCGGTAACCACCACAATCGGGGCAACTGGTTCTGCCCCGGTACCGGCTTAATAAAACGCGGTATTGCACTTTGTACAAATTTTGTTCCACCTCTTTAAAAAATGCGTTGATACCATTTACGTGTTGATTTCCTTCCCACAAAGATTTGTACTGAGCCGTTGTTAGATCAAATATGGGTTTATGAACCGGGAAATCAAAATGTTTTGCGGCCTTAACAAATTCGTCTTTCCAGCGGCTTAACTTTTCACCTTTCCAGGGAGCTACAGCTCCTTCAAACACACTTAAACGTTTGTCAGGGATAACAAGATCTGCATCAATGCCAAGCACCAGAGAAAAACCTTCGCAGGTAGGACATGCACCAAAAGGATTATTAAAGGAGAATAAGTTAGGTACTGGTTCTTCAAACACAATACCGTCTAACTCAAATTTATTAGAGAAGTGTTGAATATGCTTACCGTTAACTTCCAGGTATACCTCGCCTTCACCCTCATAGAAAGCTATGCCAACCGAATCAGCCATCCGATGCCTGTCGTCTTCATCAAAATCCTTTACCACCAGCCTGTCAATTAATAAAAAGGCTGCCGGATTAGTGTCTGACGAAGAAGAAGAAGCTAGTTTAAAAACTGGTGCGTTTTCTTCCAGGAGATCTTCAATGCGTAATATTTGCTTTTCGCTATAGATTCTTGAAAAACCTTTTTGCATTAGAATATTCAGGTCCTCTTTAACATCACGGTTTTTATGTTGCCTGAATTCAACCAGCAGCAAAACTTTATCTCCGGCACTGAGAGAACTAATGGCATTTATAACATCGGTAACATCATCCTTTTTAACCTTTCTTCCAGAAATTGGAGATATGGTTTGCCCGATCCTGGCATAAAGCAACCGAAGGTAATCATAGATTTCCGTCATACTTCCCACCGTAGAACGCGGTGTACGGGAAATAACCTTCTGTTCAATGGCAATTGCCGGACACAAACCTTTTATAAAATCCACATCCGGTTTATTCATGCGCATCAGGAACTGGCGGGCATAAGAGCTTAGACTCTCCGCATATCGGCGTTGTCCTTCGGCATACAAAGTGTCGATAGTAAGCGATGATTTTCCCGAACCAGACACACCGGTTACCACGATTAATTTGTTACGGGGAATTTCAACGGTAACATTTTTAAGATTATGAACCCTCGCACCCTTAATCAGGATATTGTTATTATTTAAACTTCCAGGTGATTCGCTTGTTTTTTTCTTTGCGCTTTTACTTGCAACTGCCATAATATATAATAAAGTAAATTTTTTTGAATTTGCTCGTCAAACACGATTTCGTACCGTAAAACTAAAAAATTTAGGAACACACTCGTTTTAGTAATTAGTGCGCAATTCTATGAGAACATATACAAATTTCGAAAATGGTGAAAATTGAATGAGTTGATCATAATCAATTAATTAAATAATAAACAAGGTATATTAAATTTCAAAACATGCCTTTTTGGGGCCGTCAAAATAAAACTTGAATTCCTAACTATCTTGGTAACAAGTACTAAGATTAAAAGTTAAAAAAGATTTCCAAAAAATGTTGCCACATTGAAGAAATATACTATTTTTAGATGTGATTTGTACCTAAAACTTGATGAAAATATTCTGCCTATTGCACAAACTTCTACTTTTTGTTTAATTCCCCATCTTTTCGATTCGTAATTTATTATAAAAAGTTGTAGAAGTTTATGAAATCATTTTACCTTAAGACAGACCATGAGCTTATCCAATTATTTATGGAGGGGGATTTACTTGCTTTTGAAGCACTTGTTATTCGCCATAAAGATAAGCTGTATAGCTCTATTCTCTTTTTAGTAAGGGATAAATACCTGGCTGAAGATGTTTTCCAGGATGTATTGATCAGGCTGATAGATACCATTCGCGGAGGTCGTTATACAGAAGAAGGCAAATTCCTGCCGTGGGCCGTACGTATTGCGCATAACCTTTGCGTAGATCATTTCAGGAAGGTAAAACGCACCCCTGTTATCAAAACAAGCGATGACCACGACATTTTTGAAGTGCTTAATTTCACGGAAGAAGCCGCTGATGAGAAAATGATGAAAGATCAAAGTCACGACAGGATACGAAAAATGCTTGAACTGTTACCCGAAGATCAGCGTGAAGTGATTATAATGCGGCATTTTGCGGAATTAAGCTTTAAAGAAATAGCAACGCTCACGAATTGCAGCATAAATACCGCTTTGGGCAGGATGCGGTATGGACTAATTAACCTGAGAAAAATGATGCTTGAAAAGCGCATAGTTTTATAACAAACTAACCTGGTTGGTTAAATATGTAATTTTTAATTAATATTAACAGTACTTTCAGTTTGCAAACATTCCAACACGTTACCTTCACTCATTAATTAAAAAAAGATATTGTCATTCTGATCTTCCATCCGTAACTTTTATTTGCTTGCCATACGGAAGGTTGGACCAGAATGACGCCTAATTAAATGCCCCGTATTTGTGTAACGGGGCATTTTTATTGTCGCTTGCTGAAATATTTGATTGACTCTTAAAGTCGCGGCACTTGTTCACCAGGCAGGCTTTATTTGTATAAATGAAAATTCGGGATTTCGTTGTGATCAATGATTGATTAGCGAACTGACGCATAAAAACCTGTAAGGTTTGCGTTTTTAGTGCAGGCACTACTAGTTCAAACCTTATAGGTTTGAATTGAGTCTGACCCTTAGTTCAAACGATATTGACGGATAATATCTTCTTAAGATACCAAGTGTTATGCCCACTTTAAAATGGCGCTTTGGCTATCAGTCTTCAGCTACCAGGAGGAAATTATTTATCGCATTGTTTTCCCGATAGCTGATAGCTGATAGCCAACATAACCAACAGTTTATGATTGACATGCCATTAGTCATTGTACATCAGATGTCGGGTTATAATTTACCTATTCCTTTATTTCCCGTTTCTTTGAATGCTTTCAAACCGCAACGGAGCCAATTCTCATAGTCTTTCTTCACAGGTGTATAAGCAACGGGGTTTGTAAGTAGTTTTTCATTCCCGTTTACAATTACATAATATGGTTGGGATTGAACTCTGAAATTTACGTCCTGGAATGTAGCATATTTATCACCTATGGTAGCGATCTTTTTTTTAGACCCGTCTGAAGACGTGTAGAGAAATCGCTCCGTTTCAGGCAGCATTTCTCTATCATCAACATATAAAGAAACCAGTATAAAATTTTTTTCAATCAACTCTTTGATCGAAGGATCGGGCCATACATTTTCTTCCATTTTGCGGCAGTTTACACATGCCCACCCAGTGAAATCAATCAATACCGGTTTATTTTGTGCTATTGATAATTGTAATGCTTTTTCGTAATTATTTATTACGGTTGGTTCTACACCGCATATTTTCACCAGGTCTTTTCCATAAATGCTATAGGATAACGGTGGCGGGAAACCGCTAATCAATGAAAGGTTTGCATATTTTGTTTTTGTTACACCAGGCAAGAGGTAAATAGTAAAAGCAAGAAAAATTAAAGCGAAGCCTATTCTTAATTTACCAAGTTTGGGGGGTGGTGGATCGTGTTTGAATTTCAATATGCCGAATAAATATAAAACGAGACATATACCTACAATGATCCAGATAGCAAAAAAGACTTCCCGTTTTAGTACGCCCCAGTGTTCAACAAGATCCGCATTGGATAAAAATTTAATTGCCAGCGCAAGTTCAATAAATCCAAAGACTATTTTTATAGAATTCATCCAACCGCCGCTCTTGGGAAGAGAGCTAAGCCAATGAGGAAATAAGGCAAATAAAGCGAAAGGTAGTCCTAAAGCAATCCCGAAACCAGCCATGGCCACCGACAGTTGCACCGCGCCACCATCCTGGTTTAAAGCGCCCACCAATAAGGACCCCAATATGGGACCCGTACAGGAGAAAGATACAATGGCGAGAGTGAGGGCCATAAAGAAGATGCCACCCAAACTACTTTGATTAGATTTTGCATCTACCGTATTGGTCATGCTACTCGGAAGGGAAATCTCAAAATAACCAAAGAACGAAACAGCAAATACCAGGAAGACGGTCGCAAAAAAAACATTCAGCCAGGCATTGGTAGAAATATTATTCAGTATGTCGGAACTACCGGCATCAAGAAAGTAAAAAGGGATGCTTAACAAAACGTAAATCAGGAAAATAAAAAAGCCATACATGCTTGCATTAAAAATTCCCTTTGACCGGGTAGCAGCCTTTTTCGTGAAAAAAGAAACCGTAAGCGGAATCATGGGAAAGGTACAGGGCATGATCAGGGCTACGAGACCGCCGAGAAATCCTAAGAAAAATATTCCCCATAAACTTTTAGAAGCGTTGCTTTCCGTGCCAGTTCCGCCGCATTGTTCGGCGGGGTTGTTAATATCAATCGATTCTCTTTTTATAGACCGGGCCGTTGCAGCTGATTCCTGGATACCAGCAGCTTGTTCTACCAGGTTACCGGAAGCATCAAAAGAAAAACGAAAGGGAATTTCTTCCGGCCCCATTACTTCTTGTCCCTTGTAAGCCATATAGGTCAATATTCCCTTAATTACTTCACCCTTATCTTTTACATGCAGCTTTACATGCCACTCTGCCTCCTTCTCAAAATACTTTATTTCGCTATTGTCAAAAACAGGTTCTTTGTGAAGTTGCAAATTATCGCTTTCAACAATTCCGTCAATTGAAGCAAAAGCAGACGTTGTGCTATCAAGCGATATTCGTGAATTAGGTTCATCATCTTTCATTTTTGTGGAAAACAGTTTCCACCCCGGCTCAATTTTGCCTTTAATAACAAGAGTGTATTCTTCCCCTGATTGAGTAATTGAACCAAATTTCCATTCAATGACTTTTTCGGCTGCAGTATCCTGAGAAAGAGAGGTGATTGTGGTAAATATAAAAAAGACAGCTGGCAGAAAACGGGCGTAAAATTTCATTATCGTGAATTGACCTTATAAAACAAACGAGTTCTATTATAAGAACTCGTTACAAGACAGGAGGTGTTTTGCATATTATATTATCCGCCAATATTAACTTTAATGTCCACATTACTAGGTGGAAGGCATTGTTTTTCATCGCAGACCATAAATTCAACTTTGCCGGCAAGGTTAGTTTTTACATTTGCTTTTAACTTCACCACCTGTACAAAATTCACGGTTTTTTCATAATAACTAACATTGCCTCCCCATACGCTTTCAAATTTTTTAATAACTTTTCCTATTTCCTTAACATTTCCATCAAGCAATATCAACGGGTTTTTAGAAAATGTAAACGTTGTTGGCGCCGGCCCATCAACCCCAACATTTTGCGCGTATAAGTGATAATCGCCGCTGATGTTAGCAATCATATGAATTTCATATGTTTTGTCTGCAATTTTTTTGACCTCGTAGTTCCATTTAACGGCTTTCTCCGACTGTGACATAGACACAAAACCAGTAAATAATAATACCAAAAAGAGTAAAGTCTTTTTCATGAAGAGATTATTTGTTATGAAGGGATGAACAGGCACAAAGGTCAGCTATTGAATGCAAAAGATTCTATAAAATTGGTAAATCCGCGGCTACAGATCAAAGTCTCAGTTCATCAAAAGAGTTTTTAATATAATTCTGCCATCGGTATTTCCCAACTCTTCGGAACTGGCTCTCTCCGGATGGGGCATCATTCCGAATACATTTCGTTGGGCATTGCATATACCTGCGATATTGCGGGCCGCGCCATTGGGATTGCAGGCTTCCGTACTATTCCCATTTTCATCACAGTAAGTATAAATCACCTGCCGCCCATTTTCCAGCGCATCTAAAGTAGCATCATCTGCATAATATCTTCCCTCGCCATGAGCCACAGGAATTTTTAATGCTTTATCAGGTGAACCAACTCCTTTAAGATAAATGTTCCTGCAAACAAATTTCTGGTCAGCATTGCGTAACAATACACCAGGTAACAGATGAGATTCGCACAGAATCTGGAAGCCGTTGCAAATCCCCAGAACTTTTCCTCCGCCATTGGCAAATTCTATCACACTTTGCATCATAGGGCTAAAGCGGGCTATGGCACCACACCTCAGGTAATCGCCATAAGAAAACCCTCCGGGCAATATGATGCAATCTTCCCTGGAAAACGGGGAGAGGTCGCTATCCTTATGCCAAAGCATAATTACTTCTTTTTTCAGATCTTTTTGCAGTGCATCCTGCATGTCCCTGTCGCAATTAGAGCCAGGAAAAACAACAACACCGAACTTCATGGAAATTAGTTTAGAGTTTAAAGTTGGAACAAAATTAGTTTAAAGTTTAAAGTTTAAAGTCTAAAGTACGGACCTAAATATTTAAATACTCGCAACTTTGAACTATACCCAATCTGAGTAAGCGAACTTTAACCTTTGACCCTTAAACTAAATCAGTCCATATTGTATCACAACAGCTACGGCAAATGTTATCCAGTGTAATATGGATGCTACCCAACGGGAAGCGACATAATAATAGGTTGAAGCGTGGAATGCCGCAACCGGTATAAGAAGCAACATCCAGTGCATAAAGGTATCTGCCGGGTTAATAAAAATGATAATTATGGAAATGAGAGAGAACCACAAAAGCAATCCCCAGGCCTTTCTTACCTGGATCAGCATTTTGTTTAAATTCGTCTGCACGAAATATCCGCCTGACAAAAAAGGCACCAATAGTAACCCCATACCCGCATAAATCCAAACAGTAGCAGGTAATTTTGGAAGATGGAATAATAAATAAGGGATGACATTGCTGCCCTGCCACTGATCAGAAAGGAATAATATCACGAAAAGGAAATAATAAGGCGTAATGATGCCCAGTATGGCAACCATCCATTCGGTAACATCCAGTGGCCTGTTCATTATCATAGCCATTACCAAAAGTAGTACGAATGCCGTTGTAGGGCTATAGATAAGCGGCAACAATCCCACTAATACCGAAACATTAAAGATGGTTGTTTTCGCGTTACTGTTATTATACAACCCAGTCATCCTGTACCAGATCCATATCATCAAAGAATTGACAAGTAAGGGGGCTGAAAAAGAATTCCATTCTTTTACCAATGATGTAACCAGCATAAAAGACATCCCCACCAGGTAATTTGACTTGGGGAAGAGTTTCAGTGAATTCACAATCCGGTTCAGCAAGGTTGCCTGGGTAAAAAACAAAAGAAAGGCCACTAATGAAAAAAGCATCGGAATTTTCGCGGATAGCGGCTCTAAAAACCTAAGTACCAGGAAATAAATATAATTATCACCCTGGTCTGGCAGGGGTTTTACAGGATTCAGGAACAGGGGGAACTTTAAAAACAGCCCATATAGCAGCAACAGTAAAGCATTCCCAGGGTTTTTGTTTTTAAAGATGCCGACCACTTATTGAACTTTTCATTAAAAATCAATTTTTGCAAAGCAAAGATAATTTCTGTAAAGACAGGGTATTATTATCTGGCGCGAACTTACCTGCTTTCCAAATCGTGGCATGAATTCATATCCTTTATCAAGGTTTTTTAATGTGGGATTACGAAAAATCTTGCCATCGGCACCGATACTCTGATCATGCAACAAAAGGGTTCTTCGCTCAAACTGGTTAAATAAAAAATGGATCTCGGAACCAGTATTCATTGTCTGGAACGAGATCATATTGTCGGTTTCATCATCGTATTGCGATTTATCAATGACATTGCTCCATTCGAGCCCACCTTCATTATTAAACGAAAGCACCATGATATTTTCCGCATAATAACGAGTGGCGTTTACATTACCATACCTGTTCCATGGCATATACCAGGGGCTGGAATACATGGGAGACCAGTAGTAATAATCCAGTGGCGACGACATCCATGGATTTCCAAAGGAATTATAATTCCAACGGTTATACGTATTACCCCTTGAAGAAGAATATAAAGATTCACCGATTACCAGGTAACCCCCATCTTTTCTCGTAATGATATTCTTGATAAAGTAGTCATTAAAGGCCATCCTTTTATTTGCTTCGGAACTTTTGGCTACTGCCCGCAAATCATCATTAAAAGTGACGAGGTTCTCATTTATTTTAACATTTTTGTCTTTATCCCATCTTAAAGAATATAGCCCTTCAATGTTTCCTCTTCGTTGTTTATAATATAGCGCATTCAGCAAAATGCGCTTATTGGAATTGTCTACTTTCAGTTTCAGTTCATCCAGTATAAGGGTGCCGATTTCTACATCCCTGACAGAAAAATCCAGCGCTTCCGGTGTTTTAATTACCATCATTACCTTTGTTATCTGCTCACTACTGGAGTTGCGGCGAAACACTCCAAATGCCATATCGCCTTCATTCGTAAGCAGGAAATCGGTAAAATAATCATTCCTTTCCTCCATGGCGATATTCATACGGTTTCTGCCCAGCAGTTCCAACTGGTCATTAAAAAGCAAACTGGTGAAGAAGAAATTCTTTTGGTTGCGGTTATTGATCTTAAAGATCATAACCTTCTTTTTATCTTCGCTAAAGATGGTTGTATATATTTTATTATTGGCAGCAAAACCAATTTGTGTAGTATCGAGATCAATCGGTGCGCCAACTTTTTGGCCATTTCCATCCAGCTTCACACCCACACAGTATAAAATATTTCGTTTCTGGTACTGGTAGATCATGTAGCAGAAATTCGGGTAAGCAATAAAATCTACGTTTACCCACCTGTCAGACGATTCTAATTTCACCCTGTTCAGCAAACGCATGTCGTTGTCGTAAACGCATACATCATGATCATTCCGGTTGTTTTTATAAACGAGAAAATTTCCCCCCACTTTACCAATGACTTCAAATTCGGTTCTTCGGGAATCTTCCCGCTCCGGCTCAGAATAAATAATGCGGGGTGCCTGCGACCAGGCTGGTATAGAAAAAACCAAAAAGCACAGGCAAGCAAAAAACTTGTTCTTCATAAAAGACACTTTGTGTATTTAAAAATACATGTTACTGACCAAATTAGGAATTGTTCTTCTATCCTAACGCATTCCAAGTTCATAAGATCGGCATAAAGGCCAAAATTTATTATTTTTAACAATGTATAAAGACAGGTAGCTGAACAAAATAGTTTATACACAAAAAAGTTAAAAAACCAATTTCCCTATACCTTTGTAATAACGAGTGGCTTGTCACCAGATTGGATTTCTGAGTAATTAGCCCTGGCAATATTAAAACATCAGTCTATAGTGGGTAAGAATCTTAATAAAGTAACGTCGGCCGGCTTGCTTGTTGCTTTGGGAATTATTTATGGAGATATCGGTACATCCCCCCTTTATGTTTTTAATTCCATTATTAATGACAAGGTTATTTCAGAAGAGCTTATTATAGGAACATTATCCTGTATCATCTGGACGTTAACACTCCAAACAACCATTAAATACGTGCTTTTGGTTCTTCGGGCCGACAATAAGGGAGAAGGTGGAACCTTTGCCCTGTACGCGTTGGTACGAAGACAACGAAAATGGCTGGTGATACCCGCTATGCTTGGAGGCGCCGCATTGCTGGCAGATGGTATCATTACGCCACCCATATCTATAACTTCTGCGGTGGAAGGTTTACAAAAGCTCCCTTCCTTAAGGGATCTGGGAGATAATACGATAGTTTATATAGTGCTTATCATACTGGTGCTTTTTTTCTTTTTCCAGCAATTCGGAACGGGAACTATTGGAAAACTGTTCGGGCCCATTATGTTCATCTGGTTTACTATGCTGGCCGTGCTCGGCTGCTATCATATATTTGATGACCTCACCATCTTCAAAGCCCTTAGTCCTGTTTATGCTTTACGATTTTTAATTACGTATCCTGATGGTTTCTGGTTATTGGGGGCCGTTTTTCTTTGTACAACAGGAGCTGAAGCGCTGTACAGCGACCTTGGCCATTGCGGAAGGGGTAATATTCGAATGTCCTGGATCTATGTTAAGACATGCCTGCTGCTTAATTATTTCGGACAGGGCGCTTCGCTGTTAGCCAATCATGAAAATCTACGTATAACGCCGGAAGTTAAAATGAACCTTGGTATTAACGCTTTTTACGATATGATGCCGGGATGGTTTGTAATTGCGGGCGTAATCATCGCTACCAGCGCAGCGATCATTGCCAGCCAGGCAATGATAACCGGATCTTTTACGCTGATAGGCGAAGCCATGCGCCTCAATTTATGGCCAAAACTTAAAGTCCGTTACCCTTCCGAAGAAAAAGGGCAGCTTTTCATTCCCAGTATAAACTTTATGCTGTTTGTAGGCTGTGTATTTATTGTATTGCATTTTCGCGAATCTTCCAGGATGGAAGCGGCTTACGGACTGGCTATAATCGTGACTATGCTGGCAACAACCATTTTGTTTGCCAATTACCTCGTTTCAAAAAGGGTGAACCCCGCGCTCATTTATATTTTCCTGATAGGTTATTTTATTATCGAAGTGGCATACCTCAGCGCATTATTACAAAAGTTTACGCATGGTGGTTATATAACCATAATCCTTGGTGGAATTATGTTTGGAGTAATGTATGTGTGGTACAGGAGCAGGAAGATCAAGAACCGCTATATAGAATTTGTGCGGCTGGAACATTACATCCCACAGATCCAGGAACTAAGCAACGATAAAACCGTACCTAAACATGCCACGCACCTGGTTTATTTAACCAGTGCGAATAATCCTAAAGAGATAGAACATAAGATTATCTATTCCATACTCAATAAAAAACCCAAGAGAGCAGATATCTACTGGTTCGTACATGTTAATACACTGGATGATCCCTATACCTGTGAATACTCCGTTTATCATATTATCCCTAATGACATCATCCGCGTAGAGTTCCGCCTCGGGTTCCGGATGGAACCAAAAATTAATTTATTATTCAGGAAGGTAGTGGAAGACCTGGTACTTAATAATGAAGTAAATATTACAAGCCGGTACGAGAGCCTGGAACGTAATAATGTGGTGGGTGATTTTCAATTTATCGTGATGGAAAAATACCTGAGCCAGGATAATGAATTGCCTTTCTTTGAACAGATAATCATGAAATTGCACTTCACCATTAAAGATTGGGGCCTTTCGGAGGAACGTGGGTTTGGACTAGACCCTTCCAATGTTGTCATCGAAAAATTTCCATTGATAATTGCCCCCGTGTCGAATGTAAGGTTGAAAAGGGTGGATGTTTATGAGGAATAAGCTATCTGCTTTCACCTATCGGCTATCAGTTACTGCAAAAAATGCAGGGTCTTTAATAATCGTTACAGCACTTGTCAATGTAATATTTTTTCAAATTGGTTATATTTCCCGCACCCATACATCAAATTATACTGTAATTTAGTAAGCCGCATCATGATAGCTGATAGCTGATAGCTGATAGCTGATAGCTGATAGCTGATAGCTGATAGCTGATAGCCGATAGCCTTATTTAACCCTTAACCCCTCATCACCCTGAACTCAACAGTCGCCTATATCATTTTTGGGTACGTTGCACTGGTTATCATTTTGTACCTGGTTCAGGAAAAATTTATTTTCAAGCCGGAAAAATTACATGCAGGTTTTATATTCAAATATGATGTTCCCTTTAAAGAATTATTTTTCGATGTAAAAGCGGGTGTTCGCATAAACGGCCTCCATTTTTTCAGGAAAGACCCCAAAGGACTAATTTTATATTTTCATGGAAACAGCCGCAGCATCAAAGGCTGGGCTCGTTACGCTAAAGATTTTTACCGGTATGATTATGATGTAGTAATGGTCGATTACCGTGGTTTTGGTAAAAGCACAGGTAAACGCAGCGAAGTTGACATGCTGAGTGATATGCAATTTGTTTATGAAACGCTTTTACAGCAATATCAACAGCAACACCTCATCGTTTACGGAAGGAGCATCGGCAGCGGATTCGCCGCCAAGATCGCGAGCGACAATAACCCCAGGTATCTTATATTGGACGCTCCTTATTATAGTTTTACAAAAGTAGTAGAGCGATTTCTGCCCATACTGCCAATTCGCTGGGTGATCCGGTATCATTTACGCACAGACAGATGGATCACGCAAGTAAATTGCCATACCTATATCCTGCATGGAACAAAGGATCGCCTGATACCCATCTCCAATAGTGAAAAATTACAGGCGCTTAATCCACGTAAAATAACACTAATCAGAATTCACGGCGGCGGTCATAATAACCTGCCGTCTTTCCCTGAATATCATAATTTTATCAGGGATATTTTAAAGTATTGAATAATGACACGAAGAAAATGGGCGAGGCTGATAAAGATTACTATTATCATTTATTGTTTAATCGGGATCGGAATTTACATGTTCCAGGATAGTGCAATGCTTCACCCGGTTCCACTATCAAGTGACTACGACTACAAATTCGATGTCCCTTTCAGGGAGGTGAATATTGCTTATGATGCAAATACAAATATTAACATTATCCAGTTTCTGCCTCCTGTTAAAACTCCCAAAGGAATTCTGCTTTATTTTCATGGCAATCGTACTAACATAGGAAGGTATAAACGGTTTGTGCCGTTTTTTACGAGATCAGGATATGAAGTATGGATGATCGATTACCCAGGTTATGGCAAAAGCACGGGAGCGTTTTCCGAAAAACGCGTATATGAATGGTCGTTACTGATGTACAAGCTTGCTCGGACAAAATTTTCCGCGAATGATATTATCATCTATGGTAAATCATTAGGATCAGGCATCGCAGCACAGCTTGCTTCTATAAGAAACTGCCGATACCTTATATTGGAAACACCTTATTACAGCCTGCCGGAAGTTGTAGCATTTTATGCCCCGATATACCCCGTAAACAGGATCATACATTATAAGTTTCCCACCTTCGAATATTTACCGAAAGTTACAGATCCCATCATTTTAATGCACGGCACAAATGACTGGGTGGTACGTTATAGCAACTCCATTAAATTAAAAAAGTTTTTAAAACCCGGTGATAAATTAATTACGGTTCCCGGTGGCACACACCGAAACCTGTATACTTTTTCGGAAGTGCCGCGGGTTATTGATTCATTATTAGGTAAACCATAAATGGTGTTTGAGATAAAAGTCTGCTTCTAAACCATTTAAACCGGCACAACCAACGAATTCTTATTCTTTTTTATCTTTGTGGGAATAGAGTGAATGATCTCCTTTTTCAACAACTCCACCAGTCTTTTCTTTACAAAATCGCGATGAACCACCAGGCTTACTTCCCGCATCGGAGCAGGGTGTTTAAAATGACGGACCTGTTGCTGCTGTTTTTCCGGAAGATCCATAGTGGCCAACTCCGGTAATATGGTAATCCCGTCGTTCATCTCCACCATACGGCGCAGCGTTTCAATACTGCCGGCTTCATATTCGAAATGGTGCCCGTTTCTACTGGCCTTATGCAGCTCGCATAAATTCACGATCTGCGAACGGAAACAATGACCTTCTTCCAATAGCCATAATTTCGCCGGATCAATATCTTTTGCCAGGATATAGTCTTTCTTATACGAACTATTTTTCTTTGACATGTACACCAGTAGCTCTTCATAAAATAGTACATGTTCCTTAATACCCGGTTCCTGTAAGGGAGTTACCAATATGCCAACATCAATACGCCCTTCCCGCAACCTGGATATTATAAATTCGGTCATCATTTCATGCACTACTAATTTCACCTTTGGATAATTAATTGTAAAATTTTGCACAAATAATGGTAACAGGTAAGGCGCCAGGGTGGGGATGATTCCAATGCGTAACTCACCGCTGAGAACGCCCAGCTTACTTTGTACCATCTCCCACATCATATTTTTTTCTACAATTATTTTCCGGGCCTGCTCTATTATTTCCACCCCGGCCTGAGTAGGGATCACCGGTTGTTTGCTCCGGTCGAATAACTTAATTCCCAATTCTTTTTCCAGCTTTTGAATCTGCATGCTTAGGGTTGGCTGGCTGATAAAACAATGGCCTGCCGCCTGTGCAAAGTGGCGATACGTGTCCACTGCGATCACATATTCCAACTGTGTAAAAGTCATAATAGATTTTGTCTATGATCTAATATAATCAATAGGAAAAATTAATAGGCTAAATTATTTAAAATTCGCCAATCCATCATTATGTTTTCGTTAAAACCCTCTGCGCCATCCAGGGCTGATCATTTAAGCAACTGCGGCAGAATAAATTCATGCCGGCGCTTTCCCGCATAATACTAAAACACCTACAAGTGGGTATATTTCTTTGATATTGGCAG
Organism: Chitinophagaceae bacterium; assembly: GCA_039921525.1. Lineage (GTDB taxonomy): Bacteria > Bacteroidota > Bacteroidia > Chitinophagales > Chitinophagaceae > JADCRZ01. The sequence continues at coordinate 357 of JBDSBP010000197.1, read as the reverse complement.
GTATAGCTTTACTATTAAACAAACGGTATGTTTCAAGCGAGTTCTATTAGTTTAATTGAAATCGAATAAAATTTTAATCTCGATCTACCCATTAAGATCGCACGTAAAATTTGGACAATAATTTATTGGAGGCCGTACCCTGAAAATGCCTATACGGCAGCTTTATATTTAATTAATTTCAAACGATTTCATTGTTCTGTTTGATAATAATGCTTTTGAAAAGTGACGTTTTATTCTTTCTTTTCCGGATTCATATCCTGTGTATTGAACCACCGGAATTCTTCGTGATACTGCAATGTGCATGTAGTAATTATGCGCTGCTCTCATGTGTCATTTTTTTATCAACAAAACTCATAT
>JBDSBP010000196.1:0-4555 GCA_039921525.1 Chitinophagaceae bacterium | reverse complement strand
GAGCCTATCCCCCAGCATTATGATTGCACCACCCGAGGAGTCAGCAACTGCAAGATCAGGAAAGCCGTCATTGCTGAAGTCATTATTAATGATTTTTTCGAGACCACTGCCGGCTTTATAAGCAACCGGGGTTGAAAATACCCTTGTGTCTTTCCGCAGTAGCACGATAACGTTGCCTGAGTAGTAGTCGGAAATAGCGACATCGGGACGTCCATCAAGGTTGAAGTCGCCGGAAGTAATCGAACCAGGATAACCGCCAACCTTAAATATTTCGCTTTCTGCTTTGAAGGATCCCATGCCATTGTTCAGAAAGAGGGATATACTGCCCGAATCGGAATTGGCGATGATGAGGTCCACTTTGCCGTCACCGTTAAAGTCAGCACTTGTAATTCCGTCACCCCCTTTTTCCTCGTCACTGTAAATTGTCCCTGAAAAGCTGCCTTTACCGTCACCTAGCAGTACTGTCATGGCACCGGAACCTGCATCGGCTGTCGCGAGGTCAGGCTTGCCGTCAGCGTTGAAGTCGTCCGTAACAATCGCGACAGGATTTATACCAACGCTGAAGAGGACAGTTGCACTAAAGCCACCAGAGCCGTTACCGATTAATAAGCTGGAGCGCCCGTCATTGGAACATACAGCCAAATCCGTCTTGCCGTCAATATTGAAGTCGCCGGTGATTATTAATGTCGACGTGCCTGTAGGAATTTCAACCTTAGTAGGCGATCCGAATCCGCCATTGCCGTCACCCAGTACGACGGAAACTAATCCAGGCGATGTACCTGCAAGCGCTGTCGCCAAGTCCGGTTTGCCATCACCATTGAAGTCGCCGATAGCAACCCCTTTCTCCCCAGCGCCTACACCGATTGGAACCAGGGATCGATCTTCGAAGTTTACCGGTATTGAGCAGCTACCGCTCTGGGCTTCTGTACCATAGGGCCTTGAAACTATTATCAAGATTAACAGCAATACCGGAGCGTATAGCCTAAAAGTTATACCAGGGTTCCTTCTTTTATAGCTTTGTTCGGCAATTCCGCTTACCAATATTGATTCAGTGTGCTGTTGAAAGCAATTGGTGTGGGGCATGATTGGAGATTTTGAAATGACTTAAGAAGGGTAGGTAACGGCTATAAAGAAACAACAAATGCAAAAAACTTAGTTGTAGTATTAATTCGAATAATGAGAGGTACATTTTGACAGTGTCGTAGCAATTACTTTATTCATTCCTTATGCCTTGATTGTGAGGGTAAAAAGACTATGGTTACCAGGCATTTGAAATGTATTCATTCAGGAGACCCTGTAACCGGTAAAACTACGGTTGCTATAATACCGGAAGGGACGTTCTGCCGATAGCGGATAGTACCGCGCTGCTTATGAACAAAATCTTTGATTACCTTATGCCCGTATCCTAAAATTGAAAATGGCAGTATATCATCGTCAGATCGAAAGTACTTGTTCATAGCAACAATTTCTTCTTCTGTCATCCCTTTGCCTTCATCAGCAATGATAATTTCGCAGAGCTCTTCATTTGGGGAGTAACCACTCGTAATAATAATACTTCCATTCGGGGTATTTTTAATTGCATTGTCGATCAGGTTACGAATAATTGATTTAATCATTGGCTCATCACCGTAAACTAATTTACAGTTTATTTGAGGTAGAATGTAAACACCTTTTTTATCGATGATTTCTTTATATACAGCCAATGCTTCTCCAACAATTTTATCCAGGTCTACCTTTTCCCTTTTTGAATCTGACCTGGTTGAGAAGCGTTTAACCAGGTAGCAAAATCCTGCGTAAATAAGTACAGCCTTCCTACGCTAATTGAAATTTCCTGGGCTATTTCCCTATTTTTCTGAGGAGAGTTTCGATCTATACCCTTATATAAATGCTCTGCAACGGTATTCAGAAAGTAGAGTGGCGATTTAATGTCGTGAATTAAGACTGCTATAATATTTTCCTTATGACCTATCATCTGCTCCAGTTCCTGCTGCAGTTGGGTGAGATTGGCAATCGTGTCCTTTAGCTGGTCAATCAATTGTAATTGATCCGCTGTTTTAATGGCTACTATTTTTTCTAATCGCTTGCGTTCTTTATTAAGGTAGTATAGCCGGGCTCTAAAGTACAGGTACACCAGTGCTACTACCAGTACAAGCAACAGCAACTTAAATAAAAACGTTTCAGAAAACTTTTTTTGAATTTCAAATTGAAGGCTGGCCAGGATGGGCGCACTGGTAGCGCCTTCCTTTTTAATAAACAGTGTATAACTTCCTCCGGGCAAGTTGCTTAAAGTAATGCTCCGGCTCCTCGGCAGGTCTTTCCAATCTTTCGGATCATTGCTCAAGGCGTAGGAAAACTTAACGTTTTCTGAGTGCCCATAATAAGGCGAAGAAAAGTCGATGCGGAGTGACGAGGTTTGTTTAGGGAAAATAGGTTTGTCGCTTACTGAATTTATGTGACCTGTGTCATTCAGTACAATTTCATCAAAAAAAACAGGGCTGTTACTCGTTACTTCTGGTAACGAATCGGGGTTGAATTTAACAACACCGTTCATAGAAGGAAAAAAAACTTCCCCTGTTTCCTTCTGATAAATATTTGCCGGAAAGCAGCCGCCGTTGAACTCATTAGTATTGAAGCCGTCTGTTTTATCGTAGTACGTATAATACAATTTACTGCCTTGATGGCGAATGATGGACAATAGGGAAGCGTAACCCAGTTTAAACAAACCATGATTCGTGGACACCCAGAAATGGCCGGAGTTATCTTCTACAATACTATGGCTAATGGCAAGGTGACGAGCATTGTCAAGCGGCAAAGGAACTATGGAATCGCCTGACAGATGGAATAACCCCTGACCGTATGTAGTAAACCAAAGCCTTCCTGATTTGTCTTTGAAAATAAACCGCACATTGAGTGTTTCTTTATACCTGATAGCCTGTAACTTTCGGGTGTGAGGATAAAAATAAAAAAGACTTTTCATTGACCCCACAACCATGCAATCTTCTGAGATCTTTTCGGCTGTCGTAAATTCATCCCCATCATTTTTGTATAATTCGGTAGACTTGCTGTCTCTCAATGCTTTAATGCTACGGGCTGCTATAAGAATGGAAGTTCCATTCGACAGTTCAATAACTTTTTTCAGATTGGATATCTTAACAAGCGGGCTATATTTTCCGGTTTGTTTATTAAAACTTTGCACAAAAGCCTGCATACTATCAGCCTTATTCAACCAAACATGCGTTTTGTCTCTAGGATATTGAAAAAAATAATCGAAGTTGGCGTTATCATGAGGGTCGAAATTACGGGAAATACCGCCGGAAATTGGAGTAATATAACCATTGAAGAAAAGATGCTTCTCGTCCCAAAGAGCAAGCGAGTAAACAGTATTGTTGTTGAAATCTCTGTATTCACCAGGCGTAGTGGTGATCGGGGCGGTGAGATTAACCACACTAAATCGCTTCTTTTTTATACGATAAAATCCCGTGCTTTTAGTACTGATTAAAAAATCGCCCGTACTTGTTTCTCTCATTACATTAACGACACCCGTGCAGGGCAAATCTTTAAAAACAGGCGTTGCCACAAGGCGCTTGTCTTTAAGTTCGTATTCATAAAGTTGGCCCGAGGAGTAAAAGTAAGTGCCGGATTCATTGGAAAATAAAACCGGGGGTTCTTCTTTAAAGACACGGGAAAAACTGGCGGGAAGGCCTGTTACCGATATATTTTCCATTTTTTCCGCTTTCTCAAACAGCAGGGCTTCCTGCAAACCGGTTTGAGCGAAAATTAAGTTGCCTAGTTTAAAGGTATGCTGAGTCTTGAATGAATCACTTTGTATTTTAGATGTGTAGTTTTTCCCATTATAATAACACAGCCTTACTTTTTGTTGCAGATCCGCATAAAATAAATATCCTTCTTTTTCGCCGGTAGCATACGATTTCAAAAACTCTCTTGTCAAATCGAATTTCATCGAATCGATGAATACATTATAACTGCTTTGCCTGTCAAATTTCACGTAGTTGAAATCATTATTATATTCCCGGGAGTATAAAGGCAGTCTTAACTCCCTGATGCAATCTCTCGTTGATATTGTTTCAAACTGGTTAGGTGATGTAACCTTTACAATAACATTGTTTTCATCTACAAAATAAATAGACCCGTCGGAACTTTTAGCACATATACGTATCCTGTTAGACGTAAGCCCTTTCAGATTATCAGTAGTAAAAACACGAACCGTTTCACCATCAAAGCGAACGATTCCGAATTGAGTATTCATCCATAAATATCCGTTGCTGCCTTGCTGTATGTTGCCTATGCTTGTCTGTGGCAAGGTGTTTTCATCGTAGTGTATAAGGCTGTATGGTTGTTGCGCAATTGAATAAAAGACCATACACTGGAGCCCCGCCAACAGCAAATATCGATGACAGCGGAATTTCTTTGCAGGTGCCGGACCATTGATTGCTGCATAGGCCAATTGCCAAAACACCTTGCTAAGTAGAGGTGTTTTGGTTGAGTTATGATTCATAATTACGGATTTCTAAAAGTAGCATCAGCTAAATAAATA
>JBDSBP010000195.1:0-8810 GCA_039921525.1 Chitinophagaceae bacterium | reverse complement strand
ACATTGGATTCGCCCTGGTACCACAACACCCCTTTCACACTGTATGGAATTACCGGGTCAATCATGCCGTTGAATAAAACAGAAGGCTCCCGCCAGGGCCTTTTAAAATAATAAAACGTTTGTGGCTCTACCGGCTTCTTTAAATTTTTATTATTCTCCCAATGGATTAATGCTGTTTGATAGGTTACAGAATCTTTACCTGCATTTTCCTGAATAAATTTCCAGCGATCAATGTATTTACTTAATACAGTATCGCTCGTTAATACATCCCGGGGTGTCCATGCTTCGGCAGGTGTGCCGCCCCAGGCCGCATACACAATCCCTACGGGTACATTTTTTTCATGCTGTATTTTTTTTGCAAAATAATAAGCCACCGCAGAAAAATTCGGCGCTGTTTCAGGTGTTGATTTCTTCCATGCAGAACCTGGTGCATTATTAAATTTTTGTAAACCATATTGTCTTTCTACACTGAAATAACGAATGTTGGGGAAATTGGCTTGTGGTATTTCCGTTTTTGCATTGGCATCCTGTTTTAATGAAAAGCCCATATTAGACTGGCCTGATGCCACCCATACTTCACCAATCAATACATCTTTTAAGGTAATACTGTTGTTACCGGTAATGGTCAATGTATTGGCGTTCATGTTGGCTTTGGGTGTTACTATACCTGTTTTCCATTCGCCTGAACTATTTGCATTTATAACAACCGCGCTAGTAATCCAGCTTGCCGAAATAGTGATTTTCTCGTTGGGGGACGCCCACCCCCAGATACTTGCATCAGACTGCTGCTGCAACACCATGCCATCACTAAAAATGGCAGGCAGCTTTACATTGGCCAAACAATTACTACAGACAAAAAACAAAGTCAGCAGTATCAAAAAATTTGTTATTAATATTTTTTTCATTTTCTAATTTTATTTGTCCTGGTAAAAAATCAATTCAGGTTTGTTATTGCTTTCTTTTGATTGAATTAGCACTTGCCTATTTTTATCTTCGTCATCACCCAGTTGCCTCGTTTCTCTAACAAGCACAAAAGTTATTTTTTTGTCAGCATGTTTTTTCAGCAGTTCGGTAACATCTGCATAATGATTTTCCGATTTTTTGGTAAAAGCCAGTTCGCCTGCCACAAATGCTTTTTGTCCCACTTGATGTATTAATGCTTCTTTTTTATCCAGTAATGGCGCGTTGTTCCAATTCAGCGATCGCTCATTCCATATTACACCAGGTATTCCATAAACATGCAATCGGAAAGGGCTTTCTGTTTTATCAGTGTAGCCATTGACTTTTAAAAGTACTTTTTGAGTTTTGCTTAATGCAATGCCTGCTAAATTGAAGGACAAATAAGCTACATTATTCTTTTCTGGTGTTGCAGCATCCAACCGAATTTTCAGTTCCCTTTGCAATCCATCATTCTTCGATGCGCTTTTTCCACCGGCAACAGTAGCATCTTCTTTTGCAGTAATTACTTTTTGGTCGACAGAATATTTAGGGATAGTCAATAATATAACAGACTGAGGATGTAATACAATATTTAGTATTTTGTCGAAACCTACATTCATTATTTGCGTTACTTCTCCGTAATAATCCGGGCTTACTGTTTCAGCCGTAGCTACTATGCCGGAAGCAATATCCAATCGGGACAAATCAATTTTGGCATTGTAATTAAACATCCCTCGTTGCACCAACCACATATAATAATTGCCAGACTTTTCATCATAGCTGGTGCAACTATTCAGTCCATTATCATCAACTGAAGCAGTCGTTTGCAGCAGGGGCCGTTCATTTTTAAATCCTTTCGCAAATAAACGCACCACTTCGCCGGTGCGTTGTATTCCGGAAACATTAAAATCCGGTTCGTTTGATGGGCCATCTCCTTTTGCAAATAATTTTATTTCACGAACCATTACATCCGCTTTATCGTCAACCAGCATCCGAACTTTATCGGTGGTTACCGGCTTTTTAAAAATTTCAAATACCTGTGCATAGTTGTTGTTTTTTTCTGTGCCGCCTGCAATATCTTTCCAACTGCCAACAGTCCAGTACTGCAGTTTAAAATGTTTAATGCGGTCGGGGCTTGTGTAAACGCCGCCATCACTGCCTGTGTAAATAACAGCACTACCTAATTCGTAGCTTTTTTCTAAATCAATTTGCACCCATTGTTGTGCTGAACCTGAGTCAGCATGCCAGGCAGATGCGTTTGTTTTTACTCCATCTGTTACAAACTTAGCCGTACCTGCATCGCTGCTTGCCGTCACCTTTTTGCCCAATGCAATATTTTTATACGCATCTTCTATAATCCTTTTTCCCTGCCATATAAAATGGTGACCGGATTTAACTCCTCTTGGATAAGGACCGCTTTGGGTATTAGCAAATTTGAAGGCCCACATGCCATAACCGCCATTTTTCATATTGTTAGCATAAATGCCTGCCCATTCGGTAAATAAGGAAGGAGAGTCCATTGTTTCCTCTTTGTCTATCAGGTAAGCATTCATCCAGCGGCCGATTTCTGTATAGGCAACAGGTAATTCCACGTGTGCGGGATGATTTTCTTTTAAAATTTCCTCAATATTTTTTATTCGGCTTTCATAACCAACGGCCGGTGAATTGTATGAGTGCGTGGAGAAAATTTCCAGTAAGTCTTTGTCCACTATAATACCATGATAATCGGTACGGATATTTTTTGCAACGGCTGCCCACCATTCGGGGTTATTACCGGCAGTAACGGGGCCGACAAATTTTGGTACTAATTGCTTTCCGTACATTTTGTTTACATCTTCCACCGCACAATGGATGGCATCTGATACTATCTGCATTGCCATAATCCACTGGTCTAATTTCATGGGACCGGAGTTGCGATGGTTGGGTTCGTTCTGCAAAGCAAACATGGTTACATCACCCATCTTTGCCGAATAAAATGCAATGGCATAATAGCGCTGCCATTGTTTCCATTTATTACTCCAGTTGTCTTCAAAATCGGTACTACCAAGCTGCAGTAGTCCATCTACCTGTAATCGTTTTAATTCTTTAATGGCATAACTAAAAACCATTGCGTTGGTAGAAGAAGTATCCATCCTGTCATAAAGCGGAAGTAGCTCATTCCATTTTATAAATTTATTTTTTTCAGGATTTAAACGCAATTCATTTTTACGTTTATCAAACTCTGCAACCGACGAAAGTTGTCCATCAACCTGCACCGCAGATTGTGGCACAAAAGAATTTAAACTGGCCCATAGCCGTAAGCTGTTTATATCAGAATATTCAATCCATCCCGATACATTGCTGCCCGGAATATAATACCCCTGGTTGTACCCTACATACTTTAATGTTTTGCCTGAATTTTTATTATCTACTGTAATCACTACATCTTGTGGTACGGTAGAAACAATTGCCTGCTTAACGGAAGAAGTAACCTTTGGTGGTTCGGGCATATTGGGAGTAAGCGTTCCAAAAGCTTCTATTTCCATAATGCTGATGGGTTCGCCATCATCACAAACCAAACGGATTTTAAAAGTAGAGATGGTGGTATTGTAATTAAATACCGCTGATGTTAACCGGTTTTCATGTACTTCGCTCTTAGGAAAATCGCTCCAGTTAGCATCATCCCAATATTGCAGCTTAAAATTTTTGATGCTCCAGAACCCTGTAGCCTGGTTCGTTTCACCAGGTCTTTTCTCAGTATCCATAATACCACTATGGATTTTTATTTCACTGATGTTATAATATTTTTGTAAATCAATTTCTACAATATGCGGAGGGTTACCGTTGGCCGCTTTCCAAATGGAATTACGGGTAATTTTGCCGTCCACTATATTGGCTGCAGGATGTAGATTATCTTCTGAACTAACGGTAACCTGTTTATGCAAAGCAATATTTTGCGGCTGTGCCTTTACAGCAGCAGTACAACTAACGAAAAACGTGGTAATAGCTATACTTAAAAAATTCATCAAGGTTTATTTTTTTATTTTCCGTTTTTGTTAAAAATTGCTGTCATCCATTTTTCCGCAAGTGGCGGCCATGCTTCAGCGGCAGGATTGCCTTTACGTAATCCATAACCATGACCGCCTTTTGGATATACATGCAGCTCCATAGGGATTTTTGCATCATGCAATGCGTAACCAAAACTGAGTGGTAATCCAATGCCATCATCATTCGCTACAAATAAAAAGATGGGTGGCGTATTTTTGTCAACAGCAAATTCGGGTTTTAATATATGCTCAGGGCCAGACGACAAAGAGCCTGGATAGATTAATATGCCAAAATCAGGACGGCAGGATAAAGAATCTGTTGCATCAACCGGCGGATAGGTAGTTGTATTAAATGAAACCGTTGCACGGCCTGCCAAATTTCCACCGGCAGAAAAGCCCATCACGCCGATTTTATTAGTATCTAATTTCCATTGTGCGGCATTACTTCTTAATATGCGAATGGCCCTTTGGATATCCTGCAAGGCTCCTTTTTGTTTCATGGGCACACGGTATTGCAATACAAAAGCGGCAATACCTAATTCGTTTAACCATGCTGCCACTTCATCGCCTTCTATATTTAACGCCAAATATTTATTTCCTCCGCCAGGACAAACAATAACAGCAGCACCAGTATTCTTTTTTCCTTTTGGTACAAACAGAGTTACCAGCGGGTCATTTATATCCGTAATGCGTATTACATTTCCTCTTGTATCAGGATATGGGCGGGCAGGATGTTTGGCGCTGTCTTCACCCGGCACATCGCCCGGCCATAAATGAATAATTTCATTTTGCCGGGCATTGCCGCACAAAAAAATATTTATATAAAGTAAAAAGATAATAACTCCTCTCATTTCAAATTTTTAAAATTATCAATTCCGATACTCAGCACTTCATCTTTAAAAATTTTATCGCCATAATAGTCTACATAAGTATTGTTCTTTATAATTACACCCGCGTTAAATGCCGGAGATTTTTTCATTAACTTATTACCCAATCCTCCTGTAATAATTTCTTTCAACCGCCGACATAACAAACATGAGTAGCATGGCAGAGAAAGAAAAGCCTGTTCTTTAATCCTTTCTAAAAATTCATTTATTCTTATTTTTTCAACAAATCAATCATCTTCTTCGCAAAACGTTTTCCATATTCAGTAGCGGATTTTGAATCAAAATGTGTCTGGTCGCCTTTGTCGGTTAATCCATCTGAAGTAGCTATGGCAGTATAAGCTACGCTTTCAGGTAAACGGGCCAGCTCCTTATTTATATTGTGATACTGTGCCTTATATTGCCCTAATTCTCCGGCGACAAATGGTAATGAAGGATTTTTTACCACTTCACGAAGACGGTGTATCAATGTTTCCAGTTTATTTAAATATGCTGCTGCTTTCTCGGGGCTACTGTCTACTTCACCCTGTAACCAAATCACTCCTTTTAATGTTCCGTTCCTTACTGCTTCGTGCAATCGCGGCAGCATATCATCATACGGATGTGTATTGGTTGATTTGTCATAACCACCGGGCTGCCACACATCAATGGAGGTGCCGCCAACCGCACAGGGTATCAAACCTATTTTATGTTTTTTATTCTTTTTGTCATGGCAATGCCGAATGATAAGCCCGGCCCTACCCCAGCCGCTTTAGGTTTATCAAAATGCCATGGATGTTTTGCACGAACCCAGTTGTTTTCTTTATTCAGCATTAATACAGTTGGGCTGCCTTCATTCACATAAGTATCCGTTAATAGGCCACGGCCGGCCATGTTGCTTTGACCTATTAACAGATATAAATCCAATAGTTTTTCTTTTTTATTCTGTTTGGAGAAATGCAAATTAGCAAAAGCAATAAACTGCTCCCAATCGAATAAATTAATTCCATGATTGCCTTCACGCAGATGATAACCAATTGTTCCAAACGAAGGTTCATTCGTAGCTGGAAAATCAGCCAGGCGTAAGCCGTCTTTTTTGTACAAATTGTAAACGGGTGAAGCATATTTTGCTGATAAAAATTCGCCGTAGGAATCGGTAATGGCAGAGCCTGCAGCACTGGCAACATACAGTGGCCGCGGGGCTATTAACGCCAGCAGTTCATGTTGGTCAAATGGCAACAAAGTGTCTTTCCCATTATATTTTAAAAAATTATCGCAAAACCAATAAGGAAATCGTTTGCAAAGATTCCTGGTATCTTCTCCACCTACATGATGAAACAATTTAGCGCCACCGGCGCCTGATTCGTTGCTGACTACCATTGCAAACCGGGGGTCCGTGGCACCAGCCCATAGTGCCGCTTTGCCCATACGGGAAGTGCCAATTACAATTATTTTTTTCGCATCAATGGCTTTGTCCTTTTCCAGATAATCAACTGCACGACTTAGGCCCCATGCCCAGGCAGACAGGGCTGAAATACCATCACCACGATTTTGCAAGCCAGGAAATAAATTTTGAATACCATCTTTATATCCATCGTTAAAATCAGGGGCAACATCGCCTGCATAAATGGTAGCAAGGGCATATCCGTTTTTTAAAATTTTGTCAACCCGCCAGTCAGAAGCTGCAATGCCACGGGTAGAATCGGTTACCTTGTTATTTACAATGCCCTTAGTTTTTGCAGGCACCCAACTGCTTGTTAATAAAATACCTTTATCATCACTGATAGACTGATTGCCTGCAAAATTATAACCCAGAAAAACAGGAATTGGTTTATGATTTTTCTTTGGATAATAGATGAGTACATCCATAAAATGTTTATCCTGCGCGGCGGCAAAAAATATTCTAACCTGCTTTCTGATGGCAAAGCCATTAAAAACATTGGATGCAGATTCAATAATTTTGAAAGATAAATTAGCAGGTTTCGCAGGCATTTCACCATACATTTCCCTTTTAAATAGCTGAAGTAGCTCGGGACGGCGAATGTTTTCCCAATCTTCAACATTATGAACAGGGTTCCCTTTTTCAGTGATTAAAACATTGGGAAGTTTACCACTTATACTATCCTGTGCTAAACTAAAAGTGGGATGTAACCATAACGCCAGCAAAAATATTAACTTGGGCAGTATTATTTTCTTAATTGACATGATAAGTAAGTCATTCATTTATTTCTTCACAACAATAACAACACTTTCAACTTTCAATAGAAAAAAACCGATTGTTGTTCGTGACACTTAATATCCGGGGTTCTGTCGCATTGATTTGGTGAGGTTCGCATCTATTACAGTTTGTGGGATCGGTAACAAGGTATCCCTCAAAATTATTTTTGGGCCCGAGAATTTGTTGTACAGCTGTGTCCTTGCGAACCAGGTTCCTGTCCTAATCAACGTGTATCTTCTATGTTCTTCAGAAAAAAGTTCTCTAGATCTTTCATCAAGTATAAAATTCATAGTTACATCCGCAGCTGTAACAGGTGTAGCATGCGCCCTGTTTCTTAAGGCATTAATTGTAATAGCCGCACTGGGCAGGTCTCCCAATTTCATTTGCGCTTCGGCTAGCAGTAAATATGTTTCAGCTAAACGCAGGTACATCTGGTCGTTATAGCCTGATGAATTTTGCACATCACTTGGGTCATCCGGGGCCCAGTCCCATTTTCTCGTATTAGGCCAGTTTTGTGCAGTGCTTGCACTTGGCACTGGTTCATTGCAGTTGATGCTGAGCTTAATGGTATCATTTAAGTTAGGGCCTGTCCAGCCCGGGCTAGCACATGTGGCATTGGCTTGTATCCCGACAGGTAAAGAAGCAGCATTGTTGACAAGCCAGAAAAAACGCCAGGCATAATTAGAGCCCCGGTCATCACCAGGACCGTAAACAGAAAAAGCATACTTGGTTGCCGCGAAACGGCCAAGCCCCCTGCCACCATTTTCTTTTGAATAAGCTATCGGGGTTTTAGTGCCTGCCTTGATTGTATTGTACCTGTTCACCCACCATCTTCTCATAATATTCACATCACCTCCTACAGATAAATATTGATTTTGAAAAACCCATAACGCTTCTTTATTCCCTTCACTCCGATTGGAGTTCTTATCTATAAACATATCAGTAAACGGAGTTCCGGGTTTAGCAGCCTCGACCCCATATCTTGAAGTTACCAGGGAATAATCAGGATTTTGTATCACTGCCAGGGCTTTCTCTTTTGCTTTTTGATTTTCACCAATAGTCAGATATAGTTCAGCGAGGTAATGCTGTGCCACCACTTTTGACAATCGCCCTTCTACCTGCGCCACACCAGGAAGGTTCGCTTCGGCAAACAACAAGTCGTCTTCCATTGCTTTACGCACAGCTGCCACCGATGATCTCTCCCAATCAGTTTTAATGTTATCACCTGAGGATTCTACCAGGTTCAGCGGCACATCTCCCCAGAGATAAGTGAGGTGCCTGTAAGCCCATGCACTTATTAAACGGGCTTCAGCCACTATCTGATTTTTTTCTTTCGTGGTCCAGGCTATTGAAGGATTTTCGGCCCGGTTAATAATGGTATTGGCTGCATTAATCGTTTTATACAAATAAATGAAAAAGCTACTGATATAGCCATCGGTAGGGGTAAGCCTTACGCCGAAATCATTAAACACAGACTCGGCAGCGCCCCCGGCAGGATAAAGACTGTAGGCATTGTCAACACCAATTACAGCGGCGGTATTTGAAATATCATTTGATGCGGCGGCAATACCTCTTCTTTCCTGTCGCACCAGGTTATACAATCCGTATAAACCTGACTCAAAGCCGGCTTTATTTATATATAAATTATCAGGTGCAATAATTGCTTTTGGCTTTTCCGTTAAAAAATCTTTATTACAAGCTATTGATGATAACAATGAGGCAGACAGTATTGATATTTTGAAAATAATTTTCATAATAGTTTTT
>JBDSBP010000194.1:0-18370 GCA_039921525.1 Chitinophagaceae bacterium | reverse complement strand
CAGCTATCAGGAAAACAATGCTAGAATTAGTTTCCTCCTGATAGCTGATAGCTGAAGGCTGATAACCAAAGCGTCATTTTAGAGTTGACATAACACCAGGGTAATGTCAAGCCAGAATTGAAGGATTCTGGCTATCAGCTATCAGCCTTCAGGAGGAAGCCTGTGATACTTTGATCTGCCGACCGCTGATATCAAAACCGTCACTTTATGGTTGTCTTAACACTATTATTAATCACCTGCAAAAAGGCAACCAACCATGTGGAATTTTCTTCCCGGTAACGTTTGGAATTACTTGATAATGTTGTTGCTATTAACAACGGAAAGGTACATCTCCAATGCCGCAGCCATAGAAGGCGCTTTCGGAAGGGGGGCCTTTATATCCAGAGTAAGCCCGGCTTCCTCGATCGCTTTGGAGGTATTACTGCCGAATGCACCGATTTTAGTGCCATTCTGTTCAAATTTTGGGCAACTATCCAGTAAACTTTTTACACCACTGGGGGTGAAAAAACAAATAACATCGTATTCATTTTGAGTCAGCACTTCTTTAATATCATTACTGATTGTGCGATACATAAAGGGTGTAGCAAACTCACAATTATTAAACTTTAGCCAGTTGATGATTTCATTATCCTGCTGATTTTCGGAACAAGGGTACAGGAATCTTTCGTTTTCTTTATGTTTGTTTATTACATCAAACATACTTTTATTGGTTCCATCACAACCATAAAATACCTTTCTTTTCCTGTAAAGGATAAATTTTTGCAGGTATAGAGCAACTGCTTCCGTCATGCAAAAATATTTTGTATCCTGGGAAACATTTACTTTTAATTCATCGCAGGTGCGGAAAAAATGATCGATTGCATTGCGGCTTGTAAAGATGACTGCCGAATAATGAGCGATATCTACTTTTTGTTTACGGAAATCCTTGGTGGGAATGCCCTCCAGGCGAATGAACGGATAGAACTCCAGTTCAATATCATATCTCTTCGCCAATTCAAAATATGGCGACTTCTGGGTATCCGGTTTGGACTGCGTGATAAGAATCTTCTTTACAGTTTTTACAGTTGTGGCTGCATTTAACCCGTTTTTTAGCATGTGTCAAAGGCTATCGTTAGGCAAAGTTAAGAACTTCTTTCCAAATAAGTCAATAACACCTTGTAAATCAATAATAGAGGTATTATTTCGAAAGCGCAAAGGTATAAAAAAAAGTGGAATTGGCTCACTTTTATTTCTTTGCGTACCGGCGCATAGGAAATCAGATAGCGATAAGAGAAAAAAATTACCACCATCGCAAATGATAAGGTAATCAAAACAACAATAAGCTGGGGGTCGGAGAAAGCAAGTAAAACCAGGAAGGGAATAAGCAAAATACCCAATAGTTTATTTACTAAAAACACTACAAATACATAAGTATCAGTGGCTTCAGCAATATTAAAAATCCAGCCCATCATCTTCAACACAAGAAATTTTACCAGGTAAATTAAACCCAGGGCTATGGTACTGTTTAAAATCAGGTACCATAAATTGGCCGTACCGCTGAAATTATAATACCGCAACAGGAAACTGATGTAAATACCTCCAGAAATGATAAAAAAGACGTTTAATAACAGGGAAGGCAGCGGGCTTTGAAGCAGTTGTTCCCTGATCTGCTTTTGTTTAAGGGATACGCGGAAGAACACAGAAAATAAATTATTTACATATTTTCCAAAAAATAATCGAACCAGGGCAAAATATAAAACTACTCCTACGAGTAGATAAAACATACCTTCTTTACTATCGTCATCGCGTTTATTGGATATTTCATACCGGGGTTTTCCAAAAAAATTAAAATAGGGATGATTACGAAAAATGGTGTCTTGTGTATACTTTACTTTGTTTGATCTGGCAGGTGGCGACATCTGTTTCAGCATCGATGCTGCTTTTGCCGCTGCACTATCCGGATAGGTCGCAATAGATGTATCTGTCTTCTTCACTGCGGGTTTCTGGACCGGTGGTTTTGGCGCGAGTGGTTTTTGTACAGGCGGCTGTTTCGTGATTGAGTCCTTACGAGGTAATACACTGTCTTGCGCCTGGCAGGTATTTAACCATCCGAATAGAAGAAAAAGAGAGATAAAATATTTCACTAAGTAAAGTTACGGGTGCAAAAATATCGAATTAGTTCAGCTATAGAGTATCGGTTAGAAATAGTTTACATATCCAAGGTGAATTTTGGATTGGCGAAGGTCGAACTTTGTATCATTTCTTTTTCCTGCTGCATAGGAAATATTAAAGATCCCTGCCTTTGTTTCAAAGGCAAGTCCGAGCCCCGCACCGATAAAATTATTATTAACTGCCGGTTTAATGCTTTTATTGGAAGCAAGTGCGGCATCAATAAACGTAAACAAGAATGAATTTAAACCGATAAGATACCTATACTCCAGCGTGCCAACCGCATAGGACGAAGTGAAAATACTTTCTTCATCAAAACCTCTGAGTAATTTGTACCCCCCGATCTGGAACAATTCATTACGGAACACTGAAGGACTTTGAAACCATCCAATATTCAGCGCCGTTTTTAAAGTGGCCTGCCTGCCTGCCTGGAAATAGTGGGCAGCATTCATTTTCAGACGGAACTGATAACTTTTCTGTTGAATAGTATCGTATAAGGAGGCGTAGTTGAAAGCAGTATCGTACAATTTTACAATTACGTTATTTCTACGAACGTTCCGTGTACCCGCCGACATCGTTACCTGCAACTCAGAACCACTTTTTGGATTTAACCGGTAGTTCGTTTTGTTTATTTCATAATCTATGCCCAGGTTAATAGAACTGACATCAATTTCAGAGGGAAGCTTTTTATTAAGTTTTAGGAGAGCGGTATCAACATTTAATAAATTACTCTTTAGATTTTGTATGAATATTCTACCCGTTTGTTCACCTGACAATGTGAATTGTAATCCTAACAGAAAACTCAGATTCAAATAAGAAGAATCTTTCTTTAAAAGATCAAATGCGGTACTTATGCCGAGGGAGGAACCCAATAAATAAGGTTGATTAAAAGCAAGATTTAACCTCGGTGATTTCACCTGGATTTGTTGCCAGTTCACCCCGATTAGCTCACCGTTACCCAGGGCATTTCTCAGGTTAATATTTGCTTCCCCTGTTACCAGCAATTTATTGGATGCCGTTTGCTGATTGGAAGGTAAAAAACCAATTAATACATTTACCTGGCTGCTTTTTTTGGAGCTGAGGTATAAATTGAGAATGGAACCCGTACCCAGCATAGTTATGTTCCAGGGTTGCTGCTCTTCCAGATAAGGCAGCTCCAGTATTCTTTTACTGATGTTCTGCAATTTGTTTTTCTGGTACGTGCTGCCGTTTCTGATCTCCAGGTAACGTTGTAAAAAAACATTTGATATAACAGCCTTACCATAAACACGGATGCTATCAATTTTGTAAAAAGGCCCTTTATTAATATTTAGTTTAGCAAAAATTTTTTCTTTTTCAAAAGTGAAACTGTCTAACTGGAGCTTTGCGAAAGGATAACCATTATTTTCAAGGTACGCGAGAATTTTCTGTTGCCTGAAATCAAGTTCTTCCAGGCGCATGGATCTATTTTCACTGCTCCGTTCATACCAGCCCGATTGTTCCAGCACCTTTTTATCTGATTCCGTAGTATTGATTACCGCCAGTTGAAACGCATCACCCAGAAACAACTGAATAATTGCCTTTGTGGAATCATAATAAACACTATCGAGGGAGGCAGTGGGATATCCTTTTGCTTTTAACGTGGCGGTGAGGTTGTTTATATAAACAGTGCAGTCATCCTTGTTTTTAAAAGACGTTTTCCAGGCGATCATTTTTGCCAGGACAGCTGAATCTTTATCAACGGGAATAATTGTAAGCCGGTATTGGGCCCATGACCGGGTGGGAAGGCAAAAAAATATTACTCCCAGTAAAACATATTTATGCGAGCCCTGCATGCTGATCAGGTATGAGGAATGAGGTGTGAGGTATGAGGAATACAGCCTTCCGCATGGGACTATTTAATGAATAACTTTAGCATAGAATAAAGGTCGTTAAAATTATCATTATAGCTTTATACTTTATTCAATAGCCTATGAATATTCCTCACACCTCACCCCTCAAACCTCATACCTCATTTATACAAGGTATTAAAAAAGAGTTTAAAAGTGCCATGTGTCTGACCGCGAAACATGATTTCTGGTCCGAAAGCATACAATTTGCCTGAACCGAGAGATGCTACAAAAGCCGCAACAGCATCCTGTAAATATTCCTGTCCCCAGGCCCATCCGCTTCTTAAGGGTTTATTGGAAGAATACCAGGCCAAAGGTTTTACCTGCCCCCTGGAGATGGCTTCCGGCGAAATTTTGAATGCTGGACTTGCATCGAAATAAACATCACAGGTTGCAGGCATTCCCCATGCGGCGGTCTGGGTAGAATCCAGGCTCATACGCAAGATGCTGCCGGGTATATAAAATTTCTCACCAGGTAACGGCCGTTCGGTATTGCCGATCATTTCAACAAGAGCATTGCGCACGGGAAGACCCAAATGATAGACCAGGTTTGTGCTGCTTCCGATAGTAACTACAGTTCCTCCTGCTTCCATAAATTTTTTCAGTTGAGGCACCGATGTATCGGCAGTGACCCTTCCTAACCAGGGGCGGAATTGCGCTGGAATGTCATCGGGTTTTACATCTGTATTTCTTTCACCAGTATTTACCGTAGCAAACCTTACCGGCGGAATTGCACCGTTTACAAATAAAATAAGATCAAATTTACTGCGCAGGTTCCCGGCATTAATTTCCTGCGCATATACGAGCTGGATAGGGAAATGAAACTGTTCCATTAACCAGCGTACCCATCCTGATGGAATAGAACCTCCGTAATTATCCCAGAGCGCTATGCGCATAGGTGATATTCTTAGAGCACCGGCAGGACGTTTATCAATTGCAGTTATCTCCAGCCCCAGGCTGGCTGAAGATTTTTCCAGTAAGGCTTCCGCGGTTGCCGGAACGAAAAAGGTTCCCCTCTCCTGCTTACCTGCAACGCTGTTAGGCAACCGATATACTTCCACTCCGGATTTCAGGAGATCATTCACGGTAATGAAAGAGTTGTTAGCACGTGAACTTATCAAATAGCCTCCTTTTGAAGAAGGAACTGTTTTCGAAGAAGGCGATTGAACCTCACCGTAAGGTATACGCGCAAACGGCCCATCAAACCCTTCCAGTATCCGTTGAAATTGTATTCCCATTTCATAAGCAAGCGTCCAGCCTGCAGCATCATAAGGCCGGATTGGAGGGCCACCCGGGTATTGAAAATCATTGGGATGATCCTGCGGTTCAAACATATCGATTACATGCGGACGGAAAGCCTGGTCAGTTTTTACAATGTAGGATCCCGCCGGATATTTAGTACCTTCTATTATAAAATCTGCCGTTGCCTTTTGGACGAGGATGCCGGACCTGATAAGCGCGTTAATGAATTTTATCGCAGTGGGAAAATCGGGTTGGTCAGCGGAAATAACATAACCGCGGGCATCACGGAGTTTTGGATCCTTCAACACTTCATCATAATATTTTAGGGGGATACTATCTGAGCGGGTACTAACTGCAGCGTCTGCATTCGCTGCCGCCTGACGGAATCTCTCATCCCTTCTGAATTTGCTGTTGATGGAATCTATTCGTTTAGGGGAAAGTATCCAGTTATCACGGCTTCCTGACTCGATCGAGTTTCTGCCCATGCGGTAGATGCCATAAAGAAGGTCTTCCTTTTGATGAAGTGCATAATTAAAAACTGCATAATTCAACGACACCGAGTAATCTATTGATTGGCGGAAAGACCATTTTTGCGGTTTAACGGGGTAGGTGGTAGCCATATTGGGAATAAGGCGATGTGGAACAAGCGGTATCGAAGTAGGTGCAGGGCTGCCAATGATTTCCGTTAACAGGCCAATCATATTATGAAAATAGGCAGTAGTGCGTAATCCACCGTTCCACCAGGTGGAATATACAGAACCGGCCCGTTGAGTATAACCCGGCTTTCCTTCCAGGTTAAGCCGATTATTCATTGCCGCACCTACCGCGTCTAAACTGGTAACCAGCAAAGGGTCAAAAACATAATTAAACGGATCGCGATAAGGTGGTCCCGCAACCACCGAACCCTGAGGTCCGGCCTGGTGGTGATTGTAAATTATCTGGGGCATCCATTCTATATATTGCTGCCTGCTCATGTTCTGTGATTCCTTCATATTCATCATGAAGAAATCGCGGTTATTATCGTGACCGATGTATTTTTCATAGAGCCTCGGAATATTTGTTTTTCGTTTTAAACTATCAACATCTTTCATATACCAATCAGACACTAGTTCCTGCCCGTCTGGGTTAGCATGCGTAAATAATAGGATGACCCCCTCCAGCAAACGTACCGTTTCAGTATCTTTACGACTTACCACCTGGTATATTATCTCGATCAGTTGTTGCGTTGCTACTACCTCTGTAGCGTGCAGCCCACCGTCTACCCAAACAATCGCCTTACCTTCGGAAGCAAGCGTATGCGCCTGCTCGTCTGTAAGGTTTTCCGCTCGTGCCAGTTTCTGAGAGATGTCTTTATAATGATCAAGGTTTTTGATATTTCCCGGTGAGGAAACAATCATCATGTATTGGTGCCGCCCCTCTTCGGTAATACCTATATCTACCAGTTTACAACGGTCGGAAGCGGAGGCCAGTTTTTTGAAGTAAGCTTCTGTTTGGGTATAATTTGCCAGTTTGTAGTTGTCGCCGATGTTAAATCCAAAATGATCTTTAGGTGAGGGAATGGTTTGCGCGTGGGTTTCTACCAGGAAAAGGAGTGTTGTACTTAATAAGACAAAGATACTTTTTAACATAGCTATTTTTGATGAGTTAGTCATCGAGATTGGGTTAAGATTCCTCGGGTTATACTTTCGAAGTCTTTGAAGACTTCGAAAGCCAGATCAAAAAAGGCTTCGAAATTGTGGACAAGCGAAAAATTAAATATGGAAAGAAATTGTATTTATGTTGTGGTAGAAGCACGCAGGTTTAAAGATCATATTTATATTTTATAAGAAAAAAATATTTTTGGCGGTAGCCATCAAATGTGGAATAATGTTATTATAATGCGATGCGGTTATTAAATGCAATTTTTTGTTAACTAAGAGCATCCAAACTGGCTGAACGGATTAATCTTGGCAAACCAACTTACTTTTGCCAAACTTATCAGGGTTCATTCAAAAAGCGCATTCAACTATCATGGCTGGAATTTATATACATGTTCCGTTTTGCAAAAAAGCATGCCATTATTGTAATTTTCATTTCTCCACTTCTTTAAGTCTTAGAGATGCTTTTTTTGAAGCACTATCAAAAGAAATAAAATTGTCGGCTTCGCGGGAAAACGATGGAGAGGCTTACCTGGGAGATGAAGTGATAGAGACGATTTATTTTGGCGGCGGCACCCCATCATTACTTGAAAAAGATGAGCTGAATACAATCCTGTCACAGCTTTTTAAGTATTATAATATTGATACAAAAGCTGAGATAACCTTTGAAGCGAATCCCGACGATATCAGCATCCAAAAATTAAAAGAATGGAAGATTGCCGGTATTAACCGCCTTAGTATTGGCATACAATCTTTTTTTAATGAGCATCTTACCTGGATGAATCGTGCCCATACTGCTGGTCAGGCCTTTAACGCACTTAAGTCAGCCAGGCAGCAAGGTTTTGATAATATCTCTATTGATCTTATTTATGGAACTCCCGACCTACACGACGACCAATGGAAACACAATGTGCAACTGGCAATAGATATGGGAATTCCACATCTCTCCTGTTATGCGCTGACGGTTGAGTCATCGACCGCCCTGCAGAAAATGATACAGCAAAAGAAATCTGCTGATGTTGACCCTGAAAAACAAGCGGCACAATTTCTTATGTTGGTAGATTGGGCAGAAGAGGCAGGTTATGAGCATTATGAAATTTCCAACTTCGCCAAGCCCGGCAAAAGAAGCAATCATAATTCGAGTTACTGGCAAGGAAAAAAATATCTTGGTTTAGGCCCATCGGCTCATTCATTTAATGGCATTTCAAGACAGTGGAATATTTCTAACAACGCACTATACATTCAATCGTTGAAACACAATATACTATCGGTAGAAAAAGAAATTTTAACACCCGATCAGCGACTAAATGAATATATCATGACCTCGCTGAGAACTATGGAAGGAATAAAAATCAATTATGTTGAAAGTCAGTTCGGGAAAGAAGCGGCCAGTCATATTCTGAATCTAACCTCTAAATATGTTGATGATAAGAAAATAAAGTTTTGGAATGATTCGATTCTTTTAACGAGGGACGGTAAATTATATGCTGATGGTATAGCAGCGGATCTTTTTAAATGAGAAGACAATTATGTTTAGATAGATCAAACCAGTTTTTCTTCTATCATTTTAAATCCTTTTTGAGCAGACAGGTTGTTCCAGAGAATCTGGTAAATCGTTTCTACGATAGGCATTTCGGCCTTAATTTCTTTATTGATCAGGTAAATACACCGGCTGGCATTGTATCCTTCTGCCACCATATTCATTTCCAGTTGAGCTGACTTTACGGAATACCCCTTACCTATCATATTGCCAAAAGTGCGGTTGCGGCTGTATAATGAATAACAGGTAACTAATAAGTCGCCCAAATACACCGAGGCGGCATAGTTAGCATTTTTTTTATGTGATACCGGATCTTCTTCTTCGTGTATGCCAACCTCAATATTGCGAATTCCCACCTTGATAAGAAATCCCGCCATTTCATCGGCGCTGTTAGCGATTAATACGCTTAAAAAATTATCACCATAGTCCAGCCCATGAGCAATACCTGCACCCAATGCGTAAATATTTTTAAGAACAGCAGCATACTGAACGCCATATACATCATGATTTACTATGGTATTAAGATATTCAGTCTGAAAGCTTCTGGCTATTTTAGTCGTGAACTCCTGATCCATGCCTGAAAATGTGAGATAGGATAATTTTTCAGCAGCCACTTCTTCTGCATGGCAAGGGCCCATCACGGTAAAATAATTATTTATTGGCAGATCGAAGGATAGCTTCAGGTAATCATTTACCAGTTGGTTAGAGTCGGGCAGAATTCCTTTTACGGCCGAGATAACTTTTTTCCCCTCAAATACTGTTTTGTCTAACGACTGCAAAGTTCCTTTTACATAAGCAGAAGGTATAGCGATAATAAGACATTGGCTGTTCTTTACAGTAGCGTAAACGTCTGTGTTGAGCGATAACAAAGAGGTATCAAAATAAACAGAACTAAGATAATTGGGATTATGATGCCGTTGCTGCAGGTTTTGAATAATTGTTTCGCTTCTTACCCACCAATTAACGCTATGTTTATTATCGGTAAGTATCTTGGTTAAAGCTGTTGCCCAACTTCCACTTCCGATTACTCCGTATTGCATTGGCTTTGAGGTATGAGGTTTGAATAAGGCTGTCAGCTATCAGCTATCGGCTATCAGCTTTGTTACAGCGTATAAACGTGATAATAGTATTAATTCTTTCCCTATTGACAATCAATACCAGAAACCTATGCTGATAGCTGATAGCTGACAGCCTATAATTTCTTCACTTCAAACAATTTATCCTTATCTACCACCTTTACTTTCATCCCCTCTTTCAGCACCTTGCTTACTACGTTATAGGGCCCGGTAACCACCTGGTCGCCTTCCTGTAAACCGCTTAGCACTTCAATATAATTAATATCCTGTATGTCGGTTCTCACATTTATTTTCTTGACAGTTCCGTCTTTTTTGACTATAAAAGCTACTTCATCGAGATCAGTGGAAACTGATTTTACATCATTCTGCGGAGCATCAGATGTTTGAACGGCTGTTGTTTTTTTTGTTTCAATAGGTTTGTCAGAATTTTTTTCGCGTGTTGTTACGGAGTTAATGGGAACTGATAGTGAATTTTCATGACGTTTGGTTTGAATATCGGCACTTGCGCTCATACCAGGCCGAAAAGGAAAACTTTTTGGTTTTGATGAATCAAACAGGTCTTTGTAAGAATCCAGCAGGATGCGGATATGAACTTTGTAATTGGTAACGTCGTTGGTAGCGGTGGCCGCTGAACTAGTGGCAGCGGTACTGTTGCTACTGGCGATCTTTGTTACCAGGCCTTTAAATTTGCGGTTATTGTAAGCGTCTATTTCAATAACGGCTGAATCGCCGAAATGTACCTTGGGAATATCGTTTTCACCAACATCCACTATCACCTCTATCAGGCTCATATCGGCCACCCGCATCATTTCTGTTCCCGCCATCATGGAATTACCTACTACTCTTTCGCCCTTCTTTACGTTAAGGAGGGAAATAACGCCATCCATGGGCGCCAATACTGCGGTGCGACTAAGATCTTTATTTGCTTTTGACAGGTTTGCCTGCGCACTTGATACGCCAGCCTGGTTACCTCGGATGCCTTGCAATGCCGCATTGTAATTGGCCGTCGATGTAAGAAAGGCGCTTTCAGCCTGTTCGAATTCTGACCTTGAGATTACTTTTTCATCCAGCAATTGTTTTTGCCGTTCAAAAGCCCTTTTGTTCACATCTACACTTGCCTTTAACGCCTCCAGCTGTGCTGAACTATTTGAAACAGAAGCCTGTTGCTGGTTTACCAATGCTGCTGCCTGGTCGCGTTGGGTGGTATAAATATCTGCATAGATCTTGGCTAAGATTTGTCCTTTCTTAACGCTATCCCCTTCTTCTACTCCTAACAGAACAATTTCCCCGGATATATCTGGACTCACTTTCACTTCTACTTCAGGGTATAATTTACCACTGGCATTAACCGTTTCAATGATGGTGCGCTTGATAACTTTTTCGGCAGAGACTTTGGTACCTTCATCCTTACCCAATGTGCCATTCTTTTTGAGAAAAAACAATACTGCGACAAGAACAACTACCCCTATGATCGTCCACAATAATTTTTTATTCATATTCTAAGCTAATTTTCGAGTGTTAAGATATGCGGCTAAGGTTTGTAATTCAGGTTTGCAAATTTTATTAAGTATGGTTCGGTTACCCGGTTTAGACTCTCGAAGTCTGCCAGATTTCTGAAGTCAGGTCCTGAACTTCGAAAGCCAGGTCTTTTTATCTTCGGAAGTTATTAGAGCTTTAAACCCTGGCCTTTATAAAATTCTAACAGCTTCATTTTAAAAACATAATCGTACCGGGCCAATAACAGGTTTATCTGTGCCGTGAAAAGGTTGTTTTGGTTTGAAATTAACTCAAAAGAGGACAACAGGTTTACATCGTATCTTTTTTTGCTAAGATCGTATGAACGTTGTGCTGTTTCCACTGCCTTCCAGTTTGCGCTATGTTTTTGCAAAGCGGCCAGGGCATTATTATATGCGGTATAGATATCCTGTTTTAGGGTCTGGTTGTCGAGTTCGCTTTGCAGTTGAACATTTTTCACATTCAATTTAGCTCTTTCCCATTGGGTTCTGGCCTGGTGTCCGTTGAACAAGGGTACGTCTATACCTATTCCAACAAATTGCCCGAATTGCTGGTTTAATTGACCGCCGAATCCGTTCCATATCTGGCCGAATCGCCTGTTCACTGTTTTACCAGAAAATGTAGGAGAGAAAACGGGTAGTACATTTGTTCCATTCCTTACAAATAAGCCGGTTTCCTGTTCTCCTGACGCCGTGCTCCCCGGTACAGTTGATTGTAAAGGGGCATAAAAATTCGAAGACAAACCCAGAAATCCCCCTAAAGAGGGATACATGGCTCCCCTTGCGGCTAGACGGTTTTTTTCGGCCGCTTTTAAATTAAAGTCATTAATACGTTGCTGGGGAAGACTGGAAAGCGCCAATTTATACACCATTTCGGGCTGCATATCGGCCAATGATTCCATTGGAATTTTATCCAGATCGGGCGTCTCAAGATCGAAGGGTACGGCGGCATCCAGGTTCAGGATAGCTTTAAATTGCAATAATTGAAGTTGCTCATTAGAAGATGCAGTCACCAGGTTGGCACTGTCACTGGCTAACTGTGCTTCTATTTCAGCAGCATTTAATTCAGGTAATGAACCAGCTTCCACTCTTTTACGCGTTACATCTAGTTGTTCGCGCGATAGTTTGATCTGTAATTCACTGATTCGCACCTGCTCTTTTGATTGTAAAACCAGCAAATAGGCATTTGCCACCCGAAGGGCTATATCATTTTTCGCCTTTTCTTCGGTGGCCTGAACGGCTGCTAAAGTGTATTTAGATGCAGCCGTGGCATTTCGTTGGGCATAAAAATTAAAAATATTAATACCGGAAGAGAAGCTAAACGTGGAATTTAGGGCATTCGTATTTTCGAAAATGCCGGTTGTGGGATTTTCCCGACGTCCAAAACTCATATTCCACCGGTTGCTGAAACTGGCAGTTGGATAAATCCCTGATCTATTCAATCTAAAATCCAGTTCGGCCTGCAAGGAAGATATATTTGCCTGCTTTACGGTGATATTGTTTGCTATCGCATATTCAACAGCCCTGGTTAAATTCCATACTTTTTGACTGAATAAAGGGTTTGCAACCAATAATGCTGCTATAAAAACGAATAAAATCTTTTTATTCATACTAAGAAATTGAAAATAAGCAATCGCTTTGCCAAAAGGATTTTGGTTAATTAATGCTAAAAATAAGAATTTCAAAACAGTTCCTATGCAAAGAATTGCAAACCTTTGATAAAGTTATCATATTTTATTAAATGCTTTTTCGAGATCGGAAATAAGATAATCTGCCTCTTCCAACCCAACATATAATCGTAGCATCCGATGATCTGGATCAGCAGGATCAAAATCATTGGGTTTAACAGAAGCGCATTTTGGTATGATGAGGCTTTCATACCCGCCCCAGCTAACTGCCATTAATATATGGTTCAGTGATTCGCAGAAGGTTATGATCTGATCCATTTTTTGCACGTTCATAATAAAACTCAGCAGTCCGCAGGCACCCTTCATTTGGCGTTTTGCCAGCTCATATTGCGGGAAACTTTCATCAAACGGAACTATTACTTTTTCAATAAGCGGGTGTTGTTTGAGATAGTCCACAATTTTCCCGGTGGTGTTGGTTATCCTTTCCAGTCTTAGCGGTAATGTTCTTAACCCACGTATCAGTAACCAGGCATTAAATGGCTGAATGCCACTGCCAATATTTAAATATTCGCTATTAAATATTTTTTTTATCATGCTTTTAGAACCGGTTAATACCCCGGCAACCGTATCGCTATGACCACTTATATATTTTGTAGCGGATTGCAGTGCCATGTCAATGCCTTCCACAATTGGCTTCTGGTAGAGGGGCGTGCAATAACTATTATCGCAGATAGTTATGATACCTTCCGCCTTAGCCAATTCCGCTACGGCCTGCAGGTCCTGCAACGCAAAATCCCAGGAGTTGGGAGATTCCAGGTAAATTAAGGCAGTGGTAGGAAGGATGGCGCGTTCAAAATTTTCGATTTTTGTACCATCGATATAAGTAGTGGTTACACCGAACCTGGGTAAAATGGCATCAAACATCTTCTGTGCCCAGGTATACGGTCTGTTTACTGAAACAATATGATCGCCCGATTTAACGCTGGCAAGTACCGATGAAAAGATGGCAGCCGCGCCGCTGTTAAAAACGAGGCAGTCTTCTGCGTTATCCAAAGCCGCCAATTTTTTCCTGAGTATGTCTACTGTTGGGTTAATACCGCGGCTGTATAAGTAACCCGACATTTCATCTTCAAACGCTTTTCGCAGGTCATCTACCTTTTGAAAAGCAAAGTTGCTTGTTTGAAAAATAGGGGGAGCTACGGCATTAAAATAATTCTCCCTTTCTTCACCCAATTCATTTAAAATAAACGAAATGTCCATGTTGTGTGTATTTTCTAGAGTATGCGTTACCGGCTATCAGCTTTCAGCTATCAGCTATCAGCTTAAGAAGATTACTAATAATATATAAATTTTCGTGTAAGTGATTATCATTGTCGACTAATTCGAAATTTTACTGTGATAAAATATATGACGAGAAAAGCGCCAAACACTCCTAAACCGGTTAAGGCCAGTTGCGGGGTATTAATCATTATACTAATGCCTACAAACATATAAGCGGCAATAAAAATCAAAGGCATAAGAGGAAAAAGTTTCATCATATAAATTCCTGTGTTATTCAGATGTTTGGTACGTTTTCTTAAAATAAATATCGTTGCCGCCGATGTTGCCATACCTATTGAGTCAAGAAAAATAGTAAAGCCGAGAATTTTATCAAAAGTATTTGCAAAAAACAAAACTATCACACATATCAATGTAAATACCGACAGACTAACGGTTAATACATCCTTCTCCACATTTTTTTTCTTAAATGCGGCTGGCAAGATACCATCTTTACTCATGGCATACATTACGCGGGGATTACTTAGCAATAAAACATTTACATAAGCAAGTACTGCCAGAAATAATAATACGGTAAAAATATATTTTCCGGTAGTTCCAAACACTTTTTCAGCCACTACAGCAGCTATGCCAGGCGTGGTTTTTAGTTGTTCAAAGCCTATGATGTTATAATATGACACCTGCACCAACAGGTATAATAAAATAATGGCTATAATGCCAATGAATATTCCTTTGGGAATAGTTTTACGTGGATTATTTATTTCATCGCCAAAATTAATGGTCTGCTGGTAACCGCCATAGGTGAATGACACTGATATTAAGGCAAGCCCAAAAGATTTGATATAGTCCATCCAGCTATATGATGCCTGGGAAGCAACAGAGTGCGCTTCCCTGTTATAATGTGCCGGATAGAATAAGGCAAGTATTAAAACAATGATCATACTGATTTTAATGATCATTAATACGTTTTGTGTTTTGGAACTCATTCGAAGGCCGGCCAGGTTTACTCCGTAAAATAATATGATTGATGCTATGGCGATCAGCGCTTTTGAAAAGTCAGAAGGCGGGGTGGAAAAGATAACCTGCGAAATGTATTCACTTCCAATTAATGCCACGCCTGCTAAAGAAGCAGCATTGGAAATAAGTATGATACAGTTAATGGCGAAAGCTATGGATGGATGGTAACATTCAGCAAATATTTTATAATATCCACCCGTGACCGGAAATCTTGATCCTATTTCGGCATAGGTTAAAGCGCCGCATAAAGCGATCAGTCCACCAATTATCCAGCTGGCGAAATAAACGAACGGGGTAATGGAGGCCTGGGCCGCATCTGAGGCGGTACGAAAAACACCCATGCCTATTACAAGCCCGATAACAATCATGGTTAATGCGAACAGGTTAAGCTTGGGTGCATTCATAAATGGAAAGATAAAAAATATTGGGTTTACATTTGTGTTGATATTACAATTGAATATGAAGAAGTACCTTTTTATTATTGCCTGTTTTTCCTTCACGAGGATACTGGCCCAGACGGAAACAACTGTTGACACTGTACAGGCTAATTTGCTGCAGGAAGTTATTGTGAGAGGCTATGATCAGAACCGGCGGTTAAAAGATGTTGGCGCGGCGGTAAACGTGATTAACCAGCAGCAGCTTCAAAGATATGGTGTGGCTTCTTTTTTGCCGGCAGTGAATGCTTCACCAGGTGTGCGGATGGAAGAACGCTCGCCTGGAAGTTACCGGTTAAACATCAGGGGTAGTTCATTGCGTTCACCCTTTGGCGTTCGTAATGTAAAAATTTATTGGAACGACATCCCTTTTACGGATCCGGGAGGCAATACTTATCTAAACCAGTTATCTCTTTATAATTTTTCCTCGGTTGAAATATTAAAAGGTCCGGGCAGCAGTTTATATGGAGCAGGCACAGGCGGGGTTATGCTTATTAATAGTTTTCCTGATGAAACCGCCAATAAAGTTTCATTAAACTATTCAGGAGGCAGTTATGGTGCACAGAATATAAACGTATCTGCTATTGGCGGAAATGAATCGTTTCGTAACATGGTTTCATACACGCATCAAACAAGTAATGGTTACCGGGATCAGTCTGCGATGAGAAGGGATGTTGTAACCTGGGATACCAGGATCAAGGCTAATGAAAAACAAACCATTTCAACGCATGTTTTATATGGAGACGTGTATTATCAAACGCCGGGAGCTTTAACGAAACCGCAATACCTGGTAAATCCGAAAGCGGCCCGTCCTGCGGGCGGAGGCTTTCCCAGTGCACAGCAGAACATGGCGGCTATAACCCAGAAAACTTTCTGGGCGGGCATTAACCAGCAGTATAATTTTAATTCGCACTGGCGAAACATCACTTCCGTCTATGGTGCTTTTTCGCAGGTACAAAACCCAACTATCCGCAATTATGAACGCAGGCTGGAACCTAATTTCGGTGGCAGAACTACTTTTAGTTATTCGATTAGCTCTAACGAAACCACACTAAAAGTGCTTGCAGGCGCTGAATTCCAGCAGGGCTATTCCACTAATAAAGTATATAAAAATAAACTGGGGGTGGTTGATTCCATACAAACAGATGACGAGGTTAATAATAAACAACTGGGTGTTTTCTTACAAACCGATATTACGTTGCCAAGGGGTTGGATTGTAACGGCAGGAGTCAGTAGTAATAAATCCAATATAACATTCCAGCGGCTTTCTTTGGTTCCGTCATTTGTATATAAAACGAATTACGATAACGAATTAGCTCCTCGTGTATCGTTATTAAAGAAAATCAACGCACGGTTGTCCGTTTATGGCTTGGTGTCAAAAGGGTTTTCGCCGCCAACCATATCGGAGTTATTGCCTTCCACCAGTGTAATAAATACGGATCTGCAAGCAGAACATGGGATAAATTATGAACTCGGATTCCGGGGCAGTTTCTTCAAACATTTATCAGTTGACATAAACGCTTTTTACTTCAGGCTGCAAAATTCCATTACCGCAAGACGCGATGCCAGCGGCGCCGATTATTTTACAAATGCCGGTAATACGAAACAGCAGGGAATAGAAACGGCTTTGAATTACCAGATCGGCAGAAATGAAGAACGATTTATATCTCAATGTACTATTTGGTTCAGTCATACCTATCAACATTTTCGATATAAGGACTTTAAACAGGTTGCCACCGATTTCTCTGGCAAACAGATACCAGGCATAGCACCTCATACTGTAGCTACAGGAATAGATTTCGTAACGAAACCCGGCTGGTATGCCGGCATCAATTATTTTTATAGCGACAGGATTGCTTTAAACGATGCCAATTCAGAATTTGCTTCTTCTTATAATTTGCTCGGTTTTAAAACCGGTTACAAAGTATCCATTGGCAAACATGTTAAGGCCGATGTTTTTGTTAGTGGTGATAATCTTTTCAATCAAACGTATAGTCTGGGGAATGATATTAATGCAGCTGTGAATCGTTTTTATAATGCAGCGCCTGGGGTTAATTACCAGGCGGGAATTGGGTTACAGTTCTTGTAATACAGACCACGGTAAAAAACTTTGTAAGTCGATTCAACTCTGCTACATTTGCGCTTGTAATTGGTGGCCGGATATTCCGGCCTTAAAAGGGAATCCGGTTTAATTCCGGAGCTATCCCCGTAGCTGTAAGCTCTTAACGTGAGTATTAACGTTAAAAAATGTTCAACCTGCATACCACTGTCCGTAACCGGATGGGAAGGTGTTGAACAAGAGTAAGCCAGAAGACCTGCCAGATACGACCCCGTGAAACCGGGATATCATTCAAAGCTTTCGGGTGAAAAGCAGGGAATGTAAAGCGCTCTATCCGGCTATTTATATTTCACTCTAATTTTCATTTTTTCCGAAGGCTCATTCATTAACTCTTGTTTTCAAAACAAGAAAACAAAAAGAACTCAGAATGAGCAAGATACAATTTACAATGACTGCAGTTTTGCTACTCTGCAGTAGTTCGTTGCTGGCACAGGACAGCACCAAAACCAAACTATTAGACGAGGTTGTAGTTACCGCAACCAAAACTCCTATCAAACAAAGCTTAACTGGAAAAGTAATTACGGTTATCACCAGGCAGGAGCTGGAAAGTAATAACGGCAGAACCTTAGGCCAGGTATTAAATCAACAGGCGGGCCTGGTTATTAACGGTGCGTTGAATAGTCCGGGCACTAATCAAACCATTTTCATGCGCGGAGCAGCAACCGGACGAACATTAATATTGATGGACGGAATTCCTGTAAATGACCCGTCTCTTATAGGTAATGAATTTGATATAAACCTCGTATCCATTAATGATGTACAACGTGTTGAAATCTGTCGGGGGGCTCAATCAACGCTATATGGTTCTGATGCGATTGCCGGAGTGATCAACATTATCACTATAAAAAATGATATCACAAAACCTTTTA
>JBDSBP010000193.1:0-4163 GCA_039921525.1 Chitinophagaceae bacterium | reverse complement strand
AACCAGTATATTGTTAGGTAGCGCCGGCGGCCATACTATTTAAATCAAAGAAAATCATTTACTATCTCTTTCCATTCCTGTGCCAGGGGATATGGGGGCAATGGCTTTCCAGCTTTCCGGTACCAATATCCTGCATTTGCAATGTCTCCTTCTTTCCGGTGCAGGTAAGCATGCAACCATGATCCGTTTTTATCAGTTATATCCTGCGCAATTTCATGGGCCTTTTCCCAGTCATTCTTTCCATCAAACCATAAAACTTTAAGATAAACGGACAAATCAACAGGGGGTGTTGACGACGACAGGGTGTTGTTGAATTCTTCGAATGTCATATGGGCTAAATTAAGAGTACGCGTATTTGAAATTTGGGTCAAGCATAGTATTAAGGGAAACAGGCAAATTAAAGGTAGCGGCGTTTTTAGGGGCAGGGCTTGCCCCCGCCCTGTTACACCGGGTACATGTGGTATTTTGTCGACGTCTCCCATAAATATACTGTCAGTTTCGTATGCAGTCAGGGAGGGGGCAAGCCCTGCCCCTACAAAGGCCCTATATTTTAGTCAGGCATTGATATAATTCTGTTTATTGGCGGATGTTATATAAAAGGTGTGAGGTGTGAGGTATGAGTAAAGCCGTCAGCCATCAGTTAACAGCTATCAGCTGCTTAAACCAGTTTGGGCCGACATCGCCAATTTAATAACTTTAAAATTTGTAATTCACTAATTTTCAATGGGCAAATTTGTGTTATATAAAAGTGTGAGGTATCAGGTATGAGGTACTGTTGGAGCGGGGCTTGCCCGCACCCTAACCGAAACCTGATGAATGATATAAAACTATTTGGATTATGACACCAATTTGATAACTTGGTTGTTATATAAAAGGCATGAGTTTGAAGAATCCGTTAAGCCGATATCTGATTTGCTGATACTCACACCTCACACCTCTTACCTCGCACTTCATTAATTAACGGTTAAATATTTTTATGGGTTCAATATGGACGTTTGATTTAAGCAGGATAATTCAGGAATATAAAACTCCCCATTTTTTTGAAACGGGAACGTTCATGGGGGATGGGGTGGAGTATGCCTTACTATCTCCGTTTAAAAAAATAACTTCCGTAGAAATTATTCATGAGATTGCGGATGAAGCAAAAAGAAAATTTATTTCTTATAGCAAGGTTGAGATTATTGAAGATGACAGTGTTTCCGCTCTTACTAATAATTTACCCCACCTCGATGGAAATTGTATATTTTGGCTGGATGCGCATTTCCCCGGGGCCGACGCGGGGATGACTGACTATGATGCTGGCGGGAATGAAACTTTACGATTACCGCTGATAAATGAAATCGAATTAATTCATCAACGCATAAGGAAATTTAAGGACGTCTTAGTCATCGATGACCTGCGAATTTATGAGGAAGGGCCTTTTGCAAATGGGAACGTTCCTGTAGATGCGCTTCCTGTTGCCGATAGGAATATAAATTTTATTTACGAATGTTACGGCAGGTCGCATGTTATTCTTAAATCTTATTTGGATGAAGGATATGTGCTGGTTTTTCCAAAAAGAAAATACAAACTAAAACTTTTTTTCAATAATTTATTTGGCAAGAAAATTAAAGAAGATTTCTATCTATCCTCTAGTGGTACAACAAATGAAAAATTGCCCCTTGCTAGTGAATAATGCAAGTCCAACAAATAAAAAACTTGTTAAGGATGTGTTTTTGTAGTATGAATTTTTATTTAATTTCCTTATTGATTCTACCCGTAAATTTGCTATCCGACACTGGCGAGCTTTCCGTAATACTAAAATTGTTTTCGTTGATCAGCGAGAAAGCAGCGCTTACGGGTGCATGATGTACTTTCATTCGCTGGAAGCGGGCGTTTGTTACTTCTTTTAAAATGAATGCCGGCCTTAGATCCTCTTGCATAATCACCAATTGCAAAGAGCGTGGGTTTATTCGACTGCCGCTTTAATAGATTGAATGAAGACAGAAGTAACCATACCAGGGAGAGTAGCCAGTACCGCTGAGTCGATTTAATACCAATGCAAATGTTTCGTTTATTAAACATAGTTTTCAAATTATAGCTATCAACTTTTGATTTTTTTATCATTAACAATTTTAAAATTCATCACTCCGCCTTGTTAGCCTTCTTATCCAGCTCCTCAAAGGGAATGACACCCGCCCTTTTAGTCCATTCTTCATACAACGTTTTCAATTCAGCAACCTTTTGAGGTTGGCTGGCGCTCAGGTCATTCAATTCTGTACGATCTGTCTTTATATTATATAACTGCCAGGTATTCGCCGGGTATTCCGAAACAAGTTTCCAATCGCCCTGTCTCACAGCGCGGTTACCTTCATGTTCAAAATACAACGCCTTATGCTGGTTCCAGTTATCTCCTTTGAAAAGCGGCAGCAGGCTTATACCTTCAGAAGCGGTGATCGTGTTACCTTTGTAAGTAGATGGATAATTAATTCCTGCCAGGTCAAGGCAGGTTGACATGATATCAATAATATGTGCCGGTTGTTTGTCAATTATGTTGGGCTTAATTACGCCAGGATAGTAAGCGATAAACGGAGCTGCGGTTCCGCCTTCATATTCATATTTTTTACACATTCTAAATGGCGTATTACTAAGATTGGCTCCCTGCCATTCGTATGCAGAAAATGAATGAGCGTCACCAGGAGGGTTTTTATTGGCGGCTATCATTTCAGGGGTGAAACCCGTGCCACTGATACTTTCATTACTGGCACCATTGTCGGAAAGGAAAAGGATAATAGTATTTTTTTCATCGCCTGTTTCCTTTAATTTTTTTAGTACCCTGCCCACATTCTGATCCAAGCGGTCAACCATAGCCGCATATACCGCCATTTTATCACTCCATTTTAATTTCTCTTCCGCAGTGGTTTCTGACCATGCTATCACTTTTTCATTACGCGGAGAGAGTTTGGTTTCCTTATCAAGTACGCCGGATTGTTGCATACGTTTCAACCTTTCTTCCCGCAATACATCCCAGCCCTTATTATATTTTCCTTTGTATTTCGCGATGTCTGCTGGTAAAGCATGTAACGGCCAGTGCGGAGCTGTAAAAGCGAGGTAAAGGAAGAAAGGCTTATTGGTCGTTTTATTGTCGTCAATAAACTTTATAGAATAATCGGTGTAGGCATTGGTAGCATAGAAACCGGGGCCGGTAGTAAATTCATTATCATCAAGTGCGATGGTGAGTTTCTGGTTTGGCCTGTAGGGTTTGGTTGAAAAATAACTGCTGGCTCCGTCTATTAAACCAAAATACCGGTTAAAGCCACGTTTACGCGGCCATTTGTCTGGTGTGGTGCCCACATGCCATTTCCCTGCCATCAGGGTGTTATAACCGCCATCTCTAAGCGCTTCTGCAATCGTAACGCAGTGATGGTTCAGGTATCCCTGGTAAGCCGGCTGGGTTCTCGTGTTAACCATATCGCCTACACCTGCCTGATGTTGGTAAAGACCCGTGAGCAGAGAAGCCCTGGTAGGGCAACAACGGGAGGCGTTATAAAATTGGGTCATTCGTAATCCTCCTTTTGCCATAGCATCCAGGTTGGGAGTCTGGATCTCTGATCCGAAACAGCCTATATCTGAATAGCCCATGTCATCAGCCAGGATAATGATGATGTTAGGCTTTGCTTTTTGAGCCAAAGCAGAACTGGTTATTGAAAAGATGAAAAAAGTAAAGATGAAACTGAGTTCTTTTATCATAAATAAATAATGTAGGATGACTGAAACCTGTTCTTACAAAATCTTGAATCGAGCACCTCTGCTGGTAGCTTAAGTTTGGTCAGTGCCTGCAGGAATTAAACCTATAAGGTTTCTTTTTTAGGACAAAGATCCTGAAGTTCAAACCTTATAGGTTAGCTCTTGTGGAGCGTCGCAACATTATCCCTTGTGATATTCCGAGTCAAGCTGTTTTTTGTATTCGGTATGTTTTTTAATAAATCCCGCAACAAAAGGGCAGTACACCATAACCAGTTTTTTATGCTGTTCTGCAAAAAGAAATGCCTCCCTGGCCAAAGAGCCAGCAATACCTCTTCCCTCTAAGGCATCGGGTACAAGAGTATGCATAAATGCAATATCATTTTTGTAATACCGGTACGAAAGGTAAGCTTTTTCTCCTTCCAGTTCAATTTCAAATT
>JBDSBP010000192.1:0-10839 GCA_039921525.1 Chitinophagaceae bacterium | reverse complement strand
AGGACAGTTTCGTATGCAGTCAGGGCGGGGGCAAGCCCCGCCCCTACAAACGCCGCTAAATTTTAGGCAGCCCCTTGATCATTACTCAGGTTATTGGCAGTAGTTATAAAAGATATCAGCAAAGCCGGGTATTATAATTAAAAACTGTCTTTAACGATTGCTACACTGGCGCTGCACCCCAACCTGTCGGCACCGGCTTCCACCAGTGCCGTGGCAAAGGCATAATCACGGATACCGCCTGAAGCCTTAATCCTTACTTCCGGAGGTAGATGCTTTCGCATGAGTAATACCGCTTTAATACTTGCACCCTTTTCGGCATAGCCAGTGGAGGTTTTCATGAAATCTATACCGGATTTTCCAATGGTGTTACAGCATTTTATAATTTCTTCATCGGTTAAAATGCCGCTTTCAATTATCACTTTAAGCAGTTTGCCTTTCTTATGCACTACCTCGGCCAATAACTTTACTTCTTTCTGCAGGTAATCCCAATCATCCATCCCCAACGCTACCAGGTTTATTACCATATCCAGTTCATCCGCGCCATCTACCAGGGCAAGTACTGTTTCGGCGAGTTTAGCTTCAGTAGCAGAATACCCAAATGGGAAACCTATAACAGTGGCGATTTTTACTTCTACAGGTGCCAGGATAATTTTTACTCTTTTTACAAAAGGAGGCGGAACACAAACCGCAGCAAAGCCATATTTTGCGGCTTCCCTACATAATTTTTCAATTTCTGGGGAAGTACTGGTTTGCCGTAACAGGGTATGGTCAATCAAGTGGGCTATATTCATACTTTAGTCTGATAAAATATATGTGAGTAAAAATAAAATTAGTCATTTCATCTATATTATATGATTAATCAAGCGTAACTATGTCAAAAATTTAAACAGATAAAAACAATGAAAAAGCTTACCTCATTTCTTTCGGGAAAAGGATTTGCATTTTTCCTTGCTGCGATTTTCTTTATTAATGGTCAAGGATTTACACAGGTTACATTTCCAGTGAACGGGGTAACAGAACCTAAAGAAGACTGTTACGCTTTTACACACGCCACTATTGTAAAGGATGCACAAACCACGCTAACTGACGCTACCCTCGTTATCAGGAAAGGAAAAATCATTGATGCAGGTACTAACGTGTCCTTACCGAAGGATGCCGTTGTGATTAATTGTAAGGATAAATATATTTATCCTTCATTTATCGATATTTTCAGCGATTACGGAGTATCATTTCCCTCCCGCGCCACTCCTCCGTTTGATTTCAGGGGGCCTTCACAATTTAACAGTGCTACAAAAGGCGCCTATAACTGGAACCAGTCTATCAAACCAGAAACGGATGCTTATAAAATTTTTGCGGCAGACAATGCAAAAGCAAAATCATACCGCGAAGCAGGCTTTGGAACGGTGGTAAGCCATTTGAAGGATGGTATTGCAAGAGGTACCGGCGTGGCGGTTACCCTGGCAGATGAAAAGGAGAATCTGGTGATGCTAAAAGAAAAGGCTTCTGCTAATTACTCCCTAAGTAAAGGCACTTCTACTCAGAGCTATCCCGGATCGTTGATGGGGGTGATAGCTTTATTGCGCCAGACATTCCTTGACGCTGAATGGTATAAAACTAAACCGGTGGGCGAAGGAACTAATGTCAGCCTGCAGGCATGGACGGCCAATCAAAGTCTGCCACAGGTTTTTGATGCGGGAGATAAATGGAACGATATCCGCGCAGACCGTATCGGTGATGAATTTGGAGTTCAATACATCATAAAAGGCGGAGGAAATGAATACCAGCGCATCAAAGAAATAGCTGCCACCAGAGCTACCTATATTTTGTCGCTCAATTATCCTGAAGCAATTGATGTGGAAGATCCGAATGATGCGCGTTTTATTTCATTGGGTGATATGAAAAATTGGGAGATGGCACCTTCCAATCCCGCGGCTTTGGAAAAGGCCAATATTCCTTTTTGTTTATCTGCTGCGTATTTAAGGGAAGTGAAACAGTTTACCGCCAACCTGCGCAAGGCTTTCGATTATGGATTAACCGAAGCCAGGGCCTTCGACGCATTAACCAAAGCACCGGCTACCTTAATGGGAATCTACGATAAAGTCGGCAGCCTGGAAGTTGGAAAGCTCGCTAATTTTTTGATCTCTACCGGGCCCATTTTTAATGAGAATACCCTCGTTCTTCAAAACTGGGTTCAGGGTATTAAATATATTATAAGGGAAGATGACTGGACCGATATAAAAGGCATATATAATTTAACCATCATTTCTGGCAATGGCGCTTCTATTACATACTCTTTACAGGTTAAAAGTTCCACTGCTGGCTCGGTTATTACTAAGGATACGTTAACCACCCGGTTTAATTACGATGCAGGTCTCATAAAACTAAGCTTTTCAAATAACCCGATTGTAAAAAAGGCACCAGGTTTTGGGGTCGCTCCATCTGATTCTAGCCGTTCAACTATACTGGGCACAGGTCCCAGGGCAGCAGGAGTCGGCGGCAGCAGCGCTTTTATACGTTTAAGCGGTGCAAATAATGGCACCATCTGGCAGGGGAATGGTGACGATTCTTCGGGCGCTAAAATTCAGTGGGTTGCCGTGTGGGTTAAATCTTTAACCACAAAGGATAGCGCGCGACGCAAACCGCCGGTCCAAATAGGAAAGGTGAAATACCCGTTTGATGGATATGGTTGGGATTCATTGCCGACACAGAAAACCCTGCTTATAAAAAATGCCACTGTATGGACAGGTGAAAAAGAAGGCCGATTAGAAAATACAGATCTGCTGTTAAAGAATGGCAAGATTGCCCAGGTAGGAAAAAATATCACAGATGGTTCAGCTACCATTATTGACGGAACCGGTAAATATATTACTGCCGGCATTATCGATGAACATTCTCATATTGCGGCGGCATCTATCAATGAAGGCGGACAATCAGTAAGTTCGGAAGTAAGGATTGCCGATAACCTGAACCCTGAGGATGTAAATATATACCGGCAGTTAAGCGGTGGCGTTACTTCGTCCCATATCCTGCATGGCTCCGCAAATACAATTGGCGGACAGACACAACTGATCAAGTTACGGTGGGGTGTAAGCGACGAAGACCTTAAATTTAAAAACGCTGATCCTTTTATAAAATTTGCCCTGGGTGAAAACGTAAAACGCACCACAGCCGCAGGCAATAATCGTTTCCCGGATACACGCATGGGTGTTGAGCAGGTTTTGATGGATGCTTTTCAAAGAGCCAAAGATTACGAAAAAGCGTTGAATGACGCTGCTGTAGCCAACAAAAAGAAAGGAGCCGTTGCTACCATTGTGAGACGGGACCTGGAACTGGACGCGCTGTTAGAAATATTAAACAAGAAAAGATTTATCACCGCTCACTCGTATGTTCAGAGTGAAATTAC
This sequence comes from Chitinophagaceae bacterium, assembly GCA_039921525.1. GTDB lineage: Bacteria > Bacteroidota > Bacteroidia > Chitinophagales > Chitinophagaceae > JADCRZ01. Next base: position 7,436 of record JBDSBP010000192.1, on the reverse strand, counting down.
CATGCTGATGCGCGTAGCAGAAAAATTTGATTTCCGCGTAAATACTTTTACGCATATACTGGAAGGTTATAAGGTTGCTGACAAGTTGAAGGCGCACGGGGCCAATGTTTCCACCTTTTCTGACTGGTGGGCCTATAAAATGGAAGTGCAGGATGCCATTCCATATAATGCAGCTTTAATGCACCAGGTAGGATTAAATGTATGTATTAATTCGGATGATGCTGAAATGGCGCGTCGCCTTAACCAGGAAGCGGCAAAAGGGGTAAAGTATGGTGGATTATCGGAAGACGATGCCTGGGAAATGGTAACGATAAATCCCGCTAAAGCCTTACATGTTAGTGATCGTGTAGGCAGTATCAAAACCGGCAAGGATGCAGACGTAGTGGTTTGGAGCGATAATCCCTTAAGCATATATGCGAAACCCGAACAGACCATTGTGGATGGTATCATTTATTTCGACAAGGAACATGATTTGGAATTGCGTCGTCAAATTGCAGCAGAGCGTAACCGCCTGGTGCAAAAGATGCTGGGTGAAAAAAGAGGCGGCGCAACAGTGCAGCCACCCATTCCTAGTATGCAGGTATTGCTAAGCTGCGGTGATCATGAGCAACACGAAGGCCTGACTACCGTTGAAATGTATGATGTAAATGATAACAAGTAAAAAGACCTGAAATGAAAATAATATTTTTTGGAATAAATCTTTTAATCCTGGTGGCCGGTAATATTTTGGCGCAGGATGATGTTTATCCTGCCAAAAAGGAAACCAGGCCTATATTTATTATCAACGGAACCATTCATATCGGTAATGGACAGGTGATTACAAACGGTACCATTGAAATAAATGATGGAAAGATTATTTCAGTGAAAGAAAACGGAACTGCCATAACAGCGGGAGCACAAATCATCGAGGCTAAAGGCAAGCAGGTTTACCCGGGATTGATCCTTTCTGTAACCGATCTTGGTTTGAAGGAAATCGGAAGTGGTGTAAGAGGTTCTAACGATTACCAGGAAATAGGAGAGTTTAATCCCAGCGTTCGCTCTATCGTAGCTTATAACACCGATTCAAAGTTCATTAATACGCTGAAGGCACAGGGTATTTTGCTGGCAGGTGTAACACCTGAAGGAGGAACCATTTCAGGATCATCAACCATAGTACAACTGGATGCCTGGAACTGGGAAGATGCCGCTTATAAAATGGATAACGCCATCCACCTGGATATGCCGACTCTGATCAGTCGCCCTACACGCCGTGGTGGTGGAGGTTTTCCCAGATCAGACGCAACGGCCCCGGTTGATCCGCTGAAGCTGGGGATGGAGCGTATTGAAAAGATAAAGGATTTTTTCCGGCAGGCAAAAGCCTACATAGATGAACCCGTTCACAAAGAAACCAACCTGAAATACCAGGCTTTAAAATCGTTATTTGATAAAAAGCAAAAATTGTTTGTTCACTGCGACCAGGTAAAGCAGATGCTGGTAGCCATTGATTTTGTAAAAGAATTCGGGTTTGATGTGGTGATAGTTGGCGGTAGTGAAAGCTGGCAGATTGCAACTTTGTTGAAACAGAATAATATCGCTGTTGTACTTCAGGACGAACATAGTCTGCCTGTTACGGAAGATGATGATGTGGATCAGCCCTATAAAACACCAGCCATGTTACAAAAGGCCGGAGTATTATTTGCCCTGAACGATAATAACGGCGAGACAAGGTATAGAAACCTCGCATTTAATGCCGGCACAGCAGCTGCTTATGGGTTAGGAAAAGAAGGGGCACTACAGGCAATTACCCTGAATGCTGCAAAAATTTTAGGAGTAGATGACAGAACCGGTTCCCTGGAAGCCGGAAAGGATGCCAACATTGTAATAAGTGAAGGTGACATCCTCGATATGAAAAGTAGCATTGTAATCCTGGCCCTTATCCAGGGAAGGATAGTTGACCTTAATAACAAACAGAAGCAATTGTATGAAAGGTATAAGGGGAAATACGAGTTGAAGCCTTTTTAGGCATTGGCTATCGGCAATCGGCTATCGGCTATCAGCAATCGGCTATCAGCTATCAGCTATCAGCAATCGGCAATCGGCTATCAGCTATCAGCTAAACCCATGGTGCTGTCTTCGAGGTTAATGACAGACAGTGACGAAAAATTCATTCCTAAAAGCCGAAGGCCGATAGCCGAAGGCCGATAGCCGATAGCTGATAGCCGATAGCTGAAAGCTGATAGCCAATAGCCGATTTCTCGATCAACTCCACCCGAGCTGATCAAGATGTGATTCATTAAAATCCATCAGCTCAGCTATTTTTATATCGGCAGCGCCCCATTTTTTATGGTCGAACTGTATGGGTTCAGGGACGGCAACACAATACATGCGGGATGCTTTTGCGGATCTTATACCGTTGAATGAATCTTCAAAACAGATACATTCAAGAGGCGAGACGTCCATCTGCGCCGCGCAGTTAATATAAACCTGTGGATGAGGTTTACCAAGGGGCAATCCTTCGGCAGAAGAGAACGTATCAAATAAATTTCTTATACCTAATTTTTCTACAACTACTTCAATCAATTGCAACGGGGAAGAAGTGGCAAGGCCGATCTTGAAATTTCTTTCTTTAAAAAAATGCAGAATGTAATTCGTACCGGGAAAGGGAATTCCATTTTTTTGTATCAGCTCAATCGCCTTATCTTCGATTCGTTTTATAGTTGATATAGAATGTTTATTATCAATATTAAAATGATTAAACCAGTATTCTAACCACTCAGGCGTTCTCAAACCTGTAGAGGTTCGATATTGGTCCAAAGTAAGTTCGATGCCGAATTGTTCAAGTGCTTCCATGCCCGCCTGTTGCCAATGCGGTTCGGAGTCGATCAGTAATCCATCCATATCGAAAATAACGGTGTTCAGCACGGTATTGTTTTAGATGGCGGCAAAGATAAGGATGATGCTTTCAACTAAGTATCAAATGTGGTGAAATTAATGTAGTTTCGATAACTGATTTTTCAGCCTAAATTTTTAATTGATGGGTTCTTTTAGCGAACGATTGAAAAACATACAACTGGTTCGAAAATTTATTTATGCTGCCGTGGGGGTTTTTTCTTACCCGGGTCTTGCTATTGTAAATCGATTACATATAAAAGGAACTGAGCATCTGCGTGATCTGCCAAAAACAAATGTTTTATTTGTAAGTAATCACCAAACCTATTTTGCAGATGTTATAACCTTCCTTCATATTTTTGCTGCCGTAAAATGGGGTAAAGTAAACAGGTTGGGCATCCCATATTATTTATTGAATCCTTTTACACGTGTTTTTTATGTAGCCGCCGAAGAAACGATGCGTGGAAGCTGGATCAGTCGTTTGTTTACGCTGGCAGGCGCACTTACGGTAAAACGAACCTGGAAGGAAAACGGCATGGAGGTTAGAAAAGGATTGGACCCTTCAGACACACGTAAAATTCATCGGGCATTAGAAAAGAATTGGGTGATTACTTTTCCGCAGGGAACTACCAAACCTTTTGCCCCGGGAAGAAAAGGAACCGCGCATATTGTAAAGATCAACCGTCCCATTGTTATCCCGGTTGTAATTGGAGGATTCTGGCGCGCCTTCGATAAAAAAGGACTTAAATTTAAAAAGACCGGCATCCCCCTTTCCGTAACTTTCAAAGAACCGCTGGTAATTGATTATGACGCTCCTTCAGAAATAATCATGGAAAAAGTGATGGATGCCATTGAGCAGAGCAAAGAATATATGATGAAGGGCCCGCATCACTGGGTAACGCAGAAGTCGAAGATTGTTTAGTGAGCGGCTGTCAGCTATCGGCCGTCAGCTATCGGCTTTTAGCAAATTAAATTGTAGGTTTAAAGCGCATTGAGAAATCAACATCCATTTAGTGGGCGGTCTCACATGTCAAATTCCGGTTTAAATTAAATCTCTAAACGTCAGTATTTGTTTTCAGAAAGCTGACAGCTGATAGCCGAATGCTGACAGCCTTCTCAAAAGAACAACGCTTTCAACTCCTTCGCATCTTCAGGATTCATTTTACCTCCAAGGATCAACCTGATCTGCCTTCTTCTTAAAGCACTATCAAAAAGCCTTTGTTCATCCTCTGTTTCCGGAATAATAGCAGGCACCGGCTGTGGTTTACCATCATACCCAACCGCTACCATGGTGAAATAAGCTTCATTGCTTTTATACTTTTTTTGCAGAAGCGGATTTTCTCCCCAAACAATTATATGCACTTCCATGGATGTGTGAAAAGCACGCGATACTTTGGCTTCTATATGTACCACGTTGCCCAATAATATGGGAGCTTCGAAAGAAATATTATCAACGGACGCAGTAACTACCGGTGTAGAACAGTGCTTTATAGCTACCAGCGCCGCTGCAATATCCATCCAGTACATCAGTCTTCCTCCCATAAGATTACCAAAGGTGTTGGTGTCATTGGGAAGCACCAGTTCCGTCATTGCCACAAAAGATTCCTGCGCAGTTTTTGCCTTTAATTCCATGTAGGTATTTTGGTAAAGATAAGCACGACAACCCGGAGCCTGATTTTTATGCTATACTATTATTCTATCGAGGGTATTTAAAAATTCGTTATCTGCATCGGCTCCGATGCCGGGTGTATCGGGAATATCAATAAAAAAACCATTGAACCGGATACCGCCGGTAACGGGATCAATTTTGTGCCCGAGCATACAAGTATCCATATCGTAAAATACGATATTGTCGTGCGCCGTGGCAAAATGAGCAAAAGCAGATAAAGCAACCCTGCTTTCCAGCATGCCTCCCATCATACATTGCATATCATGCGTAGCAGCCACTTCATTAATTTTTATTGCTTCGAGCATACCACCTGATTTGGCAAATTTTATATTTATATAACTGCAGGCGTCAGCTACTATCAAACGTTTGGCGTCATGATGATTGAAAACACTTTCATCAGCCATGATCGGAACGGGAGATATCTTTTTTAATGCAGGTAATTTATAATCATCCCAATGGCGCATGGGTTGCTCGCAAAACTGCACGTTAAAGGTTTTCATGGCGGTTAGGGCATACACGGCAGATTCGTAATCCCATCCCTGGTTAGCATCTATACGTAAGGTCATTTCTTCGCCTACCGCTTCCCGTATGCTTCTCACTCTTTCTACATCTTCTGCTTTATCTTTTCCCAGTTTTACTTTGATCATAGTCACACCCATCAACTTATATTCCATAGCTGTCTTGGCCATTTCCGCAGGTGTGCTAATACCGATAGTCAGATCAGTTTCTATTTCCTTTTTATTTCCTCCCAGGAATCGGTACAACGGCTGTTCAACGGATTTTGCAGTTATATCATACAAGGCCATATCGAAGGCGCTTTTAATGGTAGCGTTAAAAGCAGTAAATGCATGCAGTTCCCTCATCCTGTCTTTTATTAACAATGGATCTTTTCCTTTCCAGAGCGAAGCGAAATCTTTGGCCATTTCAAAACAGGTAGATTGTGTTTCACCAACAATCATCGGGAAAGCCGAGCATTCGCCAACGCCATAAAAACCTGCGTCGGTATGTATTCGTATAAAAATATTTTGTGCAAAATGCATGGTTCCCGTAGCGATCGTAAAGGGATGCATGGGAATGCTGAATTTGTAAATTTCCGTATGTGTGATTTGCATGTGGCAAAAATAAGGAATAGGTGTGAGCGTTCAGGTATCAAGTTCTAAGCTCCTCCATTATCCAGGCCATCCAGGAACTCCTCCGCAATTTGCAGATGTTTATTTTTCTTCTCCGTGGGCATCTTGTCAAATGTTTTTAGCAACATCCCAAGACGTGGATTTTGACTAAAAAAATCCCTGTGAACAAACATGAATCGCCAGAAGAGTCCATCCCAGATTTCCTGCCAGGAACCTTTTTTATAATCACCCATTTTCATTAAATAATTGCTGCCGCTGATATAGGGTTTCGTGGTCATCAATCCGCCATCGGCGAACTGCGTCATTCCATAAACATTGGGCACCATCACCCAATCATAGCTGTCGATATACATTTCCATAAACCAGCGATATACTTCATCGGGGTCGAATTCACATAATAACATGAAATTTCCCATGACCATTAAACGTTCAATATGATGCGTATAGCCAATGGCCAGTAATTTTTTAATCACATTGTCAACAGGAATAATACCCGTTTCTCCTTTCCAAAAACTGGCAGGGATTTTTCGATGGAAATCCCAGAAATTTTTTGTACGCTGTTTGCTGCCTTCTCTTTCATAAACAATTCTGATAAATTCTCTCCAGCCAATGATCTGCCTGATAAAGCCTTCCAATGAATTTAACGGTATATTATATTTTGAAGCCGCTATTATTGTTTCTTCAATTACTTCCTGCGGAGTTAATAACCCTGTATTAAGCATGGGTGTTAATACCGAATGGTGAAGAAAATGTTCATTGCTCACAATGGCATCTTCATAGATGCCAAATTTTTGAAAGCGCGTTGATAAAAAGTCCTCCAACCACTTGCAGGCTTCTTCAAATGTAGTGGGATAAAAATCTTTTTTAGCACGTTGAACCAGGTGGCCGGACAAGCCATAATTTTTGCTGAAATGTTTTTCCACATAAGCCCTGGCTTCTTTTACAAAATTATTTTCCGCCGGGAAATCAATACGAGGTGGCTTTTCATTTTTTGGAAATCGCAACCGGTTCTCCGCATCGTAACTCCATTTGCCGCCCTCTGGCTGATTATTAGCTATGATCAGAATATTTCGTTGCTTTCTTTGCCAGATATAAAAGTCTGTTTGAAAATAGGTTTTTTTTGTATCGAAGTAGGCATTTACATCCTTCAATGTATTTATGAAGGAAGGAGTTTTATAAACAATTTTCTTCATGGAAGTTTTGTCGCAACCCTTCGAGATTTTTTTTTCAAGCCAGTTGTCTACAACATCAACATAATGAATTTCCCGTATGCCATTTTTAGCGAGAGATATAATTAATTTTTCTATAGCGCAAAGGGAATGCGTGGCTTCAATGTAATACACTTTTATTTGCTGGTCTTCTAAAAAGTGTTGGTACATTTTCATCGTTGCCCGGTGTAGTATCAACTTTTGTTTGTGAAAATGATATTGTTTAAAAAATAATTCTTCCTCTACCAGGTAAACAATTCGATCTTTATGAATGGAAGGGTTTTCCTTAAATAGCTGGTTGGGAAAAATAAGTGTGGCAGAATGCATAGTAAGTTATGAGGTGTGAGGCGTGAGGTATGAGGTATGAGGGATGAGATAAAACCATCGGTTTTCAATTATTACAACGAGAGGACGATTTAGTTTAAAAAATAAATTTTTAGTGGATTTCCTCATACTTCGCACCGAATACCTCACACCTTTTATATAACATCCGCCAATAAACAGGATTATGATCCAATGCCTGACTAAAATTTAGGGGCGTTTGTAGGGGCAGGGCTTGCC
>JBDSBP010000191.1:0-5398 GCA_039921525.1 Chitinophagaceae bacterium | reverse complement strand
CATCATGGATGGCTCGCTTTGGATCATCATACCATGTCAGAACGCGATCCGTAAGCACAGCTGCGCTCCATATCATTGCCATTGCATGGCGAATATCTCTGGTTGCATCAGAAGGGAGCACACCCAGATTAAGGAGGCGACTAAGCGAGCCAACTATTGCTGCCACGCCGGTTAACCATACCTTTCCATCTACCGGCTTAGATTTTGACAGTTCAAACAATAGTTGACGGAGGTTCTCAAGCTGGCTTTGTGCCTGGCTGCTTTTTTGCTCATTAGCGAGTATTGCCTGAAGCACACTTGCTTGCTTAAACAGGTTCGCAAGCTGTAAAAATACTACATCCCCAATGGCCTCAAACAGGATAATCTGGGCTTGTTGGACAAAAGAATCGAACACAGTGCGTTGAGCTGCCGTGCTGCGCTCATCAGCGTTTTCTTTAAGAAGTTCAAAGCCTAGACGGAAGGATGTTCGTATGCCCAGCGGAAGGAGGGCACGGGTAATGGCCAGAGCTAGGGCTGTATCCTGTTGTGTAGATTCGGGCTGTTTCCATCGCCGCTTCAGCCTCTCTCAGGACGATACGAACCATTCGATCCGCAATGCGGTCAAGCAGTCGTTGTGGTTCTACGAACTTGATGTTTGTGACGAATTCCTTACCTGCACCGTATCCCAACCCAGCTGCATACTGAAGCGAAAAGGAAAATCCGGGATCATTGGGAGCAGTGGGTGAGAGAGAGCCTGCCAGCACTGCTTCTCCTCGAATCTCTGCTGCAAAAGCAGCCCGCCCCCAAAATCCAGCCGACAGCTCAATTTCTTCAAGGAAAACGTCTAAAAGCTCATCAAGAGGAGACGGAATAAGTGTTCCGATTTGCTCTCGGAACACATTAAATTCAAGGCCAACGGTTGCCCCTACATAGGCTGCTGCGGCAGCTTGGGCTTGGAAACGAGCTATAATTCCCGCCTCTTTAAACAAATCAAGAGGAAAAGCCGCCTGAAGGGCAACGCCTGCCCTGGCATTGACACCCGCTGTTACCTTGGCGCTCAGACCCTTTCCCAGCACACCCTGCGCGCTGGCAGCAAAATCGAAACCGGCACTCAGGTTGATACCGCGTCTTAGTTCAGCGTTTGCAGACACTTCGCCGTGTGCTATGGCTGACCCCTGGGCCATTCCGTTAGAACGGGGTGTTGGCTGAAACATTAAATATTTCCTTCATTAGCAGAGCTTTTAATTTGTTGATCAATAAATAGCCAGAGCATCATAGATTTTACATTCTAGCATCAAAATTTACGGCTTGAATTTTTTCTTTAGATTTACCCGGGTCAATTACGAAGGGAATGAAGGGGTGAAATCATTCCAGAATCGACACTAATCCTTCACCCAACTAAAAATTACACGAGCTCCAGCCGGAAGATTGTTGAGTTCACCAAGATCAAGAACTTTAGTCATTATTTTTAGGGGTCCTTTAGCTTTGTTGAACGTGAGCCACGCGTCGGACAACTGGTAACGATAGAGTCCATTTTGATTCTTTATAATTCACAAGTGCGCCTTGCAGGTGAGTAATTTTACCAATATGATCGAAAAACATATCGCCTGATCCTTTTAATTTCTCTGCTCCATCCATATCTACAATTGTGCGTGAATCTTCATCCTACCCTGAATTGACCATTGTGTTAGATACATGGTTAAGTTAATTTATTATTCATCTGCAAACAGAAAAGTTCTTGACCCTACTGTTTTTCAAGGCACTCATAATCGTATTATATATTGCTCTCATGAATGACAGCAATATTCTCGATCAAAAGCGATCCCTGGACGAAACCAGATATTATTTCCTCCTCCATAATGATCACTGTAAATTTATCAAGTTCCCTAATTAGATGTTTCGGATATTTCTAGACATTATAGTTATATAGTATACCCCCCGGATTTTTTCGGCACATATTTACGCCGGTTTAGTTGCTTGTTGCAAATCACCAGCTAATATTGTAATTTTACAAGGTATTGGAATTAATTAAACTTTTTGCACCTCGTCAAGATTTTAGTAATGAAGTCGTTAGTCAACAGTACGACGAATTCTACAAAAAGTATTGGTCAAACATAACTTTCCCGATTACAACTTAATCAACCCAAGATGATCTTATTATTTTCATTGCCAGCAGGTGGAGAATTTATAATAATGCTTGTTTTAGGTCTACTATTAACGAAAATTTTTTATGTATTGGCTCTTCAAAGTACATTGAAAGCTATTTCCATCGAAAATAGGAAAATGCCCGCAAGAAATGTTTGGCTTTTATTGATTCCTCTTTTTGGAACAGTATGGCATTTCTTTATCGTTTCCAGGTTGGCTGATTCAATAAAAGCAGAAGCAATTTCAAAAAATATCTTAATTGGTGAACCAAGACCTGCTTATAATATTGGAATAGCCATGTGCATCTTAAATTGTCTATCTGTTATTCCCGCTATTAATATTTATGCGGCAATGGCATCGTTAATTTGTTGGATTTTATATTGGGTTAAGATTATCGGATTTAAAAACGTTTTATTAAATGCCAGAACTAAATTAGACTGAGCTTATGTTTACGCATCGAATATGTTGTAGTCAAGGCAAGGGATGGGGTTGCAATAATTAGACACCGTGATCTTCATCTTATACAACAATGATTGAGGACACAAACATAATATCCGTGCCCTCCGGATACCATCGTTAACAGTTTAATAAGCGCGGGGGCACACCTTAACTAATAGAAAACCTGCTAAGAAACTTCGTATCCTATCGGAAATAGTGTGTGATTTTATTCACTGTATACTAAAATGACTGGACAAATGGGCTGAAACACATTTTCCTTAGTGCGACAATTTCCGTGACTATGTTCGTTATACCCATAATGTGTCTTCAATAAAAATTTGTCCATGGCACTACCACTATAAAGCAGTCTGTATTCACAAATATCTTGAATTTTCTCTATGCACTCAGTAATAACCTCGATATAGTACGGATTAATTTGCAACATGCCTGTAGTCTTGTGCCTGGCCATTTTAATTGTAAACTTTTCTTTAAAGTATTGTAACCGTCGACAGCTTATGCCGACAGCCAGGCAAAGTTCTTTCTGTAGCTTAATGGTTTTTGCCCGCACAGGGTTCACGGCCGGAACGTTAGTATCTGGGTCTGTTATAAGGAATATTCACATCTTTAAATATGTTTACCCGATAGTGAGGTGTGTCTATTGTAGTAAGGCATTCCATGAATTTAAACCGCTTAAACTTTATCTGGTGGATGTTGCATTACTTAAGCATACAAAATCAAATTTATTACGATCCACCCAAATTCTTTATTATCAATTTTGGCAATATTGAGCCGATAAATTTTATCCGAATAACTTGGATATTATATTTCTACGGATACTTTGATTTAATAAATACTTTTCGTAAATTAAAAGAGCAAAAGCAGTTTCCCGCATAATATCAATTTGCGGGTTAACTTAAACTTATAGCTTTCATATCCTACTGAAAAAGATTTCTTCACCATAAAATAATTATCATGAAACGCACTTTAGTAATGACGGCACTTGCCATTTCCTCCGTTTTTCTTTTCGCTCAATCTAAAGATGAACAGGCCAAGCATTGGTGATAGAGAATTCCAAAATAAATAAGATTGCTAAATTTGCTATACCAAAATCAAAACAGTGGTTCAGACTTTGGTTGACTTTGAAAAAAAGTGATTTTTTATCATGTAAAGGAGATTTATTCCACTAACCTTTTATTTTTACAGGCAAATGTCCTACACTTGACACGTAGTCTACTATGGCAATTTCCTCAGCTTGAAGAATAGTTAAAAAGTTCACGTTTCTTAGGTTTCAAAATCACATTAACCATATAGAAATATTGACGACCCGTAAATAATAAATGACCCCTTCAAATTTTGAAGGGGTCATTTATTAATAAAACCAATGATCTATTTTTACTTCTGATGAAAAAGTATTGTGTACTTAAAAATTAATTATTATGTTATCGATATGAAATATTTAACGATAATCTCCGAATATTTTTAGCTCCCCATTGTAATGATTTAATATAAAGTTAAGTGTATGAGTAAAGTAAAGAATGAAGGCGCGGTAACACCAATGCTTATTCCCTACAAGCCAGACGACTTTTGGGAGCACCTCCGTATTATAATCAGAGAGGAGCTTATAAAAACAGGAAGAAAAGGAAATACTATCTATCAAACCCCGGGACTTGAATATAAACCCTTATATAAAGTAGCCGAAGTATGTGATCTGTTTCAGGTTACCAGGCCAACAATTTATGATTGGATTAAGCATGGAAAATTACGTCCACATAAAATCAGGTCGAGGGTTTACTTTTTATGGAATGATATACAGCTATTATTAGATCACAAATAACGTTAAAACAATATTTTAGATGTAGATTCGTTGTGCTAATAGGTTTAGTTGTACTTTAACTTTAAGAATGGATAGGATTAGTGTTTATCATGAAGAATATATTACACTAGAGTAAAAGAGCAAAACCAATAGGATGACAAGGAATTTGTGATAGCAGGTATATTTTGATTTGATTAATAAAGTTTTCATGTTGAAAAAGGATAAAGTGTTGCGCTCCGTACCATGTTGACAATCTGCTCATCGCTGAATCCGAGTTTTTTTGATAATAAACATATTAAGCAAACCTTCAATTTTTCAATTGCCCTGATAAGTACTATTCCGTCCATTTTCAACTTGGCTAGATCAGTGCCAAAGTGCGAATAATAATTCCTTGTAACCTTTGCTTTTTCGGCGAGATATTTTCTTTTGCTTGGAGTATCAAGATTTAGATCTTGAAGCACTGGCCTTGGTAACTCTAGGAAAAGTGCAATTAGTCTTCTTTTTACTTTTGGTTCAAAGCTGTAACGAAACATATCTGCAAGCCATGTTTTGAATGCTGGAGCGGCTGATAAAAGCTGAGAATATTTTTTTTGCTTTTTCAGATCATTTGCTGATGGCGATAACGTTCTTTTTTCTCTGTGAAAGCTTTCTAGTGCTTTGGTAATTTGAAGAATTTTAACATCCGCGCTGAATTTCTTTTTAAGAAGGAAATCATTCAGGATGTTTATGCAAGGGCTAATTTCATGATAAAGTTTAAACCAGGTTGAAATTATTTTTTCAAAACTATTATTTACATTTTTGTATCCGAACAAAAAATCCACTTCATTTCTGCCTGTAACATATTTGGGATTGCGATATGTAGCACTAAATAAAAGCCGTATACGATAAGGTTTGCCGTTTTGAGTAATATCATTGGCATTGCTAAGATACAAGCGTTCAATTGGCGGACCACTGGCATATGCTAATGCCATAAATTTATAAAATGTGAAAAAAATCTTGAGCAGTTCTTTTGTCGGCAGTAAG
>JBDSBP010000190.1:0-18047 GCA_039921525.1 Chitinophagaceae bacterium | reverse complement strand
AGGTAATGATTTGGGCTAAAGAAAGAAATGATAATCACTGCGATATTGAATGGACTTTTACACGACAAGATGCAGACAAAAAGTTGTCAAAACACTATGTTGCATAATTAAATAATCATCACACTAGTACATATTATCGATGACGAACGTATTTACGCATACCGTGCGTTACGGTTCGCGAGAAATGAAAAGATAAACCTGCCTGGTTTTGACCAGGATATTTTTGCCCTGTATTCCGGCGCCGATGACAGGAATTTGGATAATATTTTTGCGGAATATGAAACTGTTCGTTCTGCAACTATTGCTCTATTCAATGGGCTTCCGGAAGATTCATTAGATAGAATGGGAACAGCTGACGAAAATAATTCCAGTGTGCGGGCGTTGATTTATCATATTGCCGGGCATGAAGTGCATCATATTGAATTTATAAAGGAGAATTATCTGTGAATGATTTTAACTTTTGTATGGGTTTACCTTCGCTCTGTTGCAACATATGATATCCAATTAATAATATTGCTGCAATAATCTAATGGCCCCCAAATGTGTCATGGCGTTTGTAGGGGCAGGGCTTGCCCCCGCCCTGTTGCACCTGATACCTGTACGATTATTATTAGCACTTCCCCCCAATAATCAAACGGTTCCCAATGAATCTTTTTATTAGCACTTCCCCCCAATAATCAGGCAGTTCCGGATGCGATCAGGGCGGGGGCAAGCCCTGCCTCTACAAACGCCTTTTGTGATGAACGATTATTATTAACCGTCTTACAGTAATCAAACAGTTCCACTTGCGAAGTACAGCCCGATCCCGGCACCATAGCTACCATTCGATATCAAACGTGTGAATGTCATTCTTGAAATCGTACCTGATAGTACAATTTGAAACAATACATATTTGCTTTAGAATAGACAAACCTAACCCTGTATGTTCATTACCAGGTTGGGATTTATAAAAGCGGGTAAATATTCTTTGGGTATCTAATGCATTTGTTGAACCTGTGTTACTTATCATGAGCTGTTGTGGCTTGCTCAAGCATATATTAATGGATCCTCCATCCATATTGTGTTTAATGGCATTACTCAATAAATTGTTAAGCAAAATGTCTACCAGTTCTTTGTTCATGCGGATGATTACCTCGTCCAGGCTGACAGAGATACGTAAATTTTTATTGAGTAAGATCTCCTGGAACTGAACCAGCTTTTCCTCTATCTCATCTTTTAAATTTATTTCAACTGTTTCTTTGAACTGATTATTTTCAATCTTGGTAAGTAAGAGTAATGAACTGTTTAATCTGGAAAGTTTTTGGATAGCTTCATATAGAGCCTGGAGGTTAACACCCTGGTGTTTTGATAAGTTTTCATCCTGGATCAATAGGTCGAGTTTAGAGCGGATAATGGCAAGCGGTGTTTGCGTTTCATGGGAAGCATTTTCCGTAAATTCTTTAAGGATGAGATAATCACGGTCAGCTTTTACCATAGCCTCCCGGAGGACGTTATTCATAAACGAAAACTCTTCTATATTACTAATGGGAAAGTTAAAAGCCTGGCTATTCCCGATTTTAAAATTCTTTAATAAATGCAGACTTTTATAGAAAGGTAACCAGAGCTTATTTAATACGATCCTGTTGATAAGAATGGAAGCCACAAGTATTAACAGAATTGTACAAACGGTAATAATTACGATAGACTGAATGAGATCTTCCGAACTTTCCATGGATTTGCCCACGATGGCAAGGTGCCATTTGCCGTTTACACTAAAAGTGAAATATAATCGCCGGAATTCACCGGTTTCTTTTTCTATCCGGTCATAAACTATTACGGTTTTGAAAAACTTCTTTTTATAGGTAATCTCAGATGCAATAAATGATATTTGCTGGTCTTCTACCGGCATTATCTCCGGAAGCAGGTTATATTTAGCCACGTAACTTTCTATTTCATCCTTTTCTATATTTAAGTTTTCATCAACCTGACTTATGATAACATATCGTAACAAAAAGTAATAAGCAATGGTGGCGAGTAAAAAAATCAATAATGTGGCCAGGAGGTTTAATCGATTGTACCGGGAGAATAACTTCATCCGTTTTATTTTGGGTTTTCAAATTTATATCCCATTCCATAAATGGATTTCACGTAATCAATACAACCTGCCTGCAAAAGCTTTCTTCTTAAATTTTTTATATGCGTATAAATAAAGTCGTAATTGTTGGCCAGGTCCATATTGTCTCCCCAAAGGTGTTCAGCAATTGCGTTCTTGGATATCACTTTATTTTTATTGCTCAAGAAATATAGAAGCAACTCATATTCTTTGCGGGTAAAGTCAATGATATTTTCGTGGACGGTAGCCGTTTTCTTGTTCAGGTCAAGCACTAAATTATCACAAGTAACGATGTTTTTCCCATCAAATGATTTGCGCCGGATGATGGCCGCCACGCGGGCACTCAGTTCCGGCAGGTAAAAAGGTTTGGTAAGATAATCATCGGCGCCTGCTTTTAGTCCTTTAACTTTATCATCCAGCGAATTCTTGGCCGAGATAATGAGAACACCATCACTTTTATTATCCTTTTGTAAACGTTCTAAAAGGTCTAAGCCACTGCCCCCTGGTAAGCCGATATCAAGTAAAATGCAGGCGTAATCGTACAATGATATTTTTTCATAGGCTGTTTCGTAATTATAGGCCGTTTCACAAAAGAACTGTTCATTTTCCAGGTATTCAGAAATACTTTTAGAGATTTCTATTTCATCTTCTATAATTAATATTTTCATAACTGATCATTGACTAAATACGAGTTCCTTCCGGATTTATGTGTTCGATTGGGGCATTAAAGGTTGCAAATAAATCTGATTATATGTTGAAGTTTTATGAGGTTCTCTTTACCTTAGCACCTTAAGCTGACAAGGTTGACTTTTTCTTTAAGTCTGGCCGTACTCTTATCCAATATGGATCACTACAGGATTTAAACAGAATCAACCCGGAGTTTTGTTTTAATCAGCGGCGCTTACACCGCTGACAAATTAATTAATCCAGGTAGGAATGTTATTACCACTAAGGTTCATCAGAACTGTAAAGCTTATTTTTGGTTTACTTTTATTCCAACTATCCGGAACCGCACAGAATGCCGATATTAATCTCTTAAATAAGATTAACAACGCGGACGTTTCATCGGGAACTTATAAAAGGTTGCACTTTATTACCAAATCAACTTACCCGGTGGCACTGGGCGTTCCTCTTCTACTGTTGGGTACCGGACTTATTGAAGGCAATCGCACCATGAAGGTAAAGGCTGTCTATATGTTAGAGAGTATTGTATTAAATGAATTGGTTACCATCGGCTTGAAGTTTGCCATTAACCGCCCGAGGCCTTTTACTACATATTCTTTTATCATACAAAAAACATCCGCCGGAGCTACGTCATCACTTCCATCAGGGCATACCAGTTTGGCATTTAGCATGGCAACGTCGCTAATTATTGCTTATCCCCGGTGGTATGTAATTGTTCCTTCCATGGCTTTTGCTGGTATTGTTGGTTATTCGCGGATGTACCTGGGTGTACACTATCCCAGCGATGTTTTTGTTGGTGCGCTGGTAGGTTCTGGATCTGCTTTACTGACCTATAAGATCAATGCCTGGCTTCACCATTCAAAACATAAACAATTGTCGGTAACCTGGTAAACAACTGCATGTAATGATAAAAGTACAGGTAGTGGTGCTTATTGCTAAAAATGAATAAGATTGTCCTTATATTAATTTTATGGCTGTTAAACTTTTCGTCGGTAGTAGCCCAGGCAAAAACGCTGCAATATTATCTTGAACGGGCCTTGCAAAACAGCCCATTGTTGAAGAACTATCGCAATCAGTTGGCATCAACGCAGATCGATAGCATTTTAATAAGAGCCAGTTATCAACCACAGGTTACGGGTCTCAGCAACAATACATATGCTCCGCTGGTAAAGGGTTTTGGCTATGAGCAGGCTATTACCAATGGTGGAGGTCTTAATGCTGTTATCGGGGTGAACAAAGTTTTCGCCAGCAAAACAAATCTGGATGCACAGTTTCGAGCCATTCAACTACAAAAGCGGGGACTTGAAAATACATCTTCTATCACGCAGCAGGATCTTGCAAAAACCATCACTGAACAGTATATTACTGCTTACGGAACCTTACAGCAATTAAATTTTACCAGGCAGGTCAATGAACTGCTTGCAAAAGAAGAAGTCATCCTGAAAAAACTTACCGGGAAAAATGTCTATAGGCAGTCAGACTATTTAACATTTCTCGTAACGCAACAACAACAGCAATTGTCTGCCAAACAACAGCAGATCCAGTTTCAAAACGAGTACGGTACATTGAATTTTTTAGCGGGAATTTTTGATACTACCGCTGTTACTCTTTCAGACCCCGGGCTTACCATCATGCAATTACCAACACCCGAAAACTCAATCTTTCTGCTTCAATATACGCTGGACAGCCTGAATGTAGCCAATGAAAAATTGTTACTGGATATAAGTTATAAACCGAAAATAAGCATGTACACGGATGCAGGGTATAACAGCACATTGGCCTACAGGCCATATAAAAATTTCGGTGTTGGTTTCGGATTGAATCTGAGTGTGCCCATTTACGATGGTAAGAAAAGAAAATTGCAGCATAACAAATTTAATATCTCCCAATATACCACAAGGGGTTATCTCGACTTTGCCAAAAGCCAGTATCACCAGCAGGTAGCGCAGCTCAGGCAACAATTTGCGGCTACAGAAGAATTGATTGGTCAGATAAATAGCCAGATCAAATACGCTGAGGCACTCATCGATGTGAATATGCGGCTATTAGACGCCGGTGACGCGAAAATTGCCGACCTGGTTATTGCATTAAACAATTACCTGGCTGCTAAAAACGTGCTGACCCAAAATACGATCAGCCGCTTACAAATCATCAACCAGATAAACTACTGGAACAGATAAAAAACAACCATGAAAAAATGGAATAAACCACTTTTACTATATTTCACTTTCCACTTGTTTCTGTTAGGGTGCCAGTCTGAACAACCTGCAGCAAAGGAAGAAGAGGTTCAAGTTCGTACACCGGTAACTGTTACCTCTATTACAATAGCACCTTTGGCAGAATACATAGAACTAAATGCTACTTCGGCTTTTCTGCAGAAAAGTATTATAAAGGCTAACACCAATGGATATATACAAGCTGTGAATACCAGGATAGGTCAATATGTAAAGAGTGGACAGTCATTATTCTTAGTTAAAACAAAGGAATCCAGTAGTATCGGCAACTCCATCAGCCTGCTCGACTCCACGCTTCATTTTTCCGGCTTAAATAATATCCCGGCCAACACGATGGGGTATATCACAGAACTTAATCATCAAAATGGTGATTATATCCAGGATGGCGATCAACTGGCAGTGATCAGCAACCAGGAAAGCTTTGCGTTTTTATTAAATCTTCCCTATGAATTGAAGCCCTATCTTTCTTTGAATATGAAAATCGACCTGCTCTTACCAGACGGTGTAAAATTGCAGGGATCTGTTTCTTCCGTAATGCCCTCTATGGACGCCGCCACACAAACGCAGCCCATCCTGATAAGAATATCTTCCAAAGCACCCATTCCGGAAAACCTTGTGGCAAAAGTTCATTTTATTAAAAGTTACAGAGATAGAGCCATGATATTACCTAAAGCGGCAATTCTTACAGATGAGGCGCAATCCAATACCTGGGTGATGCGGATGATAGATACCGTTACCGCAGTAAAAGTAATTGTTCAAAAGGGCATAACGGTGAATGATAGGGTTGAAATTATCAGTCCCAAATTTTTGGCTACGGATAAGATTCTGGTATCCGGAAACTTTGGTTTGCCAGATACGGCCAAAGTGATCGTTATAAAAGATAATCCATGAGGAATAATTTTGTGTTCTATAAAAAGCCGTTGACTGTTCTATTAGTATTAATTATGGGCGGCGGAATTTTTATTTATACCAAACTGCAAACTTCATTATTCCCTGAAATAACGTTTCCTAAAATAAAAGTTATTGCAGATGCGGGCCTGCAGCCCATTAATAAAATGGTGGTGACGGTCACCAGGCCATTGGAAAATGTTATCAAGCAAGTGCCCGATCTCATGGATATAAGGAGTACTACCAGTCGCGGGAGTTGCGAAATTTCAGCTTTCATGAACTGGAAAGCCAATATAGATCTTAGCCGGCAACAAATTGAATCTAAGATCGCTCAGATACGGAATACACTCCCTGCGGATGTTCAGATAACAGTGGAGAAAATGAACCCATCCATTCTCCCGGTAATGGGGTATTCGCTGGAAACTACCAGTAGTGCCAGAACTCCTATAGATATGAAGCAAATAGCCTTATATACTATTAAACCTTATTTATCACAAATACAAGGAGTGGCGGAAGTACGTATTATCGGTGGAAAGCAGAAGGAATTTTGGCTCACATTGAACCTGCAAAAAATGAGTGCGTTGTCCATAACCCCGGATATTCTTTCCAGTGCATTAAGCAAGGTCAATTTCTTACAGGCAAATGGTTACCTGTCTGATTACCGCTATTTATACCTGGCTACTACCGATGCCACCGTTCATTCCCTGGACGAATTAAAAAGCCTGGTGATAAGTAACAACGGCAAAAGAATTGTTCATCTGGAAGATATAGCCGGCGTTTCTATTCATGAAGCCATTGAATATACCCGCGTCAATGCAAATGGAAAGGAAGGCTTGTTGATAGCAGTAATAAAACAACCGAATGCCAACCTCGTTGATATCTCGTCACAGATGTTACAGAAGATTGAACAATTAAAAAAGATACTGCCTGCAGACCTGCATTTAAATCCTTATTACATACAGTCCGATTTTGTAAATGAATCTGTAAATAGTGTAACGGATAGCTTGTGGATTGGATTAACGCTTGCTATGATAGTAGCAATCCTTTTTCTTCGATCCCTCAAAGCAAGTATTACTATCCTGGTAACTATCCCCCTGGTCATATGCTTAACTATGATCGGTATTTACGTTTTGGGATATAGTTTAAATATTATGACGCTGGGAGCTATAGCAGCAGCCATCGGGTTAATTATTGATGATGCCATTGTTGTGATGGAACAGATTCAAAGAACACATGAAGAGTTTCCCAAAGAATCTACGGAGGTATTAATTCAAAAAGCTATTCATTATCTTTTTCCTGCCATGCTTGGTTCTTCACTCAGTACCATTGTCATCTTTATTCCTTTTGAACTCATGAGCGGAGTGGCAGGCGCCTATTTCAAAGTGCTGACCAATACCATGATCCTGGTATTAGTTTGTTCCTTTTTTGTGACATGGATATGTTTGCCGTTGATTTATCTCCTTCTGGCGAGAAATAAATCTTCGGCTATACCGCATCGTGAGCCGGCTAAACCGGCCACTATTAAAAATAAAAAATGGGTGTCATTTTTTATACTGCGACCTTATATCAGTTTAGTGATTATTGCAGGATTGGTAGTTTCCATTTTCCTGTTGGTACCCCGTCTTGAAACAGGGTTTCTTCCTGAAATGGATGAAGGTAGTATTGTACTGGATTATAGTACACCGCCCGGCACTTCGCTGGATGAAACAGACAGGATCTTAAAGGAAGCAGAGAAGCTGATTGTCGCCGTGCCCGAGGTTTCCGCCTATTCAAGACGAACAGGAACGCAGATGGGCTTTTTCATCACTGAACCTAATACTGGTGATTATTTGATCCAGCTAAAAAAACAACGGGATAAAACAACGGAGGAAGTTATTTCGGAAATCCGCCAAAAAATAGAAGCTTCTCAACCAGCCTTACGAATAGATTTCGGCCAGGTGATTGGAGATATGCTTGGAGACCTGATGACCTCCGTTCAACCTGTTGAAATTAAAGTATTTGGCGATGATGGAAGCAAACTGCAGGAGATATCCGTAAAAATTGCAGAGCTGGTAGAAAAGGTAAAAGGCACTGCAGATGTTTTTAATGGAATTGTAATAGCAGGTCCTTCAATAACTATTGAGCCCAATAACAGCAGGCTGGCGCAATTCGGACTCACCCCGGCAGACCTTCAGTTCCAGATGCAGACAGCGTTACAGGGCAGTATCGCAGGAAATATTTTAGAAAAAGAACAATTATCCCCCGTAAGAATAATTTACCCGGGCGGACCGCAATTAATTACTGATGATCTTTATCGCATGCAGGTCTTTTTGCCTTCCGGCATAATGCATCCTGTTACAGATCTTGCACAAATTAAAGTTAATAAAGGGGATGCGGAAGTGAACCGGGAAAACCTGCAATCGATGGGGGTAATTACTGCTCGTTTGGAAAATCGAGACCTGGGGAGTGTGGTAAAAGAGATCCAACAGGCGATTTCTTCCAACATCTTATTTCCGCAGGGTTTTCATGTGGAATATGGTGGCGCCTATGCGCAGCAGCATCAGTCTTTCAAAGAGTTATTGCTGATCCTCATTTCTTCCAGCCTTTTGGTATTTGGCGTGATACTTTTTTTATTCAGGGAATTTGCCATTGCTTTCATTATCCTGTTGATTGCTGTTTTGGGAATTGCCGGTAGTTGCCTGGCGTTGTTCCTGACGCATACTCCTCTTAACGTAGGAAGTTACACCGGCCTGATAATGATCGTGGGCATCATTGGCGAAAATGCCATATTCACATTTCTTCAGTTTAAAGAATCTTTGAAGTTGAAAACGGTGGACGAGTCTATCGTATATGCTATTTCAACGAGGTTAAGACCAAAGATCATGACGGCTCTTGGTGCTATTTTCGCTTTGCTGCCCCTGGCATTGGGTATTGGCACCGGCGCCCAATTGCATCAACCTTTAGCCATTGCAGTTATCGGTGGTTTAGTAATTGCGCTGGTATTATTATTAGTTGTATTGCCCAGTTTGTTGAGGCTTGCCTATCATAAGAGATATTGAAGGGATATTCTCAAAATCTTTCTCCACCCACTCTACAGAATTCCCTCAGATTCCGCATTTAAATTTGCTTTATTCTTCGTGGCTATTTCAATGCACAACCAAAGTTAATGGTATTCAAAAAGCTGGTATTGGTACTTTCGGTTAAACACGATTCTAATGCCTTATTATAAACGTAGCGGGGCAGGTTTATCAATTTACATGCTTTTCTCAATTAACAAAATTTGCAATAACTGTGGCATTAAATAATATTATCTATAACCAGGAGCTCTCCAACACGATAGCTGTATACGTTAAAAAGCTTTTTAACAAGTATCAAACCTCCCAGTTAGTTTATCATAATCTTAACCATACGCAAAACGTTTTTGGCAGAATGATGGAAATATCACTAAATTATTCATTAAATGAGATCGATACGTTTGTTCTATCTACTGCTACCTGGTTTCATGATTGCGGACACCTTTTCGGCCCTGCAACGAATCATGAAGCAAAAAGCATTCTGGTAATGAGAAATCATTTGAAAAATATCGGGATGGAAGAATATATTATTCAGCTTATCCATCAGTGTATTTTATCTACCAAACTTCCCAACGATCCCCATTCCTTACTGGAAGGAATACTGTGTGACGCCGATTTGTATCATTTAGGTACTGATCATTTTTTTATTACGGATGAGTTAGTGAAAAAAGAATTTGAACTGCGAAACAATTTTCTTCCCCCTAATTGGGATGAATCAACGCTATCTTTTTTAGAAAGTCATAGCTATTTTACCTATTATTGCCAGTCTTTTCTGGAAGCCGGTAAATTAAAGAACATAAATACATTACGTGAGAGGATTAATGGTAAACGCTAGCATACTGTTTCTTTACTATCACACAGGTATAAATATCTTTTATCTATTGTAAGTATAGCCATTAATATCATTAACATCATTTTGACGGAATATTTTCTTTATAGATAAAATATCAACTTCTTGAGACAACCCAAACTTCAGATTTTGCTCAATATTGAGTAATTACTTGCACACTAATTCTGACGTAAGATTATGATTGCTCGTTTTCGCCAGAAGAATACGTATAGCGTATTATACTACTTCGTTCTGATATTCATTGTAGCTTCTTTTTTAGTAAGGCTTGTACTTTTGTTTTTCTCTATTCGTAAAGCTGATCTTGGCCTGCTGGCACTGTGCAGGATATTTGGTGAAGGGTTGCTTTTTGATATTGGCGTAGCCAGCTTTTTCGTTGCTCCCTATTCACTCTACTTATTGATTTTGCCGGCTAAATGGAATAATTCAATCATCAATAGAATTATTACCTACGTCGCTTTTACCCTGGCAGTTTTAATCCTGATGTTTTCTTTTTTTGCAGAGTTTACTTTCTGGCAGGAGTTTGAAAGCAGGTTTAATTTTATAGCAGTTGATTATTTGATATACACGTTTGAAGTGATAAACAATATCAATGAATCATATCCATTGCCATTGTTGATTGGAGGTATGCTAATTATAACTTTAGGGGTGGTTTTGATATTTAAAAAGAGAAAAATTTTTTTCGCATCATTCCATGGTAGCTTTAAATTCTTAACCAGGTTAGTAATAAGCTCAGCCATTATTCTCATCGCCTTAATGTATGCAGCTGTGGTAGATAACAGCTTTGCAGAAACCAGTGCCAACCGTTATCAAAATGAATTAGCTAAAGCGGGCATTTATTCATTCTTTTCAGCCTTTAAAAGCAATGAACTGAATTACGTGGAGTTTTACAGGCAAGTGGACAACGGGAAGGCGTTTGCTATAGTCAGGGATCAATTAAAAGATTCAGGAACAGTATTTAATAAAGATAGTTTATCTATCAAAAGAAATATATCGGCGTTGGTCAACAACGTAACAAAACCTAACGTGATCATGATTACGATAGAGAGTCTAAGTGCAGACTTTATGACGCACTTTGGTAATACGCAGGCACTTACACCGGTATTGGATTCAATGGCTAATATAAGTACTTTATTTACCAACATGTATGCTACCGGGTCAAGAACGGTACGTGGTATGGAAGCACTTTCATTGGGTATTCCCCCTACGCCCGGTAATAGTATTGTAAGGCGTTCTGATAATGACAACCTGACAACCATTGGTCACATTTTTCAGCAGCAGGAATATCAAACTGGTTTTTTTTATGGGGGTGATGGTTATTTTGACAATATGAATCGATATTTTAGTAACAACGATTTTATAGTTACCGACAGGGGACGCAATATTTTGAAAGCTGACAAATTAAAGGGCCTTCGAAATATCATTCCCGATAGCCTGGTTCATTTTGAGAATGCCTGGGGAATATGCGATGAAGATTTATACGATGCGGTAATAAGAGATGCAGATGAAACCTTTAAGAAGGGGAAATTGTTTTATGATTTTGTAATGACTACCTCCAATCACCGCCCCTTTACCTACCCCCCTGGTAAAATTGATATCCTATCTGGAACGGGCAGAGAGGGCGCTGTAAAATATACTGATTATGCCATTGGTCAATTTTTAAAGAAGATAAAAGATAAGCCCTGGTTCAGGAATACAGTAATTATTTTCGTTGCCGATCATTGCTCAAACAGCGCAGGTAAAAATGAAATTGACATAACGAAATATCATATCCCGGCAATTATTTATAACCCGCGTGATACCGTTGGCGGTATCATTGAAAAAATGTGCTCTCAAATAGATTTATATCCAACGTTGTTATCTACCTGGAACTGGAATTATACCAGTAATTTATATGGCCAAAACGTGCTGTCTACTTCATATAAACCGAGGATATTGCTGGGCACTTATCAAAAGCTTGCTTATATGAGAAATGACAGTCTGGTTATATTGAGTCCACAACAAAAAGTAGAAACCTATAAGTACCGAAAAGACACCAATGAGCAGATTCCGATGCCGGAAGTTGAAGAAGTAGTGGCCGAAGCTATTGCAAACTATCAAACTGCGTATTATTTATTTAAAAGTGGGGGGCTAAAGAAGTAACGGCGATTAAGGAGAACACTGCCTGGTTATTACTTTCGGGCATATTTATTAAGCGTCCATTCCTTTCATACAATATCCCAATTTTATTTTCTGTCATCTTCACCATATCTGAATAAGCCGTAAAATCTTTTTGCATTCCATCCGGGCTCTTATCAACGGTATAATTTCTTTGCCAGGTTTTTCCTTCATCGAAACTAATTCGCAAGGTCTGGTTATCTCTTCTTTTGGTATCAGCTGCGTTACAAAACGCGATGATGCCTTTTCCCAATGTTAAAATGCTTCCCTGGTTAACGGGATCTATCAATGTATGATCGAAATAGCTCGTATCCCAACTGGCGCCACCGTTGCTGCTGACAGAGATAATTCTCGCCCGTATATCACCTTTTTGATTTCGGGAATTCATCATTAGTTTATTATTGCTTAATTCTGTTGCCATCGATTCGTTGCCACCTTTAAAGGAGACATTGTCACCAAGCTTAAAAGTTTTTCCATGATCATCTGTATAAAATCCATGGGCGAGGTAATCTTCAAAATGCGGTTGAGGGTCACCGGCAGAATGGTTGTCAGCAATAAAAATTCTTCCTTTAAACTTTCCCTGCTGAAACTGCATCGCATGTCCCGGAGTGTTAGCATAGCTTCACCAGTCTTCCGGAAAATTATATGCCGCATTTAATAAAGGGTGTTTAGGGCGATGGACCTGCGTGGTAATATTTGTTTTTTTACTCCAGCTAACACCTCCATCTGTAGATGTTTTGTACCAAACTTCTATTAGACCATTTCCTTTTCGTACCTCGCCTTCATAATTATTGCCGGTAGTGTAAAATAAAAATATGCGGCCCTTTGGAAAAGCAGGGTCTGTTAGATCTAACACAGGTGCGGGATTGCCGGCCTGCAACGAATCGGCATCAACCACTGTTTGTAAGGTACTCCAGGTGTTTCCGTTATCACTACTTCTTTTCAGTACGATATTAATGTCGCCAAAATCATCCGAGCCATGAACACGACCTTCGGAAAATGCCAGTAGATTTCCATTTGGCATAATAATCATTTAGGGGATGCGATCACTTTTATGGCCTTCCGTTCCCGATACAAAAACCGGTACGGTTTTAGTCTGTGCCGAAGCGAAAGTTATAAGTAAAATATAATATAGAATGATGGAAATTTTTTTCACTGTTAATTATTTTATGAGGTATGTTTAGAAAATGCTGTTTTTATTGATTTAGATACTGATCTAAAATTTGTAAGCAATACCATTCCTGCCGGGGTAAATGAAAAGGTCCCTTGAATAGATTTCCTTTAGCAGTTTGTGCAACGGTACCATCACGGTGCAGGTACCCAAACCATTCGCCATGTTTTTTATCGTGAAAATGCTTATAGGAGTAATCGTGAATCAAACGATGCCAGCCTGCATATTTTTCGTTACCCGTTAATAGGAAAGCGAGGAGCGTAGCGATGATCACTTCATTTTGTGGCCACCAGAATTTCATGTCCTGCCAGTATTCCTGAACCGGTTTGTTATAAACATCACGGAAATAAAAAATGCCGCCGTATTCATTATCCCATCCACGTTCCCACATATAATCCAGCATCTTACATCCCAAATCTATTAATTGTGGATCGTTACCTCTTTGTTTGGCTTCATGCAAAATAAACCAGGCACCTTCCATGGCATGGCCTGGGTTTAAGGTTCTTCCATCAACGTGATCAATGATAGTTCCATTGGGCGCTACCTGTTCCATCACACAACGAATATCATCTTTCACAAAATCTGTTTCAATTTCCAGCATCCACTTTTCAATCCAGTTATCGCAACGGTCATCGCCGATTGTTTCGCGCAACTGTTGAGCCGTATTCATCATAATCATAGGTATGCCAATTCCTTTGGCCGGACGTGTTGATTTGAACTTCGGTGTTAACAACCCGGGTGTGGTGGCATAGGCAATACACTTGCCAAATAATTGCCTGGATACATTTGCTGCTTCTTCATCGCCACTCGCTTTGGCATAGGCGGCGAAAGCGATCACGGCAAAGGTTTCTGAAAAAAAATAACGGCGTTTGCGGATTGGCTTTCCTTCTCTTGTTACATGAAAAAACATCTGCCCGTCCGTATCAAAGCAATGCTTTCTTAAAAAATCATATCCAAGGCGCGCGCCATCTAACCATTCCTGTTTCTTTTCAACGGTATTGTATAAGGTAGATAATAACCAGGTGGCTCGACCCTGTATCCAAACGGCCTTATCATCATCTATGAGGCTTCCATCCTGGTCACGCATTAATAAAAAGCCGCCAAACTCCTGGTCGTAAGATTTGGGAAACCAGAACGGCACTGTATCATTTAGCAATTGGCTCTTATAAAAAATTTTCAGATTAACCAGTTCCTGTTTTGAATAAACATTACTCATTTTTAAAAAAATAGTTGAGTGGTTAAGGTAAATTATTTTACTGAAAATGTTATTTGCAGGCTTGGCTATCTTATTAAATGTTTGAAGTTTTGCTCAACCCTTAAAGCAGGTGCAAAGAGTATAACATGCTGACAGGCCAACATTTTTTACACTGATGTAACTATAAAAATGATAATTTGCAGGTTATTAAGTAATACATAATAGTATGGATTCAGTAACAATGATGGAAAACTTTAAGTCGATGGATACCAGTTCACTGGTGGATAAGGTAGAGGCAAACCTGGTGCAATTGCTGCGTGAACGCAAGTTGCAAGCAGGAGACGTTATTCCAAAAGAGATTGAACTGGCGGAAAACATGGGCGTTAGCCGCACGGTGATACGGGAAGCCATGATGCGGTTAAGGGTGATGGGACTAATTGAGTCCAAAAAGAAAAAAGGTTCCGTAATTACCAACCCCGATCTGTTTGGCATCATGGGTAAAAGCATGAATCCTTACCTTCTTGACCAGGAAACCCTGAAACAGATATTTGAAATACGCCTGGCGCTTGAAATAGGCATGGCCGACTTCATATTCCAGCGTATTACCAAAGAAAACCTGAAGGAACTTAAGGATATTGTTAGCAATGAGCCCCCTGCCACCCAATATCATCTTTTTAATATTGACCATGAAATTGCCTTTCATGGTAAACTGTACGAGATAACCGGTAACGAAGCCATGAAAAAATTTCAGCGCATGCTCCTGCCCGTTTTCGATTATGTGCACAACAGTGGGTTGTTGAAAAAACCAGCCAGTATTAAAAAATTTGCCTCTCATAAGGGGCTGGTAGATATATTACAAAACGGTTCACCGGAATTATTTCGAAACGCTATGCGTAATCATTTGGAAAATCATTTTGCCAGGTTGTTTGATTAGGTTTTAAAACTTTGCTGAAATGATCCTTTCACCGACCTGTCATATCAGCCGAAGCCCGCAAGATGTTTTTAGTCTATCACCAAAATTCGCTTCGTTGAAATAACAAAAATAGGAACATCTAATAAGAAGGGCCATCTATACTCATTCCGCCGTCCTGTCATGTCAGCCAAAGCGCCGCTACAGCTTAGAATAAATTCATTTTACGGCGCTTTGAGCTGAAATCTCCAAGCTGGAGACAACCCGCTCCCAGGAGATTTCAGCCAAAGTGCGCCTGATGTTTTTAGCCAGGCACCAAAATTCGCTTCGCTGAAATGACAAAAAGAATTGGAGAGGTATAATTTAAGTCATTAATGACCCTTATCACCCGATTTAGCTGTAAAAGAGATTTAATCCATGCTGACAGTCTGCCCTCGAGGATTTAAAGCAGCACTGCAGAACTACTTCTTCTGCTGCGAAAGATACGTAACCAACGAAGCAAACTCCTGGAAAGAAAGCGCATTGGCAAGACCTGCAGGCATCATAGAGTTTTCCATTTCCTTACGTGTAAGGATATCCGCTGTTTTTACGGTGGAAACTTGCCCTGCTATATCCCTCATTACTATTTTATCAGCCGATTCTTCCGTGATGAAGCCCATGTAACTCTTATTACCTTTAGCGGTAATGAGAACGGTTGCGAAGCCCTGCGAAATACTTGCGTTAGGTTTAAGAATAGATTCGGCTATACGTTCCCGGTTCATGATGGATCCGATCTGACCCATAAAGGGTCCCTTTAATGGTTCGCCCTTTTTAATGCTATGACAGGCAACACACCCCTGCTGTGTAAAGAGGGCCTTGCCCACAACGGTATCTCCTTTAATCCTGGCTATTGCCAGCATTACATCTTCAATAGAAGATGTGCCGATCTGGCCTTTCTTGTTTTTGATTTTATCAAAGTCAACTTTAATTTCATCCCTGGAAGCTAAAGCCTGTTCACCGCCAAATTCAGTAATTCCCATATACAGTTTTCCATTAAGGTCCGCAAAAAATTGCTTATCTGCGGCGTTTGACTTAGCCCATTGCTCGGTAAGCATTTTTTTAATCGCCGGTGACGAAGCCCAATCTTCAGATTTATAATAAGGGCCATGTAACACGGGGCGGGTGCTCCACCAGGTAGAACCATCATAGTCCGTTTCCTTTTTATACAGCCGGGCAAGAGTAGTTAGGATTTGCTTTTTCAAATTGGCGTTAGTTGCTTTCTTGTAAGCGGCTATTAACCCGTTCACCGCTTTTGGATCATGCATGTAGCGTAATGCCCATAAGGCTATAGTTGAGTTTTCGGTTCCTATGGCTTTAACACAGGCATCAACCGCATTGAGTGCCAGCAAAGAACGTACAGCAATATGCGCCGGAATGATAGCTGAGTTGGGCGTTGCATGAGGACCTTCTGCAACGTCTTTTGCGGGTGCCACAAACGAAGGAGGAACCTTTACCTGCAATAGCACAGGTACAGCTTCCCTCCGGCCAAGGCGACCTAACCCAATGGTGGCGGCTATTTGAACCCTCGGATCTTTATCATGCATTCCATCGATGAAAGGTGCAATTGGCACATTTTTAAGATTCGGTGTACGATCACTAAGGGCGCGCAGCGCATATTCTTTTACATCATTTTCCGATGTGAGTTTTACCAGGTTGTTTATTCCTTTATCACCGGCAGATTGAGCGTAGGCGAAAATTCCTGCTACGCGGGTATAAAGCGGCAGGCTTTTATCTGCAGCAAGCTGCCAGGCTGTATTTGCAGCTTCGGGTCGTGTAATTAATTCCTGTTGGGCATGCAACCGGGCTACCCCGCTTTCTGATTTAAGTATGGATACTAATTCATCTACCGTAGCTTTTTTAACGTCAATAAAAGCCGTGTACTTCCAGCCTTTAGGTACCACTCTTACCACGTATCCTTTTGCAGGATTGCCCGAGTAACCGGCGCCATCCCAGGCGGATAGATACATTCGGCCAGAGGCATCAACATCCACATCAGTAATCTGCGGAAGCTTAATAAACTCTTCATCTTTTTGTGTATAACTTGCTCCATCACGGGTAACCCGGTGAATATAAAGCTGGCTTCTACCCCAATCTGCCATCATGGGAACATGATTGTATTTATCCGGCCAGGTGGGATCGTCCATGAAAAAAGAGCCCGTACCAGATCCACCACCCAGGTCTACCAGGGCAGGGAGTATTTCATCCGTAAAATGTTGAAACAATAACGGGTAGCCATATTCGCCCGATTGTATCTGGTGACTAAAGCGGATATTCCAGCCACCGCCATCATTAGTATTATCGCGGGTAAAGATGTTCATGTAAGGATCAATGGCAACATCATAAATGTTACGCATACCGTGTGTGAAAATTTCCATCTCTGTTCCGTCAGGCCGAACCCTGACAATGCCACCGCCCTGCATGGTCAATTTTTTTCCTGAGCGGTCAACAGCATCATGAAAGCCAAAATCACCCACCGCGATATATATCCAACCGTCTATTCCCATACGGATGCCATTGGTAGCATGATCGGTACCCCTGCTTTGCAGGAATTTAGGATTACTGATTCCTTCAATGAGTGGCTTTGATGGACCATCTGCTACACCATCATGATCTGTATCTTCATAAACCACCAGGTCCATACCGGCAGCTTTTCCATTTTCCGTGGAGAAGGTAGTGTGCAATACGTACACCTTATCGCCGATCGGTAAAATTCCGCGGGGATTATCAACCATGGTAAATGTAGTGTGCTTATCTACTTTGCCATCATTATCGGTATC
>JBDSBP010000189.1:0-4988 GCA_039921525.1 Chitinophagaceae bacterium | reverse complement strand
GTCGAAGTCACCCAACTAAAGCCGATTGAAAAACAAATGTATCGGAGTGGGTATACTGTCATAATTTTTATTTTACATTTTCAGACCCGGTCGAGATTTGTTCATCTGTTGATGCCGCACAACTAAGCACGTTTGATAAATCAATTATCATCGTAGGCAGACAATTTAGGTTTTACCATTCAAACTCTGGCACCTGATGAATGCTGAACATGGAGGCCCATAACGTTTGTATTAGAGGCATAAGCCCCATGCACCAAAAAAGTTGTTATTGACAACCAAACAACTGACATTCGCTTTTGCAAATTATAGAGTACGTCAATGCGCCAGTGACCTAGCGCTATTTATAATAATATTTTGGCTTTTCGTCCGTCAACTTTTTCTTAAAAAGCGATAAATGAAAGTATGGTTTCATTTTTTATATTCTCTGGCTGCCACGCGCGAAACATACACTATAATTTATAGCAAAGCTTCTGTCAGTCCCATCTTCAATTATTGGCGGGAATGACATTAATATCCGGGTACATTGTAGATTGGCCTGATGTACCATCTCCTTTCCAGCTCAAGGGAAATAAAAATACGATGTGAAGTTTATTTAAGGACGGGATTACCATAACAAAATACGTAATTTGTTTATAATATACAAATTGCTAAAATGTTAGCGAGATAACACTTTTGAAAGAGATTTTTGATGTTAGAAAGTTAGTCCGGTGGATTGATTGTTGAACACTATATTTTTATATGTATTTGCAAAAGATTTGCTGATATAAGTCGGCAATCTTATCTTACAAAACTTATTAGCACACATAGAAAATGGCTATATTTAAAACTACCATTCGATATTTACTTTTTCCAAATATCATCCAGTGAACTTATGATATTAATTAATTATTCTTTTTTACATCGGGATAGCGTTCCGTGGTGTTCTGCTCCTCTATGCATGACAGGAAATAATGTAATTTTTTCCTTTACTTGTATTAGATTTTCGAAGTCTTGCAAATTGCTTCAATAAGCAAGCTTCATTTTTTTATGAAATGACAGACATGTAAGACTTCTGAAGAGGACACGCGCCCTTCTGAAGCAGAAAAAAAATAATCACGGAGGGCACGGAGAGAAGAAACACGGAGGGATACAGAACGATTCTTCTCTTAGTATCTCCGTGTTTCTTCTCTCCGTGACCCATGTGTCACGTCTAGACAGACTTCGGAGTCCGAGTCTCCCAAACCGCCTGAACCGGTTTCAAACAGACTTCCAGGATTTTGGCAACCACCTTTGGTACCTTCATCAAAATACATTACCTTTTTAAGTACATAGCATTGTGTATACTTGCAAGAATTATTTTGTAATGATTGTATAAGATGAGTGCCAGAAATTTATATCCGCCAGATAAGGACCTGATAACGCGAACGCTCGAGGGCGACCAGGATGCCTTCCGCCAATTGTTTGATAAATACTGGCATGACTTATATAAAATAGCCTATCGAAGGCTCCCTATAGAAGAAGATGTTAAAGACATACTGCAGGAAGTTTTTATTTCATTATGGAAAAACCTGCATACCATTTCTGTTGTTGACAACCTGGGCGGATATCTTTATACTTCCCTGCGAAACAAGATCTTTAATTACTTTGAAAAAAACAGGTTAAAATTAAGAACCCTGCTAAACCAGCCTTTTAACCCGGTTCAATCGGAGGATGAGACGTACAATTTTCTATATACAAAAGAATTGCAGTTGGTCATTAATTCCATAGTAGCTGAGATGCCTTCAAAAATGCGGGAAATTTACCTGTTGAGTAAAGTGGAGCTACTATCAAACGGAGAAATTGCGCAGTTGCTGACACTGGCCCCGCAAACCGTTAAAAACCAAATCCACCAGGCCCTCGCACGTATCCGCAATGAATTGGCAAAAAGCCACCTGATAGTTTTCATGTTCTTGTTTTAGTTTTATAGAATGGCTATTAGCAATCGGCTATCAGCTATCAGCAGATCACTTCTGATAAGTCTCCCCAAAGAAGCCGAGAGCCGAAAGCCGAGAGCCGATAGCTGATAGCTGATAGCCGATAACCACTTCCAAAAAATATTTTCATTCTTTATAGTACCAACTGGTAAACCCGCTGTTATAGAGTTTAAAGTGCTACCACCAATGCATAAAATTGAAGAGCTGATTAAAAAATATAATTCCGGCCAGTGTTCAACGGAAGAAAGAGCATTGCTGGAACAATGGTATCAGTCTTTTGAGTGGAGCAAAAAAGGAAATGATATGCCGGGGGAGAAAATTGAAAAACTAAGAGAGGAAGTATGGTTGGCTTTTCAAAATACAAAAGAAGAGACGAGGATAATAATCCCTTTACACCCTAAAAAACCCCCGTATATAAAATGGTGGCCCTATGCAGCTGCCGCGGTGATAATTGTTTTAACAGGCGTGGTTTTATATTTTCCTCGCCCATCGAAGCAACCTTTAACAAGCCTCCGTCCGGTAAAAATGGATGCTGCCAATAAGGAAATTTTGCCAGGTACCAGCAAGGCTCAATTGGTACTTGGAGACGGAAGCATAATATCATTGGATTCTTCCAAAACCATGCAATTAACTGAAAAGGATGGAACCAAAATTGACAAAGTATCCGGGAAACTTGTATACAATGATACCTTTTCTTCCAATAAAAAAGTACTTTTTAATATTTTATCTACTCCGCGAGGCGGAGAGTACCAATTGGAACTGCATGATGGCACTAAGGTTTGGCTTAATGCCGCCTCCTCTTTACGGTTTCCGACCCGGTTCGAGGGAAATGACAGAACTGTTTTTTTACATGGCGAAGCTTATTTTGAAGTAGCTAAAAATGCCAAAATGCCTTTCCGTGTCAAGCTTGAGGATGAGGTAACTGTTGAAGTAATCGGTACTCATTTTAATATTATGGGGTATGGTGATGAAAACGAAATAAGAACAACATTGGAAGAGGGGATGGTAAAAGTCACCAGTCATTTAAAAACCGTATCCCTGCCTGTTTCAAAACAGGCTGTCATGAAGAAAAGCGATCAAAGCCTGGTGGTAAGTAATGCAAATGTTGAAAAGGCTCTTGCCTGGAAAAACGGGAGGATTGAATTTGATGATGATGATCTGCCTTATATCATGAGGCAACTTAGTCGCTGGTATGATGTAGATATAAATTTTACGGGTGATAACCCCTCCGGGAAATATCAGGGTGTTATAAGACGAACGGTGCCCCTGTCGAATGTTTTGGAGATATTAAAAGCGGCAGGTGTAAAATTTAAAATGGAGGGGAAAAAGGTTACGGTGACGGATGGGTGAGGGCTGTCAGCTGTCGGCTATCGGCCATCAGCTATCGGCTGCCTGGAGGAAAAAAAATTAAGTTCAATTAGTTTGCCAGCAAAAACGGGAACGCTGACACGTTCCCGGGTAAAGTGCCTGGCAAACATATAACATACATCTCGGTATCGCTTATTGTTTAAACCAAACACTACAAAACTATGCAAATTTACAAGACCCGCAAGGGGGGTCTGCGATTGCTTCCACCTGTATTAATTATCAGGAGTATGAAACTAACTGCAGTCTTTTTACTTGCCCTTACGATAAACGTATGTGCAACAGGATTTTCCCAAGAGGTTACCCTCAATCTTACCAACACCTCGCTGGAAAAAGTATTTAAGGAAATCCGTAAACAAACCGGCTATGTGTTTTTTTACAAAACAAATGTATTGAAGGGCATTCCTAAAATGAACATATCGGTTCATAATGCGGATATAAAAGAAACCATGCAAACCTGCCTGGGCGACCTTCCGCTTATTTATTCCATCATTGATAAAACAATTGTTGTAAGAGCCAAAGAGCTGATGGAAGCAAAAATAATTTCGCCGGAAATTGCCATTGCAGACATACAGGTTAGCGGAAAGGTAACTTCAGAAACGGGCGAACCATTGGCGGGGGCTTCAATAAACCTTAAAAGCTCTGCTATTGGAACGGCGACAGATGCATCAGGTAAATTTACTCTTAGTATTCCACAGGGAGGCGGAGTTCTCATAATTTCTTTTGTTGGATTTGAGTCAAAGGAAATCACCGTAAGCAAAGACGCAACCCTAAATATAATCCTTACGCGAAGAGATACTAAAGTAGAGGAAGTTGTTGTAGTAGGTTATGGCACCGTTAAAAGATCTGATATTACCGGATCGGTGTCTTCTGTCTCTGCCGATAAAATCACGCAGGTAAAAGCCATCTCCACCGTGGCTGGCGCTCTCCAAGGGCAGGCTGCCGGTGTGCAAGTTATTCAGCGTTCAGGCCAGCCCGGCGAAGGCGTGTCCATTAAAATTCGTGGAACCAACTCTATCGCCGGTGGAAACGACGTATTGTACGTGGTAGATGGGCTACCACTGGATGGGTTAAGCGCACAGCTCAATCCCTCAGACATCGAAAGTATTGAAGTATTGAAAGATGCCTCTTCCACGGCCATATATGGATCAAGAGGCGCTAACGGCGTAATCATGATCACTACTAAAAAAGGTATTGAAGGTAAAGCACGGGTTTCTTATAACGGTTATGTGGGTGCGCAGTCACTACGAAAAAAAATGGATCTCATTAATGCCGGGGAATTTGCCAATCTTCAAAATGAAGCTAATGCCAACTGGAACACGGATAACCCCGCACAACTCCGTAAACCAATATGGACCCAAAACCAAATCGATTCACTGGCAGCAAAGGGAACCGACTGGCAGGACCTGGTATATCGAAATGCAATGGTTCATAACCACGATTTATCTGTTTCAGGCGGCAACGCAGGAACAAGGTTTTATGTTTCTTTCGGATATTATGATCAGGATGGTATCATAGAAAACTCTGGCTTCAAACGCTTCTCTTTCAGGGGAAACCTGGATCAAAAGATCAATGATAAACTAACCACAAATATCAGCCTCTCCCTGCAGCAATCAAATTATTCGCAGAATAATTATTTTAACGCAGATGGTGGTGGCGGTGTGCCTTTTA
>JBDSBP010000188.1:0-25319 GCA_039921525.1 Chitinophagaceae bacterium | reverse complement strand
ATATTTTGCAGAAATAATTCAACCCTTATCTTTGCAATCCGAAATTAAGAAGGGAGTTTAGCTCAGCTGGTTCAGAGCATCTGCCTTACAAGCAGAGGGTCGGCGGTTCGAACCCGTCAACTCCCACAAAGGCTTCACAGACATGTGAGGCTTTTTTGTTGGCTTTGGTCTGTTTTTTTCTTATACTTCCGGAAATGGCGAATATTTTCCATTTGTTAAACATCTTGTTATTTTGTAGGATTTTAGATTATTTCAAGTACCGGTTATTAAAAATCACCGTCAATAATCAATAGTCTAACCCCGTTCAAACAAGAGGAGCGATTTGAACTTAAAGACATCAGACAAAATTTCCTTTTATTAGATTAATGCTATTGCCATTTTTGCAATTCAGTCATAAATTCCCCTTCAACGCAACCTGCAATTGCTGCCTTTCGCAACTACCATATTTGCTGAAACGGGCATTTTGCAAATGCTACTTATCCTTTTGTTTTTTACAATTAGAATATTTGTCAAACTTTCCGCAGCCTTTTTACCGGGGGCTTACTTTTGAACAGGTCGGCTATTATAATGGAAAGAGAGCACGCTATTTCGCTAACGTAAAAGATCGCAGTGTGCGTTGGGGAGAATTTTGGAGTGGATTTTATATACAATAACAGGTTCCGTACAACTAAGACTTCCTCGTTGGCCTTGCAGGCCCGAAGAAGTCTTAGTTGGTAGCGGTAGTGGTTTTATCTAATCTGTTTGTGTGGAAGGTTATTTGCAACCTTCCCCGATTTTGCAAGATTGTCCATCAATATTTTCTGGATTGCTCTTTAAACCCAATGTTTGCCATACAGCAAATTCCTTTTCTAATATTTCCAGATATACCTTGCTGTCTTGCGCACCTGAAACTTTGCTGTTTGAATTAAACACATATTTAGGGACACTGGTAATGTCGGTTTGTTTGGCTTCAATGAGGTCGTGGTTTACTTCGTCTGTATATTTTGTGCTTTCAAGAGTATTTTTTACTTCAGATGCATTCAAGCCAAATTCTTTTGCAAGCTCAACAAGCATTGGAATATCATATATATTTTTCCCTTCAATAAAATAAGCTTTAAACATTCTTTCTTCCATTTTTTCCTGCAAACCATGAACTTTTACAAAATGAGAAAGTCTGTGGGCATTAAATGAATTTGCAGGAATCACCTTGTTTAGAATATATTCCAGGCCAACATCCTTAACGGCATTCGTAACTTGGTTTATCATACCTTGAACCTGCTCTTTACCAATACCATGCAGTTCTTGTAAAAACTGCGGAAGAAATTTATTTGGATCAGTTTTAAAGCCGGGGGCTAATTCAAAACTTCGCCGGGTAATTTCAATTTTGTCTCTGTGTTTGAACTGCGATAATGCAATTTCAAATTTTCGCTATTAATAAGTCATTGGAAATATACTTTTCAGCCCAATCCTATCACAGAACAGTGCCTGAGACTCTCCCCCGACGCGGCTCTTCTTCTTCAGTGTAAAAATAATTTTACACATAATTGGTGGCTGGCGCTTCTATTAGCATCTTAAATGCGGTAATAAATTTTGTAAAATCTTCTTTAGTTTTGTTGTCTGTTATTTCTCCTTCGTTATTGATTTTTCCTTTGATTCCCTGTATTAATAAAGTTGTTTCAACCGTAAATTTTGTCATAACAGTTTTCATGATTAACTGCAATTCTTCGTGGCCCTTTCGTCCATCTGCAGAAGCTGTTAGTAGTCCGATTGGTTTGTCAGTGAAAACAGTCGTAGAGACACACCATTCAATTGCGTTTTTCAGTCCACTTGGAATACTAAAAACATATTCAGGTGTACAAATTATTATTCCATCTGTATTTTCAATATTTTTTCTAAATGCAGTTATTTCTTTCGGTGAATTGTCTATCGAAAGTTCCGGGTCAAAATGTGGAAGTGTTTTTAGTCCCTTAAAAAGGGACACATTAAAAAAGTCTTTTGTCAATTTAACGAAATTGTCCACAAGTTTTTCGTTAGCAGAATTACTACTTGCACTTCCAATAATTACAAAAATATTTTTCTTCTCTGTCATTGTTTTCTGTCTGTTGGTTGCCTGCTTTTTTTTAGTCTGCATTGTTCCGTTTTTGCCATTCATCATAGGAAATCACACCTAATTCTGGTTTTGGTTTCCCTTCTAAAACTGAAATAAATTCAAAATAATGTCCGTCAGGGTCATTAAAATAAATAGCAATTGCTGGCATCCAGGCAAAAACCATTGGTCTTTCTGTTCCATCTTTTAAAAAGTTGTACGGTTTCAAATTTCGTTCTTTTAAAAAGCCTACCGACCTTTTTAAAATGTCTTCCGTGTCGCACCGAAAAGCAAAATGTCGTTTGTCAATTTCTTCTTTCGGTTTCTCCCAAAGTCCGAGCATGGCTTCTTTTGGTTTGCCAATCCAAAAAAATGCTGTACGCCTTTCTGATTCAGAATAACATTGTTCAAGTCCGAGAACATTTGAATAAAAGGTAATAGACTTCTCCAGGTTCTCGACAAATAAATGTGTCTCATAAAGTCCTTTTATCATTAGTCAGATTTTAATTTAGTTTTAATTTAAATCAATCGTTTTTGTCAGAAAGATATCGGCTAAAAAGTTTGTCGGCGACGATTGAGTATTGTAACAGGTGGCGTGTTTTAGTATATGTAGCCAGGAACTGCTGCTTGAATTTGTTTTAAAAGTTAAAGATAAGAACTTTTGCTTGCCTTTGAAGGTCAGCCGAAACAGTTGCTGATAGCGAACTACAGCAGGCTATTCATTCGTAAGGTACACTTGTAGCACCATGTGCCATAAATCCAAATCTAATTGTTAGTCTTCGAAAGAGAGGAGCAATTTTAGTGTATTTATTTATTTTCTGTCTTTTAATTTTGTTCTTGATAATTTTTTTTGGTACCGATTTTTCAAAAATTTGAACATTATTCAAACTTAGTTTTTTGAACAGTTACCAATGTTTCTACGAAGCACGTCAGCCCGCCTTTTGTCAAATTACTATTGGAGGCTGGTGTTTATTTTATTGTTCTTCAAGAAGTTCAGGATAAGTATGGCTATCTCTCTTCCTTTCTCTTCAACAGCAAAATGTCCTGCATTAAGTAAATGTAACTCTGCATTTGGAAGGTCTCTTAAATATGCCCTGGCTCCGTCCGAAGTAAACTTTATGTCCTTTTCTCCCCAAACAATTAACGTTTTCGGTTGATTATTTCTTAGTAACTCTTGCCAATAAGGGTAACTCAGCAAATTATTGTAATAGTCTTGAAATAATTGCACTTGAATTTTTCTATCAGCTTTTGATTGCAAAAAGTATAAATCATGAATCCAGGCGTCGGGTGATTGAATATAGTGTATTGATGAATCTATATCAAATAAATATTGCTTATTGATGATTGTTTCTTTTGATGTCAAACCAACCAAAAAATCAATTTTTGATTTCGAGGTATCTTCATGGGCCGATTTAAAGAATAATTTTCTATCAGTAGTTAGTCCCTCTAAATAGGCATTTGCGTTTTGCACAATAAGGTGAGTAATACGCTTGGGGTTCTTTGCATACATTCTGTATCCTACAGGAGCGCCAAAGTCTTGCATATACATTACATAGTCTCTAACGGCAATGCTGTCAAGCAGAGCGTTTAAAAAGTTTGCTAATGTATCAAATGTATATGTCACATTATTGGGATTAAACCTGTCACTATATCCTGACCCAATGTTGTCAGGCGCTATAACGTGATACTCAGTTGCCAGCATCGGGATAAGGTTTCTATATGTGTGAGAAGATGATGGGTATCCATGCAGCAGAACAATTGTCGGTCTGTTTTTGTCTCCCGCTTCTCTGTAAAACATCCTTATGCCTTTCACATATTGGTACTGATAGGTCGTTTGAGGTGGGAAATTATACTCAGTAGATTGTGCTTTAACAGTTGTTCTATTGCAAAAACCGAAGATCAAAAAGATTATTATCGGCAAAAGAGTTCTAATTGTTGGTGGCAGTTTTTTCATTTGTATATATTCATAATCTTTTTGAAAGTACTATCATATGATTACATTTTATTCCGTTATCAAATAACGGTTCATCATAGTTGTGAATGTTATTGTCAAAATAATGTTTGATGATGTAGTCGTATTCAAATCCCATTTTTTGATAAAGATATAGTGGTCCTATATTTGGAGTAGAGGTGGCAATAAGAATAGTTTTACATCCTTTTCGTTTTGCAATTTCAAAAGCATATTCTATCATTATAGTACCAATGCCTTTACCCTGTATTTTTTCTGCAACAGCAAGGTTTTTTATCTCAATAGTTTCTTTGTTGATTCGAACGAGTATACAAACACCCACTGTTTCGCCTGCTTTTAGGGCTAAATATGTTTCACCCTTTGATATATAATTATCTACAAGCTTTTTACTCGGGTCAGCATCCAATAGTAGTTCATATGGAATCTCTTCATCTTTGTTCAACAACCTTATCGAAATTTCTTCTGCAAAAATAGTTACACTGTCATGTAATTTCATTTTTAATATGGGGTAATCTTTTCCTTCAGCGTCTTTTTCAGTTCTGTCGTATGTAACAAATCCAAACCTGCTGTAAAAGTTCACTGCCTTAGTGTTTTGTTCGTTGACATCTACCTTATTTGCTCCTAATTCTTTCAAAGCAAAAAGCATTAGTTTTTTTCCCAATCCCCGACCGATAAAATCAGCATCTATGAACAGCATTTGAATATTAAAATCCGCAACTCCCAAGATTCCGATTACTTTATTTTTATTGAGCAGGCAATGAACCGAAAAAGAAAAGAAATCAATTTTGCTTACAGCCTGTTTATAATAAACGAAATCATCAAGTGAAACAAAATGATGAGTGGCCCTTGCTGACCGTTCCCACACAGAAACGACTTGTTCCCTATATTTTTCCTCATAGGGTATTATACTTGTTTTGTTATCTTCCATATTATTTTATTTGTTTCCGGTCATACCTGCAAACGCCATCCCGGATGTCGCAAATGGGAATTTCACTTTATACTCTTTCGAAAAACATGTCGAGATAAAAAATAATGCTATCATTCATTATATTTATTTTATTTCGTTAATTGAGGATAAATAACCGCGTTAGACCAAATCATTTGTCCCGTTTACTTTACTGTTTAATTACCTGTACTGTTTTTTTCATTTGACCATTATTCCATTCTATTTGTAATGAATAAACCCCGCTTGCCATGGGTTTTACATCTATACCAAGCTGGTTGCTGCCTGGTAAGACAGGTGCGCTTTGTATTTTCATCAGTGCCCCCTTGCTATCAAATAGTTTTATAACGGCCTGCGATTGGCTGCCGGTTACAATATTCACAAATACCATTTCATGAACAGGATTAGGCCATAGGTTAATCACCATCGGTATATTACATGAAGACCGGAAGATACCGCTGAATTGCACGCTTCCATTTTGACCATATTCCGCAATACGATAGAAACTGCCCTGCGCTGGATTATTGTCGGTAAATGAATAACTTTTTTCGTTGCTGCTGTTACCTGCTGCGGGGGTATTGCCAGCTACCGCCCATCGAATGCCATCGGCGCTTTTTTCAATATTAAAATGATGGCTGATTTGTTCCTGTGCTGTTTTCCAGGTTACTGCAACCTTGCCACCTTCACATTTGGCATTGACTAAAAGAAAACGAACGGGCAACACACCGCTTGCACCGGATATGGTGAACCGGGCAAAAGAACTGATGCCGGTTTTTTCAACAAAACCGGTGTTCGTATTTCTTGTAGTGAAACCTTCGTTAGACCAGTTTGTGCCGGTATCGTTTTTGAAAAACACCAGGGTGTTGCCATCAAAACCATTTAATTCCCCTTCAAAATAATTAATTCGCAACGTGGCATTGAGGCCTGTGTTATTGGATGGAGAAATATCATAGTACCTAAGAATAGAACTTCCGGTTGACGTGCCGTTTACCTGCGATTGGTGACCCCTTTTTATAATTACATTACCCAGGTTTTGACTGGAAGTGAAAACAGCGCCAAGGTTGGCGGGATTTTGGGCAGCAGGGGCATTGAGGAAAGTGCTGAATATCACCTGGCCGCCATTAACTCCTGTAATACGGCTGTTGTTCCGCTCTCCTTCAAGGTAGCCGGCAGTACCAAGATCAGTATTGAATCCATTAAGGTTAAGAAATCCGCCAGTAAAAAGGATGCGATGCATTATACTGACTGGCCTTTGTAAAACCACCGAACTATTATTCACTTTGTTTATTTCCAATTCGTAAAACTGAACAGGCTGGCTGCCGCCAATTAATGAAGAAGCATTTCCCGTAAAGTTCGTAATGCTGTTCCCTTCAGAAAAGCTCCCATTGTTTATCAGATCATTATTTTGAAGGGTGAGGGGCATGTTGCCCACCACAGAAAATTGTGCCCCTGGCGTTATTACCAGTTGCGCTGAAACGGTACCGGCAGATAACAGTGTCAGCAGCAGTGCAATGCCCAAGGCACACATCAGGAATCTTGTATTTTGTTCAGTGAAGTTAAAATGCAAAAGAGTGCGACGCCAATGAAGCTTAATCAAAGTACTTCTGCCGGGCCCATAAAAAAAATGCTTTACTAAATAATCCCTTGTGCAGTATTGCAAGAATGTTGCTTTCATAAAAAACATTTATTTCAGGTTATTTTGACTCAGTTTAAAAAAATTATCAGCCTTTTGTGCTTTATTTTTTTTCGAGCGTCGTTACCCTTTTCAGCAAACCGGCATTCGCTTTTTTTAAGTCTTCTATCATTTGTTGTTGTTCCTGCATTGCTTTCACCAGTGGCATAACAAATGATTCATAG
Organism: Chitinophagaceae bacterium; assembly: GCA_039921525.1. Classification (GTDB taxonomy): domain Bacteria; phylum Bacteroidota; class Bacteroidia; order Chitinophagales; family Chitinophagaceae; genus JADCRZ01. The sequence goes on along the minus strand of JBDSBP010000188.1, from coordinate 18,485 downwards.
CTCAGGCTGTAATGATCCTGTTCAGTTGTTGGTTTGATGATACCGCTGAAATCATATCCTGTGGCAGTGGCAGCTTTTTCTACCTCCTGCGCAATAAAACCGGTGCGCCGGATAGCACTTGCTTCGTCATAAGATGCCTGTACCGCATCACTGGCAGGTGTACCCGCTTTACCCTGCTGGTGCCATTGCTGATCGAAACGTTTTACATCAAACTGGTAAGTTACCGGGCGTAGTTGCATAATAAAATCCAACCCTTTTACATCTTCTTTTACCTGGTATTTAAAACGCCCATCCGATGGTACAGTGAAAGGTGCCTGGCCTTCTATAACTGTAACGGAACTATTGCCAATGCGTACTTTATTGGAAGCGTTTACAATTGCGCCTGCCCCGATAGCCGTGGTGTTAGTTAGCCCGTGCTGACTGGCATCGGCGTTGGCGCCAATAATGGTATTACCAGGGCCAAGGTCAAAGATGAATGCGGCATTGAACCCAACCACTGTGTTGTTTGATGAATGAAGGGTGGCTCCTAAGGCATTGCCGCCAATTGCTGTATTAGCATTGCCATCTACATTTAAAAAAAGGGATTGCACTCCCACTGCCGTATTATTGTTGCCCACGGTATTTTGATTGAGCGCCAGATTGCCAATGCCGGTATTAACGCCACCGCTGGTGTTGGCAAAAAGCGACCCATCACCGGTGGCTGTATTGCCCAGGCCTGTACTGTTGTTTGCAAGCGATTGATGGCCGAAAGCGGTATTATCATCGCCAGTGGTATTGAAAAGAAGCGATTCCATACCTGCGGCGGTATTGCGATTGCCTGAAGTATTTGCCTGTAGCGATTTAAAACCGGAGGCGGTATTATTTTCACCAGTGATATTTGATAAAAGAGATGAATCCCCGGTAGCGGTATTACCACTGCCGCTTTGATTAAAAAATAGTGAATGACTACCGAAGGCTGTATTAAAATTACCTGTGGAATTAGTGGTAAGCGCCCTGAAGCCGGTAGCTGTATTATCAGTACCGGTGGTATTGATCGCAAGTGAGAAGACACCAGAAGCTGTATTGTTACGGCCAGTTGTATTTAGAAGTAGAGATTGGGCGCCAATAGCTGTATTGAAAGTACCCGTGGTATTGGAAGATAGGGATGAACCTCCGATAGCTGTGTTAAAACCACCGGTGGTATTGGAGCGGAGCGCTTCAAAGCCGGTAGCCGTATTAAGATTACCACTGGTGTTTGTCAAAAGCGCTTTTGCTCCGACAGCTGTATTATTGGTGCCAATAGTATTAGAAGATAATGACCTGACACCTATTGCAGTATTAAAAATTGCGAAAACACCAGGAGCCGGATTGCCGCTGTCATTTTGAAATAATGCCGAATCTCCAATGGCTACCAGGCCAAATCCGCTCTTATTCAACTTCAAGGCATCGGTGCCAAAGGAAATATTGCTGAAACCCGTTGTATTATCCTGCCCCGCCCGCAATCCCATGGAAATATTTCCGGTTGACGGATTCAGTTCTCCTGCCTTTATGTTGTTCACCCGAAACCGTAAGGGCTGATTGTTGGTAGTTCCAATAAATTGATTGTTCGGATCGATGACATTGTTACCTGAAAGATTCCATCCATTACTATTAGAAGCAACAGGTTGCCAAATGGGTACAGCTGGGCCCCCTGTATTCACCATCAGTTGACTGACTACAGAATCATATACCAATAACCCTTTGGCTGGGTTAATGATAGCATTAATAGATGCTATGTTCATCCTTGGAATAAGCAGTCCTTTGTTAGCAGCTGTAATATCCAGTGCCGCGGATGCATCCGGCGTTGCAGTTCCAATGCCTATACTTTGTGAAAAGGAGCAATAAAAAGCCGTCATCATTAAGCATAAAATGAGTAATTTTTTCTTCATATAAATTCATTTTAAATGTAATAAATAGAAACCCATACCCAGTGCCCGCCAAAGCCATCGCCCCTTGCAGCACCAGCCGCCTCTGCTATGTTAGTCGGGATACCATACCCATCAATAATTGAAGGAGTGTAAGTGTATAAGGGCCAGCCTTTGTTGGAAACTTGTTTTTTGCCATCGGCGATAGGAATTGTGCCAAAATCGCTTGCAGCTAATCCTGCATCTAATTTTGCAGTAGTTAGATCAACTATAAACGGAGGCCATACAGTCTCACAGCCACCTGTATACAAACTTACCCCATCCGCCCAATTCGGAAACATGTATGTAAGCCCTTGTTTGTTGGAGAGATACTTACCCAGAGTAGTATTAGTAGAAATATGAATATCCTTTCTGAGCGTTGCTGCATTATCCGTTTTATTTTTTTTGCAACTGCTTAATGATAGGAACAGAGTGGGCAATAAAATGCCCGGAGAAAATAATTTTTTCATTTTAAATTTTATAAATAAAGGGCTGATGATTTAAACCCGTAGACTTTCTAAAATTTGCCCGGAACAAATTAAAGTTGCACTCTTACTACAGCGGTTTAAATGGTATGCAGAACAATGCACACGCACTGATTAACTTTGCTCGCCCTGCAATCAGCGTTTACTTGCAACGTATCGATTAAATTAAGTTGCGAGCCTTTATCCCGACTATAACCTTTTATGTCAGTAGTGTATATTTTTCTAGTATTGGCAACTAACGCCTGCAGTATAAAAGTTTGCCAATGGTTTAGTTAATACCGGCGCCATAGATTACCGTCACCTTATTGCTTCCCTTAAAATCCACGAAGTTTGCTTTAGGAGATGCAAAGACTAAGACCCTGTTATTTTTAAAGAACTTGTTTGTTAAAGACGCAGGCCTTCCATTGTTTTTTATTTACTGCCGCGCATCAGCGGAATCGGTTTTATTTATAATGAGCGGCAAGTTATTTCTTGCCCGTTTTCGTCTTTAGCCTGGTCTGTTGATTTTTTCTCTATCTACCTGTTGCCGCTGCTTTTTTTTCGAGTCATCAGCGCTAAATGGTAGATCACTTAGTGGGATTTTTCTTACAACATTAACGACACTTTCGCTTTGATTTCAAGCGACAGATCTTTTTTCTCAATTTCCCGGCGGTTCTTGTAATTCTTAAAAAACTTTTCTTCCACTAAATCTGAACGCCTTTATTTACTTCTTACTTTTTCAATTTTTTCAAAATTATTATTCGTTGCATATAACGATGCCTTTTTATTATTGGTTGCTTTTAATTTAAAAATTCTATTTATAATTTATTCGGCTTTTACCTGGAGGTCAACTACACTCACAATATTATGTTCCTTTAGAAGCTGCATAAGCATCTGCCTCGCTTTAAACAAATTGCTTTTTGATGTAACTTCAGAGATATTCAACTTGTCGGCAATTTCCACATGTGAAAAACCCTCTATTACATACAGGTTATACACTAACTTATAAGCAGGTGGCAATTTTTGAATGGATTTTATAATTAATTTATGTTCCGACATCTGCTCATCATTTTCCCGCTCATCTGCAAGCGCCCCCTTTTCAATATCCACGCCTGCCATTATTTCTTTTTTACTGTACTTTCTGTTATAGTCTATACAGGCATTTACCACTAATTTTTTAAGCCATGCAACAAATGAACCAGCTGTAGTATCAAACAGTGGTACAAAATTTTTCAAATCCCTGTATACTCTCAAAAAAGCATCGTTCACCATTTCTACTGCATTATCATAACTTGCCGAATACCTCAACGCAATTGACATGGCGAAACTGTAGTAACTATAGTACAACTCTTTCTGCGCCGCTCTTTGATTGAGCCGGCAGCCATTTAGCACGATTTCTATTTGTTCATTGTTTATATGCACCCGGTTTCGTTGGTCTGGATAATTAAGCGTAGCCATAGTATAAATAGTTGCGTAAGCATAAAATAATTTATGATATTTTCTTATGGTTGATCCTTACCGGTGTTTAAATCAAAGGAGAGGCTGGTAAATGTATACCCTCCATTAAACCCCATTTGATGTACCCTTCGGCTATAGATAATTCGGCCCAGGGATATATTGCCACCATGGGCATGTTTATGATTGCGATGCTGCAAGGTGCAGCAAAATTAATTCGTACACAATCACCAAAATGAGTATTTTATATCCCCTATTGTGGGGAGAAGGATAGAGCGGGCATTCAAACAATACAATCGGCTTGTTCGAATTATAATAATTAGTGACCATAAGCTTCGATATAAAAATAGTGTTTACATAGCTTTCTTAAAACGATGCAAGGCTTGCTATTGTTAGATGCTGTTGTGTGTATTTGTTCAAAGTTCGAATGGTGAACTTGCGGTAAGATCAATAAGGCATTTTGGTTGCATGATATTTTTACCCTGGTACCGATACAATCCCTTGGTGGATTGTATAATAACGGAAATTCTGACTTAACATTTTGCGATTGTTAGATGCCGTTAGACTATATTCAAGTGTTTACACTTAGTCCTTTCTCCCCAAAAAATTATATAATAAAAGCTTTTACATATGCCTTTAAAAAATATATTTTAAAGGTGAAACTTTTTTTTTAAGTTTGTGTTAATGATGATACATGAATTTTATAAATATCCTATTGTTGAAAAACAAAAATCAATTAGATGTTATGGACATTTTCTAAAGCGTTTTGAAAATGAAAATCAACTATGCGATGTATACAGGATGTTTGAATTTCATGTTACAGTGTGCTACCCGTCAGATAATCATGAAAAAGTGGACATTCCAACTTCAGTTTTCCATGGCACATTACCATACATAAAAGAATTACGAATTATGCAGCTAAAGAAATCCGATATTGAATTTAATTTATTTCAGTTAAATAACGCTTCCTCTCTATTGGAGCTTCTAAATGATCCGAAATGCCAATCAATACTTGCTCTTTTTCAAACTAATGATGAAATGAACGCGTCAGAGATTCTAACAATGGTTCCGTACTCAAGAGATGAGGCGACAACCATACTTTACAAACTGGTTGAATATAAATTGTTAGATATTTCCATGTCTCGATATAACGTTTGCTTTCAGCTAAACAAAGAATTTTGGATAAAATTCAATGATGCTATTCAACATATAACTTCCTGATGGGGTGGTGTTATATAATTTTTACCAGCGCATCTATTTCCCGGCACATCTTATAAAAGCTATTCAGCTCGCCGATTGCCTCGCAGGTAAATGTACATGTTGCAGTATGCAGGTAAATGAGGTGCCCCTTATAATTTTCAATTAATATATTCATCGTAGAATTTTTATTAGAGATTTTGATATACTGTAGCCTTTCATGGATATCAATATAAAAGTCAAGAGAAAGCTTCTTCGTCATATTTCGTAATTATAGGGAGAACTATAACAATGAGAGCTTTTAAATAATATCGATTTTCAAGCCATGATTACCTTCTGTTGACTTTCAAGCGATTAAGTGGAAATTTATTGGAAACTACATTCCTATTCTGGGAATGTAGTTTCCAGAATGAATTGTTAATAAGACGGTTTTGACGGTAAGTCCCTCCCTTGACGAGGCAGGCATGAACGATTGGCTGTCAGCTATCAGCCTTCCGCTTTTATCAAATTATTTGGCATAAACATTTGCTCGTAATAATGCCAATTTACCAATTTAGAGACTTGATTTTCATAGAAATTAAATACTTTGGCAAGTAAATTTGAGCTTAAAGTATTCTTAGCTCATAGCTGATAGCTGATAGCTGATCGCCATGCGTAATTTAATGCTTAACATAACACTAGTATCTTGTTTGAGCAAAGTATAACTTTGAGTTAAGTATAAATCAAACCACCGCCTCCTTATTGTATTTATACCTGTATTGCAACGGCGACATTCCCGTAATTTTTCTGAACACTTCCCGAAATGCTTTCACATCCAGGTAACCCACTTCATGCATTACTTCATTAATTGTTTTGCGACTGGTTTCGAATGCTTTTTTTGCGGATTCTATTTTTACCCGTTGTGCATATTCAACGGGCGTGTTCCCGGTTGCCTTAATAAACCTCCTGTCGAAGTTTCGCCTGCCAACAGCAAACCTCGAAGACAATTCTTCCACGGATATTTTTTCATCCACTTTGCTTTCTATATATGCCTGTGCTTTTTGAACCATTTCATCACCATGCAACTTCTGACCTTTAAATATGAAAAATGCCGACTGGCTTTGCCTGTCCATTTCAATCTGAAAAATTTTTGAACAATAAATGGCCGTTTGCCGGTTGTAGTATTTTTCTACTAAATAAATTACCAGGTTCAGGAAGGAATAAGCACCACCATTGGTATAAATACCATGTTCATCCGTAATCAACTTTTCGGCTTGTAAGTTAACTTTTGGAAAAATAGTTCTGAAAGTTTCTGCAGCACTCCAATGTGTAGAGCAATTCTTTCCATCCAACAGACCGGCCGATGCCAGCATAAAAGTACCGGTACACATACTGGCTATTTCAGCACCGTCCTTATATTGTTGCTCAATCCAGTCAACCAGTAGTTTATTTGCCTTCACAGCTTTTTTATAATCACGAACCAATGACGGAATAATGATGAGATCGGTTTTGGTGATGGCTGATATGTTGGCCTGTGGCTTCAGGGACACCAGGCCATTAGCGAATTCCGACTTTTTTGATACACCTACCAATTCGATTTTGAACAATTCCTTTTTGCCGGTTTCCTTCCAATAGCTATTGGCAGTTATAAATATTTCGTAAGCACCTACTATACAGGCTACCGTGCTAAGGGTACTCTGTCCGTCTGGGACAATAATGGAAATATGTTTCATACTTTTCTATTTAATACAGGAAATAATTTGTGAGAAAAATAATTGTCTCGAGAAAAAAAACATTAATTTATTTTGTTAAAGATAGGTAGTTACTTTGTCCAAATCAACCCACTATAAAGTCTATTTCACACCCCATATGTTTCTATTTAAGGCGATACTTTTGATACCTGGTATAAAAACATTTCACAAATAAATAAAAACAAGGTGAATAGACTGGGAAATAAAATTTCCGTGGTTTATGGAGACGGCCCAAAAATAGTACTAACAAAAAAGTATAACTCAACAAAATAATACAACTATGACAACAGCAGATTTTACCACAACTATCGTGATTGACCAAACTCCGGAAAAAGTATTCAATGCCATCAATAATGTTCGTGGCTGGTGGTCGGAAGAAATTGAAGGCGGTACTGAAAAACTTAATGATGAGTTTAATTACCACTACAAAGACGTCCACATTTCCAAAATGAAATTGATAGAAGTGATCCTTAATGAAAAAGTCGTTTGGCTTGTATTGAACAACCATTTTAATTTTACCAAAGACAAAAGTGAATGGAACGGCAATAAAATTATCTTTGAGATAAGTGAAGAAGATAGTAAAACGCACCTACAGTTCACTCAATTGGGTTTAGTTCCACAATATGAATGTTATGAAATTTGCAGAGATGCATGGACCAATTATATAAACAATAGTTTGCGCAGCCTGATAACCACAGGTAAAGGCCAGCCAAACCCTAAAGAAGGTGGCTTCAATGAACAGATCCTCCAAAAAAACAATGAATGATTAATATGCAAAAACAAGATTATCATACAAGTATTACCGTTGATGCAACGGCTTATGAAGCATTCGAAAGCATTAATAATGTTACACAATGGTGGACTGAAAATTTGCAAGGCAGTTCACAAAAAACGGGTGATGAGTTTACCGTTCGTTTTGGTGACGTTCATTATTCGAAGCAAAAATTAGTGGAGGTTGTGCCTGGCAAAAAGGTGGTTTGGCTTGTTACCGACAGCCATCTTAATTTTATTAAGGACAAAGACGAATGGACCAATACCAAAATCAGTTTTGAAATTTCTACTCAAAATGAAAAAACGAACATCCGTTTTGAACAAATTGGTTTAGTTCCTGAAATTGAATGTTTTGACGCCTGCTCAAATGCATGGGGTCAATATATTCAAAGTTTATGGAGCTTGTTAATAACAGGTAAAGGAGAGCCTGACAGAAAAGAAAAGAAGCAGTAGAGGAATGAATCTGATGTGGGGAAAACTTCTATTTATTGTGTCATTACGTTATGCTTAATGAGTTATATGCCGGCACATTAACCAACAGTATTTGATTTTTCGAAAGCCATTACAACATATGCAGGCTTTATTTTCTGGTAGTCGTTAATTACGAGTTGAGATAAGAACAGGAGTAAATTTTTTTTGTTACTCAAGGTCAGAACATGGAAGAGTATTCAAAATAAAACGGAAGACGTAATTATTAATGGAGATTAACTTTTTGTGCCGAATTGAGTGTGGACGTCCATGCCAGAAAAGTTCAAATGAAAAGTAACTATTTTGAATCCAATCGTGCAAGCTATTAATCTGGTCTTCGGAGTGAAGACTAGCCGACCAGGGGAGAATGAGATTCACCCTGGCAATTAAGCAACATAAGATATCTTTAAGCAGATGCTGTAAGGAGTGCCTGTTTCCGTTTTACGTTGCGCTGTTGATTGTTTTAATTTATTTCAATCACCATGATGTAGATTCTCATATCCGGGAAAGTCTCAATAAAACAAAGATACCCGGCGTTTCTAAATTTGTTTGTCATCCGCACCGCGAATGGTTTACCTACATCAAAACTTATTGGAATGGCATATGCAGTTCCCATATTAACAGGACTGTCGAAATAATCCCTTGCATGAGCCATCTCTAATTTTATCAGCTCTGTTTCGCTTTTCATAGTTTGAACATATTTTTTTTCAGTTGGATAATACCGCCAATCACATGGCAGAATGGGCTTATATTTTTAATACATACGGATGTTATGTCTATTTATACCTCTTTTTGGACTTAAGTAACCTATATTATCTTTTTCCATATTCGAATCACTTTCCACACTTAATGTTATTTAAACGCTTAGTCTAAGCCTTGTATTGTTCGAAACGCCAAAATATTTAGTAAAATTTGCAGAATAAATTAGCAAATGGAATTAAGTTGATTTCATATAGAAATAATGAAAATATGTATACGGCTGACTAAAAAGAAGGATTTGCCCGCAAGGTTTTTAAAACATCGCTGATCGAACCTTCTTATATAGTCAGTCTGTTCAGGCTGATTTTGTGTCCCATCTTTTAGTACATTCGATAATATTAAATAACTGCTTATGAAACGTGCGATCTTCATAGCGCCTTTCTTACTGTTTTCTTTCATAACATTTAGCCAGTCCACCTTTCAAAAAATGTTTCCGGCAATTGATAAGTACATTGACAGTATTTTGAAAGATTGGCACATTCCCGGTCTTGCTTTGGGTATTGTTTATAAGGATCAGTTGATCTATAGCAGAGGTTATGGCTATCGCAACCTGGAACAAAAGCTGCCGGTGGAGGCCACTACGCTTTTCCCGATCGCATCTAATACAAAATTGTTTACGGCTACCGCGGCAGCGATGCTGGAAGAAGAAGGACAGATTGACCTGGATAAGCCGGTAAGAAACTATATGCCAACACTTATTTTTATCAATGATGAACTGAATACAAAGGTTACGCTGCGAGACATGCTTAGCCATCGTACCGGCCTGCCCCGTTACGATGCAATTTGGGTTGGGTCCGATATAAGCCGCAAAGATGCGATATCGAAAGTGGTTTACATGAAACCAAGACTCGGCTTCAGAGAGGGGTATATCTATAACAACATGATGTATGCCTCGGCAGGGTTGGTACTGGAAACGGTGACGGGCAAAAGCTGGGAAAATATTATTGGTGAAAAGATCTTCAAGCCATTACAAATGAACGCTACCGTATTCAGCAAAGATGATATGGTAAAGTATGGCAATTACGCCATCGGCTATTTTGAGAAAGACAGCACCCGGCAACTATTGCCTAAAAAATTTGACGTGCAGTCTGTGGCGCTTGGTCCCGCGGGCATCATCAAATCGTCTGTTGAAGATATGAGCCATTGGATGATCGCCCAATTAAATGATGGTTTATACCAGGGGAAACAAACTATTTCTTCAAAGGCAATTAAAGAAACACTGGTTCCAAATATTATTGCGGATAAAGAAAGTAAATACGATGAACTCTCTAATGCATTATATGCTATGGGTCGTAATATAGAAACGTATAAAGGGTATAAGATAGCCACGCATACAGGTTCGGTTGATGGGTTTTATTCAAATCTTACTTTAGTGCCGGCATTAAAACTTGGCGTTTTTATGATCCATAACGGGGAGGCTGGCGGATCTCTTCGCACGGTAATGGCATTTCCTGTTATCGAACGCTTACTGGGTTTGTCTATTACGCCCTGGAGTCAGCGGTACCTGGCAGATTATAAAATAGCTGTTGCCCGGGATAAACACGTTTCTGATTCTGTAAAGGCCACACAGGCTAAAGGAACCAGCCCTTCGCATGCGTTATCTTCTTATGCGGGTACCTATACCAGCCCGTTATATGGCAGTATGATGATTGAACTGGTGGATGATGGTTTAACCATCGCATTTAAAAAAATTCGATCGCCCCTTTTACATTTTCATTATGACCAGTTTATTACCAACGTTGAAGGCACAGATCTTCCATCATTCAGGTTAAATTTCCTGACAAATAGCAAGGGCGAAATAAACAGTATTTCCACAAGCCTGTTTGGAGACCCGGTGGAAATTTTTGTAAAGAAGTAAAAACGCCATCATGGTATTAGCCTTTTTCTTCCTCAAACTTATCCATTACCACTTTAATAATCTCATTGGGCTCCTCTTCCATTTTGAATAAAAGAGTAATTTTTCCCTCTTTTCCTTCAATGTCAATAGTTATATTTTTTTCTTCTCCCTCTTTGGTGAATATTGCCTTGATAGATGTTTTCCCTTGTTTAAATGGAATACTCCAGTTGCAAGTGGCAGATTTTATGGGGCATTTGGTTTCATGTTCATCATTTACGTTTATGATCACGTCGGTTGGATTGATCCGAACAACTGACTTCTCACTGGCTGTTCTTTTTACCGTGCCGCTGCTATCCAGGCAGGTTGTTTCCGACGCGGTTAATACTACTTTTTTATTGCATTGAGCAACACTCATGCTGTTGTTAACCAGTAGAAGAGAAAATATAATAAATAATGATTTCATGTTTTGATTTTTAATGTGTGTTATTTTTAATGGGGATTGATTATACTTTGATTGCATGGCCATCAATGCCGGATCAATTATAGGTCGTATCATTAATAACTAATAGCAAATGTGACGAACTGCCATAAAATTGTGACGGAGAGGTTATGTTGATTATTTGTGATATATTAAATTCACTCAAAGCGAAAAAAATGAATTTTTTTCCAGGATTTTTCAGATGTTCTTTTGTTCTTATACTTCTGACTGTTTTTCGGTATGATGTTGCGTTGGCGCAACCGTTTACTATTTTGCGCTCCCTGGAATCGGCCAGTGCTACTTCCTCGCCCTGGGACACCATAGAAGTATATAAAACACCCAATATATTTTCTACCGATTTCTGTAAACTAAATGGTTTTGAATCTTTTTTCTATGAAGGGCTGGAATATAAGGCAAAAAAAACCAGGGTCTTTGCCTATTATAAAAAGCCTGAAGGCACACCACCAGCCGGAGGATGGCCCGCGGTAATTTGTGTGCACGGCGGAGGTGGCACCGCTTTTCCGGACTGGGTTCAAACATGGGTAAATCATGGATATGCTGCCATAGCCATGGACCTGGAAGGACATTTACCAAAGGATTCATTCCCAAATCGAGAATGGCACGAATATGCAGGTCCTCCGCGTATTACTACTTTTGGTGATATAGAGCTGGCCGACAGGGAACAATGGTTTTTTCATGCGGTGGCTGATGTTATAAAGGCGAATTCCTTATTATTATCTTTTCCAGGAATAAATAAAAACAAAATTGGGATTCATGGAATTTCATGGGGCGGGGTTGTTACGTCGGCTGTAATAGGAATAGATCATCGGCTGGCATTTGCAATCCCTGTATATGGTTGCGGATTTTTGTACGAGAGTACGTGTGTTTCCTTTAAAAAATACTTTGACGTAATGACCCCAGGCCAGTTAATGAATTATAAATCTAAATGGGATCCATCACTCTATCTTCCCAATTGCACCATTCCCACTTTATTTTATATCGGCAGCAATGATGGGGCATTCCCTCTGGATATATGGCAGAAGTCGGCACTACTCGTTAAAGGAACAAGAGCCTTATGCATTCCCGTTAGTAGTGAACATGGGCATATCTGGAATCAAAAGGAAATATTTGCCTTTGCTGATGCCGTAGTGAAAAATGGCAGCCCTTTATTGCAGGTGGGCGAGGCGAAAATAATTAACGGCATGGCAATGGTGGACATTTCTATATTCACAACCTCCCGCGAGCTTCCTGTTTCTACTATCGAGCTTGTATATACGAAAGATACCTGTAACTGGCAAGCTCGCAAGTGGTTATCTATCCCTGGGAGGTTAAAAGACAATACGGCTTTTGTGGAACTACCACCTCTCACCACAGCTTTTTATTTTAACATTACAGATAAACAAGGCCTCCGATTTAGTTCGCCTTACAAAAGCATAAATTAATTGTAAAGTCGCAAAATGCCCTGTAAAAGTCAGTTTAACACCTTACCTGTTTTATTAAATTTCCAGATATTTGTGTCGCAATTAAAAAACAAAACAATTTAACATAAAGAACATGCAAACCATGGAAAAAACAATCATTACAGTAGAAACTACTATTAATGCACCGGTTGAAAAAGTATGGGATTTCTGGTCAAAACCTGAACATATAACTAAATGGGGCGCTGCTTCCGACGACTGGCATACACCACGTGCCGAAAATGATTTGCGTGAAGGTGGTAGCTTTGTTTCCAGGATGGAAGCTAAAGATGGCAGTATGGGTTTTGATTTCGGAGGCGTGTACGATGTGGTGAGAAAACATGAATACATTGAATACACGTTAGGGGATGGCAGAAAAGTGGACATCACATTTTCAGGTGAAGGAAAAAGTTCCAAAGTGGTGGAAAGGTTTGAAGCAGAAAGCCAAAATTCTGTAGAGATGCAAAAATTTGGCTGGCAGGCCATCATGGATAATTTTAAAAAATATACGGAAGCGAATACTTGATTTTTGTTAACTAACCAAGGTCCGGAGCTGACTTCCGAAGTCTAATAAGACTTCGGAAGTCATGATTAATGTCGTTAGTTTTTAAATTTTCCAATAACATCACCGGTAACGGATTTGATTTTCATAAAGGTCATGGCAATCGTGGGTTCACTGTTTGTAAAACGATTGTCCCTGATAGTTACTTTGTCGCAGGCAGTCAGCCTGATGATTGATGGTTTTGCTTTCGTAAAAGTACTATCCGACCTGCTAATTGAATTGCCGGTAAACACAAGATTACTGGTACTCCTGGCGTTCAAAAGAGCACTGCCCCTAGTGATAAATGTGTTGTTTACAATGTTTATATTATTATGCACATAAAAATTTTTAACAAGTGCATGGTTCTCCGGCTCTATTGCAATCGTGTAGTTATTTTTTCCAAGATTATACACGCAGTTAATAAACGTATTGCGGGAAATAGTAACATCTTTAACGGCTCCCGATTCAAACCAGGATGAAGCATCATCTGCAATCAGGATGGCCTGCATTCCGGTTTTATTAAATGTATTGCCTTCAATAATTACTTTACGCGGCGTTGTTACCAGCAATCCTCGTGTGTTGGTGGCTTCGAACAGGCAATTGCGAACGGTTAGTGATGGAGTCCAGGTGATGTTTTCAATACAGTCATCTTTTTGAAAAGCGGCGGGTAACGTCGTCGTAAACGTTAATGCCATCTCTCTTTCCGACAGTAGCTTTGCATCTGCAACGATAGCCGAAGAATAAGTTTGCAATGATGCGCTATGAACAAAATGAACCGTATCACCCGCAAAAAAAGCCGGAAACCCATAAGTCTGCCCATGCATAAATCTAACTTTGACGCTATTGGCGGAACTTGTTTCCACTATTCTCAATTGTGTGCCATGCACATTAACGGGATCATCATGCGAACCCTTGAAATGGCAATTTTGAATGTTGATGAAACCACGACAGCCGGAGAAATGAAGACAATCCGCAAAAGCTGAAATCATCCGTCCATGCGATGGTATTATCAGTACACTGTCGAATGATAAATTTTCTGAAAACTGGTTGATGATACCCAATCCATGCATGAAATGAATTTCTACATTGGCCAGGGAGATATTTTTGGAAAGATTTATAAACATGCCAACATGCCAACATGATCCCGGATCGGATCACGCATGGTAAGTATTGTTCCTTTTTTATAAACCTGTTTTTTAAAATTACCTTTAAATTCAACAATACCATTACTTAATAAACTGGCCTTTGCCTGGTGAAAAGGTTTCCATGAATTATACGTAAATGTAGAGTCGACAGGATTTACAAGTATGGCAAAATTATTATGCATGCACCAGCCTTCTCCATACCACTGCAGCGTATCGTTAATAATTGCATATTTCGAATCAGGATGAATGAGCACCGTGATGGAACTGTCAGATACATGCTGGAAGGTCATTTCAGACATCGTAGGTCGCTCAAAATCAATTTCTATATTCTGCAGTTTAATATCAGCACAGTGGTCGAAGGCCCAGGTAATCATTTTCCCATGAAAAATAAATAAAGAGCCATTGCCCTCTATGATGATGTTCCTTTTGCCTTCAAACAAAAGGCCGATGCGTTTAAGCTTTGAAGGGCTCTCCACTTCAGTGGACGTATTTGAAATATAATAGTTCCTTTCTTCCGCTTCGGATGGCCAGAAGTCATAACGTCCTTTTGGGAATAAGAGGGTTGTTTGATCATCCGGTTTACATTTTGCAATGGCATTTTTTACAAATGTAGTGGCATCGGTAAAACTGTTGGGTGCAGCGCCGAAATCGCTGACGTTAATTATGGGGGCGGCACGGCATAGTACTGTACAACCCAGGAAAAGGAGACAAAGTAAAGTCTTATGAAGGCTAAACAATTGATTCTAATATTTAAAAGGTATTTCAACAACGGTTTTATCCCAGGCGAGTTTCATAACCCCCTGCTGATCCTCTTTTTTGTCGAATTGAATGGTAAAATTTTCCACTACTGTGCTCAGTACAGAAGCGGGAGCAGTTATCCGTAAAACATCGCTGCCTTCTTTATAACTAAAGGCTCCCCAATAATCCAGGTCGTTGCTCAGGATAATTGTCCATTCTTTTTCTGCCGGAATTGTAAAAAGAGAATAGGTGCCAGCCTTTACCTGTTTGCCGGCAAGCTCTACATCCTTGTAAAATTTTATTTCAGTCGCCTCGTTTGCGCCGGAACGCCACACTTTACCAAAAGGAACAACTTTACCAAAAATTTCCCTGCCGTTCATTTGGGGTCTGCTGTAAATAACTCTAACAACTGCCATCTCACCGGCTTTCCTGTCGTGTGCAAAGTTATTGGGAAAGTACGCCCTGTCCATCGGACTTTTGTCAAGGGCTGCAAACTGCGGCTGGGCAAAAGATACCGCTGAAAATAAAAGGATAAAGACTGTTGAGAAAAATAAGTTCTTCATAACAAAATGTTTGTTTTTAAATAATGGTCCTGGGCAATTAATAGGCCCTTAAATATACAGTAATTTACATATAACTTTTATAGATAGCAACGAATTGTAAAATTTACGACATTACCAGTAATGAGATGTTCTCAGGATGAGTAAACTTGTTTGTTTTAATAGGGTGAAACAACGCAAAATAAATTTTAGTCAATATTTAAATTACAGACTGATATTTTTTTAAATATTATTCACTATGGGTCTTAGCATACATTACAGTGGCAGTTTCAATCCTCTGACTTCTTTGCAGGAAATGATCGATGAAGTGGCGGATATTGTGAAATTTTTTAAATGGTCTTATGAAATTTATAATTGCGTTTTTCCTGAACTTCATGCCGATCTCGTTTATGATGGTAAAATTTACGGGATAAGTTTTGCCCCGTTTTAATGCGAAACAGTTTTTCTTTGTTTCTTATCTAATGGTAGAATGAGCGGTCCTGAATATCTGCAATTTTTTGGAAATTCCCCAGACAAAAAAGAGCAGGAGATGCTATTTATTCTTTCAACAAAAAACCAAGATGCAGGTGAACAAGTGCATAAGGTTGTGATTAGGTTGCTTAAACATATAAGTGTTAAATACTTAATAAATTTTAAATTAGTGGATGAAGGGAATTATTGGGAGACTACTGATGAAAAAATATTGGAAGAAAAATTTAGACTTTATAATAAGTTGTTGGATGCGGTAAGCACCGCATTGGAAAGTTTTCCTATAACGAATGCTGAGCCGATTGAAGATTATTTCGAAAGGATATTGAAGAAGATCAACTCTAAATAGGTATAATTGGATATTCCTAAAAACTGCGGGGTTGACCAAAAACCTAAAAGAGGGGTCAGAATCATCGGTTGAACTACATTTTTTATACAACCCCTAAACATATCTTGCTATAAATTCTCTCAGAGTGTTTATTTTATCAAAAAAAATTGCAACGATATAAATTTTAGATGGGAAAGAATGAAAAGTGCTTAGCCGTTACTTTCAACTTTGTGAAGGATTAAATTGAAAAAAGTATTATGAACTGAGAAAGATCTTTAAAGTGCGCTTATATCAATATCTTTTAGAAAGGGAAGATTGTCTGCACTATGGAAGGCCGTTACAATTGCTTTTCCATTTATACTTAATAGATAGCAAAACTTTACATAAAAGCTTCCCAGTTGGTACACATCGCATATTTTGTTTCCCCTTATATAATTTCCCAGAAAAACCCCTCTATGAAAGATCATTTCTTCCTGTTCATATTCATGTAACAATTGAAATTCCTGCATGATCATTATGTAAGGTACTCTTTGTTGATGCGTGAGACGAATGTTATAATAACGAATATTCAAATCGCGCTTTTTCTATTCTTCAATTACAAAATTTTCCCTGCTGGGGTAATTGCCTGCATCCCAATTTGAGTCAATAATTTTATGGAGAGCTTTGGTTAATTTTTTAATTGAAACAGGTTTAATGAGGTAATAATTGGCTTTAGCCAGGTAACAATCATTTATAAACGTTGGATTATTTAGCTTCGAATAAATAATTATTGGAATGGACTTATATTTCTCATTGTAACGCAACATTTTTAAAACCGTGATTCCGCTTTTTCCTGGCATATGTAAATCAAGAAATATGAGGTCAGGTTTTTTTTGTTCCAAAATATTAAAGAAAACATCGCCGCTTTTGGCATAATGAAGGTTGAAAGAAATATCGCTATCTTTCAAAGCAAGTTGAAAAATTAAAAGTTCCTCTTCATCATCATCAATAAAAAATATTTCCCTGGTTACTTTTGAAACATCTGCACCTGTTGCTGATACAACATCTTTAAGCATGGTTTTTAATATTGGTAATGATACAAGGTAATGTTTACCTGTTGTAAAAACATATATCATTGGTCGTTATATGGAACTCTTTATTAATTAGATTATATGCTAAAATAAGTGAATGTAATCTGACTATTATAACCCAATAATATTTATCCGGCAGGTTAGATATTAATGATTAAAAATATTAAAACGGCTGTTTTATTAATCGCAATATTATTATTAACCCAGGTGGTTTCGCTGTCCGCACCGTTCCTTTCCATTATAATTTTTCGCTGGTTCATCCATTGTTGTGATTCTCGGCGGTATCTTTTATGCTCGCATCTGTTCAGAGGATCATGACAGGAATTACCAATAATAGCAGTACAGATATTCCATACATTATTATTACGATATATCTTCTTACAAGAGGTTATAAGTAAAGGCTCAGAAAGTCTTTTACATCCCTTTGAGCGATTGCATCAATTACTTCTTTTGGCTGATTTAATAAGCGTGCGGATTTAGATGCCCGTACAGTAACAGTTTCACCTTTTATGGGATGTGGAAATACCAGGTCAAGATAAATCTTGCCGGGTTTTGTTGCCGTTCCTGTTTTTTTATATTCCGAAAAAGAATAAGTAGCCCGGATACTAAGGCCATTAAAATAAAATACAGGTGCGTTTGATGTAGTAGTTGATGTAGACATTGTTTAAGATTTAAATAAATGTACATTAGATAAACACTATCAGGCAAGCACAATGCGGTAAAGCTTGCAAAATATGTATTCAAAAGAAGCAAATAGAGAATGGATTGTTATTCAATTGGAATTAAAGAACGCGATTTTGGGGTTAATTTTCAGTTGTCCTTTCAGCAAAGCATCGTCAGGTGCTACACAATAATACGCTGACGCGCTTTAGCGGAAATCTCCAAAATTTTATGTTGACGGTGTTTTTGCTGAAATACCAAGTATACCGGCCAGAAGCTTTTGCAGTTTTGTGCATTATTTTTCTAAAAATATTGCAAAAAATTTATAATTTCATGAATTGGATAAAACGATTGCCGATTTCCCATCATTTTTTGCCGGTTTTTGCGTGTTTACTTTTAGACCTGGCAATTAATAATGGAATCATTCAAACTCTGCC
>JBDSBP010000187.1:0-8867 GCA_039921525.1 Chitinophagaceae bacterium | reverse complement strand
CGCAAACGGGAAATCAACCTTGCGATGCGTAGGTAAGACACCATTAAATTCTCCTTCATGAACACCTTTGAACCGGGCGCGAACCACAACGCGGTTGCCTTCCGACGTCATCTCGTCGGAAAAAATTTCGTAGCTGGGAAATGCTTTGTCAAAAAACAAAATATGTTCTATCAGTTCTTCATCGGAAATATACTCCTCCATAATTTCCCGTGTTTTTGATACGCCACTGAGGGCATTAAAATAAAGGACAATAAATTCTTTGTTTTGCTTAAGTGTTTCCATGTTTAAAAGTTTTACCAAATCTACATCTCAATTCGAATGTTTGTTAGTCCGTTTATTGCGATCTTTTATTCATTTGTTGCAATCTTATTGGCATAGCGGAAAGCAGAGGGCAGTATACGATATTGCTTTTTAAAAATTTTTGTAAAGTGGCTGATTGTTTTGAATCCGGTCTTATAGGCTATCTCACTAACGGTCCAGTCAGTAGTTTCCAGCAACTCCTTAGCTTTTTGCAACCGAACAGACTTGATATGGTTGGCAGGCGCCACTTTAATAAGCGACTTCAACCGCCGGAACAATTGCGTCCTGCTCATAGACATTGCCTCACACAAGGCAAGTGTATCAAAGTTTTCATTTTCCAGGTTGACCTTTATAAGGGCATTTATTTTTTGCATAAAAGCAGCTTCATGTGGCTGGCTCTTTGCAAGAGTGGCTATTAGTTTTTCTGTTTGTGTAAATTGCGATTGAAACCGTTTTTGAATTTCTTTATAAAATCGGGGAACGTTGTTGTTGGATTTATTTGCCTGGGCTAACTCTTCTAAAACAGGGACCTGTAGATGCAATGGAAGGTCCAGGCAGTATAAGGTCCCATTTGGTAATGGAATTCCGGTAAAGGAATATATTGATCGCGTACAAATTTCGTTTACCCGTATTAAATTAATGCTGGTATTTTCTATCTCCACCTGCATGTTTTGTTTATCGGTACTGTAACGTAACCGAACGCTGATTTTGCTTTTTGGCGGCAGTAAATTTATCATATTACATATTTGTTGAAAAAGGGCCTGGGAAAGTAAAAAAGGCTGGTAATACACCACTTGTTTTTTTATGCGGGATGAAAATAAAATATGGACTTCATTGGCTTGTGCATACGGTTGTAAACTTTGCGACACGCCTTTCAAAAATGGTACAATATCGGCTTCAGAAGGATAAATCATACAGTTCCTTTAAAAAATAGTTGATTACAGTCAATGAATTCATATTCGAGTGTCCGGATCAATTGCTCCCAGGGCTGGACCTGGCGAAGAGTGGGGCATTCATAGATTGGTCCGATAAGCTTATGTATAAATCTAATATATTTTTCGGACTATAAAGAATTGGTTTTTACGCAAAATGTGAAACGGGAATTTGTTTATGGCTGTGCATAAAATGATGCTGCCGTGCTTCGGCTGAAACAAGAAGTCAGTGCTTCTTTCTTACGTATTGTCCCTCAATAGGGCTTAAAAAAATAAATCTTTTTTGTTGTTCTATATGCTGTATTATTCATCAAGGAGTCCAATTATATTTTATTTATTTCGCAATTTATCGTTCATTTGCCCATATTTATACAGGTGGAATAGGACCCCTGTTAAATTATGCCCGGGCTTTTAAATCAGGCTGTTAGGTGCATATGATGTCAGCTCCTGTTTATCGTCGAGAATAATTACACGATCTGCGGCCTTCGCTATTGTATGTTCAAAACATTTATAATAGTTTTCGAACCATGTTGTCTTAACCAAAACTTGAAATATGCGTGTAAAAGTTTGTTGTGCCTGCTTGATGAAACCAAAGCCATACGTCAGCAGGATGAAGGTTATCTTGATTTTATTACTGGCCTTTTGTCTTGGAGCGAAGGCGGCATTTATTGATCTGAAAGGCAAAATAACCAATGACAAAAGTGAGCCTGTATCTGGGGCTACTGTTGCTGTAAAAGGCGGTAAACAAATTACTACTACAAATGATGCAGGAGAATTTACCCTCAAAGGACTGAACGGCAATGCCACGCTAATCATTAGCAGCATAGGGTATGAAACACAGCAGGTTGCTGTAAACGGACTTACTCAAATATCCATTCGTTTATTACCGGCAGTGAGTAAACTGGATGAAGCCCTGGTAATAGGTTACGGTACGTCAAGTAAACGCCTTAACACCGGCAGTGTTACCAAGGTAAGTGGCGATGCTATTGCAGAATTGCCTGTACAAAGTTTTGAGGGTACTTTGAACGGCCGGTCAACCGGGGTAAACATAGTGGCCAATTCAGGTGTAGTGAACCAGGCTCCTGTTTTCAGGATAAGAGGCACCAATTCTCTTTCACTAAGTTCTTATCCATTGGTAGTAATTGATGGCGTACCCGTTTATACCGACGATATAACTGTTGGAGGGAATGCTTCCAACAATCCACTCGCTTCCATTAACCCGGCAGATATCGAGAGTATAGATATAGCTAAAGATGCATCTGCAACCAGCATTTACGGAAGCAGGGCAGCAAACGGAGTTGTTTTTGTTACCACGAAAAAGGGTAAACTTGGAAAGGCGAAACTCGTGTATGATGTCTTCTTTGGTTGGAGCAAAGTAGCAAGACTGGCATCCATCCTGGATGCAGATCAGTATCTTGAAATAAAAAATGAAGGATTAAAGAATGCGGGAACCTTCAATGCCACTACTAATTATTATGGAACCTCCATTGGCCCGGATGGCAACGTAGTAAAAACCAACTGGTATGATTATATTTTCCGTACAGGCGTTTCTCAAAACCATACTCTTAGTCTTTCGGGAGCCAACGAGTCAACCCGTTATTACCTGTCTATAGGTTATACCGACCAGAATGGCATACTGAAGGGCAATGATTATAACAGGAAGTCGGTTACGTATAATGTTGATCACAAAGTATCGAAGTGGCTCAGTGTGGGTTCGAAAACAAACTATACGTATGACGTTACCACGGCCATCCTTTCTACCGGCAACGGTGTAAGCAGTTCTGCCAGCAATTCGGTTGCCTATCGGCTAGCCCTGGTGGCTGCCCCAATTGTAGGCCCTTATAATAAAGATGGCTCCTATAACGCAACGGGTTTAAACCTTGGACTGATGGATAACCAGGGCCATCTCACCTCCACTACACGTATGGGATATACCAATCCTGTGATAACACTTAGTTACAACGATGATAATACAGCCAACAATTACATACAGTCTAACGTCTACGCGCAAATCAATCCATTTAGCTGGCTGGCATTGAGATCTGTATATGGGGTAAACAACATTTACAGCAGAACGGAGCGCTATTTTGATCCCCGTACCAACGAAGGAACCAGTAGTAATGGAAGCGCCACCGGCGTTTCGGCAAAGAGAGAAAATTCAGTATGGACGAATACCGCTACCATTAATAAGGTGATCGGTGAGCATTCAGTCAATTTGTTACTGGGGGAAGAGGAACAAAGAACGAGGGGTAACCAGTTCGGCTTGAACCGCACCAGCCAGTCAGATCCTTTTTACACGAACATACAGGGAGGTTTTGGAACAGTCGTCATCAGCAATACGGCTAACCAGGTCTACAACCAATACCTGTTTTCATTATTCTCCCGGCTTCAATACAATTACAAGCGTAAATATTTGCTCTCTGCCAACCTTCGCCAGGATGAGTCTTCTGTATTGGGAAAGAATAATAAGAAGGGTGTATTCTGGGGATTCTCTGGTGGCTGGGAAATTACACAGGAAGATTTCTGGCATGCAGCTTCTTTAGACAATATTTTCAGCAGCTTTAAAATAAGAGCCAGTTATGGCAAGGTCGGAAACCTGGCCGGCATCGGTGATTTTGCCAGCTTATCCACCTATTCTGCCAACCTGTACGGCGGCCAGGCTGGCTTGTATTATTCTGCAGCGGGCAATCCAGAACTTAAATGGGAAACAAGTAAAAAAACAGACTTCGGTTTAAATTTCGGTCTATTCAAAGACAGGATAACGGGCGAAATCTCTTATTACAAAAACGATATCGACGGATTAATATTTGCGGTTCCTACTCCTGCTTCTGCAGGACTGCCAGGGAGCACACAGAATTCTGTACTTGCTAACGTGGGATCAATGTTTAATAAGGGGTTGGAAATAGGGTTAAATGCAAGTCCTGTTGTAAATAAGAATTTTTCATGGAACACCTCTTTGAATCTTTCTTTAAACCAGAATAAGATCAAATCACTTTCGCCAACCGTTAGCAACCTGCTGATTAACGGCCTGGGTGGATCTTCCGACCTTGTATCCATATCTCTTCCGGGATATTCGGTGGGTATGATCTATGCCATCCCTACCGCCGGTGTGGATCCGGCTTCCGGCAGAAGGGTTTTTATTAACAGTGCAGGCAGGAAAGTGTTGTACCAGCAGGTGCCGCCCGCCGGCCGGTCGCAATGGGAATATGAAGATGGAACAAAAGCCAATGCCGTTACAACTACAGCAGATGGTGTGGTGTATAAAAAAACCAACTCCACCGCTTATGGAGGATTTATTAATACGTTCCACTACAATAATTTCGACCTGGACGTTTTGGTCACTTACCAGTTTGGTGGTTATATGTACTACGGAACACAGGGAACGTTGATGGATGGCCGCTTCGCGAATAACTCCACTATCATCCTGGCACGCTGGCAAAAGCCGGGCGACATTACCGATATACCCCGCGTTCAGGATGGAGACTTTACCTCCTGGGGATATTCGTTACCTATTACGGCGAACGTATATTCAAGTGACTATATACGGTTGAAAAATGTAACGGTAAGCTATAACCTTCCAGCTCCTCTTATTCAGAAAATGCAGATCAGCGGTATCAAAATTTACGCAAGCGGCCAGAACCTCGCTATGCATACAAATTACCCGGGCGCCGATCCTGAAGTTACCACAACCGGTAACGGTACGGCAACACAGGGCTTCGACAGGAATATGATGCCCAATGCCCGCATCTTTACCGTTGGCATCAAAGTGGGCTTTTAACACATTCAAACCAATACAATGAGAATTAACTTCATATACTTATTCATTGCAGGCGCTTTTCTTAGTACGGAATCCTGCAAAAAAACGGCTGACCTTAATCCAATTCCTACTACCCTTATTTCTGACGTTTCGGCTTTCGCCACCCCGGCGCGTATAAGCAACCAGGTAAATGGAGCGTATGCTACCTTTAAAGGTACCGGCTTATGGGGAAGTAACTATCTGCTTTACAACGATGCCAGGGCGGGTGATTTTATCAGCACCAATCAAAACCCCTTGCAGGGTGGATTAACCTATGCCCTTCTTGCGGATCCCAGCACTACCGATGTAAGTGTTGTATGGCAACAAAGTTACCAGGTGATAAATGGTTGCAATGTATTCCTTGCCGGGATGATAAGTACCGGAGCAGCCGTCGCCGGCGATTCATTAAATAAAAATTATACTGGAGAGATCAGGGCATTACGCGCTATGGCTTATTACAGCCTGTTGCAATTGTACGCACAACCTTACCGGAGTGGAAATGGTTCAATGCCTGGCCTGCCTTTGCGTTTAACTCCTAACACAGGGTTAAGTGATTACAATTTGGCCAGGAGCACCGTGGATGCAGTATACAAACAAATACTTGCTGATCTTAATTATGCTGAAACCAATGTGCCGTTAAAATATAGTACCTCCGTTTTAAACACCACCAGGATCCATAAAAATACCATCATTGCATTTAAAACAAGGGTATATACCAGCATGGGTGATTATGCCAGTGTGATCACGGAGGCAAATAAAATAGTATCAACGGCGGCGCCTTTCACCGCTGCCGCATCAGGCGGTGTTTCTCATACGCTGCAGGCTGATATTACCGCCGTTTTTAAATCATATACCACTACTGAATCCATTTTCTCCATGCCCTTCTCATCCAATGATGCTCCGGGAAACTCACTGGCAAATAATTACCTTCCTGTTTCAGCAGACGCTACCGGATTAGGCAGTGTAGGCACAGGCCAATTTTATCTCTTCGAAAAAGGAGTTATTAATGATGCTGGTTGGAAAAATACGGATAAAAGAAAGAACCTTGTTTTTACTACACCATCCGGAACCAATGCGGGAAGAAAGTGGAACAGCAAATTTCCCACCGGTTCTCCGTATACTGATTACATCCCCGTTATACGATATGCAGAAGTGCTGCTAAACCTGGCGGAAGCCCTTGCCAATGTTAACGGGGTGGATAGCAGGGCCATCAGCTTGCTGAATGTGGTAAGGCAACGCTCCGATGCAACTACAACGTTTACTGCAACCTCCAAGACTGATCTTATAGACAAAATTGTAAACGAACGACGGATTGAATTTTTGGGGGAAGGGATACGCAATGGAGACCTGATGCGATTGGGCTTGCCGATTCCCGCCAAAACACCTGCCGGCTCCACGCCGGTGCCGGCAGCGAACCCTACGGATAACAATTATATCTGGCCAATTCCTAATAATGAAACGTTGTATAATGCGTTGATTAAATAGGCTGTCGGCTGTCGGCTATCGGCTATCAGCTTTCGGCTATCGGGAGGAAGTATTTAACCTTTTGAGGTTTAGTATAATGAGTTTCAAACTAAAACGAAATCACTATTAACGAATAGCTGATAGCCGATAGCCAATACCCAATCTCTTAAAAATGAAACCACATACATGAAAAAACTATCCACGCTCCTGGTACTTGCTCTATCCATCACCGTTAGGGCACAAATATTTTCTCCCGCAGAAATCAAATCGTTGAAAAAAGAAGCAAAACATATTACCATCATTAAAGATAAATGGGGCGTTCCGCATGTATATGCAAAAACGGATGAAGGAGCGGTATTCGGCATGATGTACGTACAATGTGAAGAGTTTTTTGATAAGGTAGAAACTACGATGATAAATAAACTGGGCCGCCAGGCCGAAGTGGAGGGCGAACCAGGAATTTACAAGAGCCTTTGGTCGCGCATTTTCACAGATACCGCACAGGCGATGGCGCAGTATAAAGAATCACCAAAATGGCTTCGGCAGCTTTGTGATGGATTTGCCGACGGAATTAATTTTTATCTTATTTCACACCCTGGTAGGAAATCTATACTGCTTACCCGTGCCGAACCCTGGATGTGCCTTATGAATGATATCCCATCCATTGGGGGTAGCAATATTTCGGAAGAAGATTTTGTCGCTTTGTATTCTAAAAAAATACCCGTTTCTACGTCAGGATTTCCAGTTACATCAAGAAGCGAATTTGGCGAACCAACAGGATCTAACGGCTGGGCAATAGCGCCTTCCCGTACAAAAAATAAAAATGCCATGCTTTTGATTAATCCCCATGCAGAATTTTATGGACGAATAGAGATCCAGGTGGTGAGCAAAAGGGGATTGAACTCTTATGGCGCGCCCTTTCTTGGCCAGTTCAATATTTTCCAGGGGTTTAATGAACACCTGGGTTGGATGCATCCCGTTTCGTTATCAGATGCAAAAGACCTGTATGCTGAAACAGTGGAGAAAAAAGACGGCAAATATTTTTATAAATATAACGGAACCATGCGGCCGGTTGATAGTACAGTAATTATTGTTCCCTACAAAAAAGGGAATCAACTATTATCCAAAAAAATTACGGTTTATAAAACGCATCACGGCCCTGTCGTTTCTGCGCTGGATGGCAAATGGATTACCCTCAAAACCGTTGATGCAAATATAGACCTGCTGGCCATGCACTGGGAGAAGATGAAAGCTAAAAACCTGGAACAGTTCAAATCGGCTATTAATCGGCGTGCCATGACGGGAAGCAATATAGTATATGCCGACAAAGAAGGAAATATCGCTTACTGGCATGGTAACTTCGTACCCCAAAAAGATACATCCCTTGACTGGAAACGCCCGGTAGATGGCAGCACAGACGCTACTGAATGGAAAGGCACATATTCCCTGGATGAAATCCCGCATTACGAGAATCCTGCTAGTGGCTTTTTAGAAAATTGTAATTCTACCGTATTATATGCAACCGGATCTTTCGATACATTGATGAGTAAAAAACCGGTGTTCATGTTCCCGGACGGACAAACGCCCAGGGCGATGAATGCCGTTCGCCTATTGGATAAAATTCATGATGCCACCATAGATGATATCATAACCGCTACTTATGATACCTATTTACCTAATGCAGCTCGATTTATTCCGGACCTTGTCGCCGCATACGATAATATGAAAACGGATACTACCGGACTGGCAGGCCCGATTGACCTCCTGAGAAAATGGGATAGGAGAGCCGATACAGGTTCTGTACCAACAACCCTGGCAGTAATGTGGATCGAGAAAATTATTGAAGCGGATGTTTCAAAGCTCAAAAAACCATATACTAATGAAGAACGGTATTCGATTACAAATGGTGCCGCAGTTTCTACCAATAACCTGTTGCCACAGCAATTAGTGGATAGCTTAAAAGCTGTTGTGTTAGAATTAAATAGAGACCACGGCACATGGAAAGTAAGCTGGGGTACTGTTAACCGTTACCAGCGTAATGCTGAAGGACAAAAAGTAAGCGATAACAAAAAAAGCTGGGCCGTACCGGCTACACCAGGTTACCTGGGTTCGCTAAATGCTTTTGTAAGTAAGAAAACACCAGGGACAAAAAATCGCTATGGCATAACGGGTAATACGTTTGTAGCTGTAGTTGAATTCGGTGAAAAGATAACGGCTAAAACCATCTTGACAGGTGGGGCAAGTTCAGATCCTGCTTCACCACATTTTACAGACCAGGTAGAAGGGTACATCAATCATACTTATAAAGAGATTCTTTTTTATAAAAAAGATGTAAAGAACGGGGCGGAGAGGACGTACCATCCGGGTGAGTGAAC
>JBDSBP010000186.1:0-3369 GCA_039921525.1 Chitinophagaceae bacterium | reverse complement strand
GGCCCGTAGACCCTTCCAGCGTTTATTTAATTTTTTCCGACGATCGGATAAATTGGGATTGGTCCATTTCGCATATTTACGGAAAGTAGTAAGGGACATAAATGTTTTTGCCTTCCTTAACATTTGACAATAAATTGAAGCTGTGCTCCAATGTAAATACGCTTCATCAGTAACATATTCTTTCACTACATCAATTTCTTTATCTGATAACTGGTGAGGGTATTTTTTCAGGCACATCTTCATGAACGAATGGCTACAGCCTACCTTATTAACCCAGCTGTAATATTGTTGATAAGAAATCTTCATCCAGCGAAGTGTCCGGTTAAGAGTAACAAGATTAGCTGCCAGCCCAATGGTTTTTATCAAAATAATTTGAGATTCTTTTAATAATTTTTTTCGGTAGGAAACCGTATAAATAATTTCTGAGAAGCACATAACAATCAAAGCGAGTGCTTTAGTAACTTTTATGAGCTTGTCGTAACGTTCCTTTAATTGATAAAAATCCAATTGTTCATCGTTTGCATAGATAAAATCATAGCCATATAAATTGTCTAAGGATTTGTTTTTCCAGGAACTAAGGGTACTGGGAGGAACATTATTAACTGCCGAAGGAGGTAGCAGTCCTGTGAGATAGGCTCGTTTAAATTCAGTGGAATAAGAGCGTTTCTTACGTTTATTATTGATATTCATTGGAGTAAATAAAAAAAAATATCCAAGGTAGGTTAACCTTTTTAAAATTGAAGGTATTGAAACCAAATTCGAATATTCGTAATGTTCACATATACTTGCCCCGCAAAGATAGCACGGAAGTAATTCAAGATCTGATTCGTCTATTGGAGCGACAGCGACTATAAATTGCCTGATTGCTTTAATGCTTTCAAGCCTGGATTGTTCATGCAATATCTCATTTGATTTCCTTGAATGCATAAGAATTAGGGTTTTCCTTCCATTTTTATAATCATCTCTTTGTGTAACGTCTTTATTTTAAAGGCGGGGTTACCAAATTTAGATGATTATGTATCTCTAACCCAAGTCCAACTCAACCTTGCAAATGGCGGATATACAGTAATCGATAACGCATGGATAAAACCTAACGGACCTGGTTAATATAAGGGAGAGACCCAGAAAAACGGAGGAACATATCCTGATGGTGAAGGATCACCACCAAGCATTGCATTTGCAATGTTCACTACCAGTTGTGAGTTAGTTGATATAGGAGCCCGGCTTTTAACCGGGCTTTCTACGTTTGATCTTAGCGTTAGCGTGCTTTTTTCTTTGGATCCGCTTTCTTTTGTGCTGAGCTTTTCTTTTTTGTAGGCTTATTCTTCTTGGGTTCGGCGTTCTTTTTCGACATACAATTAAATTTAAGGTTAGTGAATTATTTACTTATGGCTGAAGGGTATTTTCTTCCCGTTTTTCCATGTTGTCTCATAGGTGAACAAAGATATGCCTAATAGTGGAAAAGGTAGTTACTTGTGACGTTTAACTCCTCAGCCCGGATATGTCAGAAAGTATTCCAGCTATATCGTCAATTGAATAGGCAGTGTCAGCAGCAATGTCATAGGCCTTGCCTTACGTCCCAGTGTGATCAGGACTATAGCAGATATAAAGTGTGTTATTTTGATACCTATTCAATAACTTCCATTGTATACTTTTACCGAAAACCAGAAGAGATATTACCCGTATCATTCCATTCGGAGTATTATGGTTTATTTTCAGCCTGCTATATGCCGTGTTGGAGAAAAGTATCCTCGGAATGTGGATCATTACCCTTCAACCGGTGTTAAGTATGATTTTGCAAGAAACGTTTTTACAATTCCTGCCGCGGGCCTGACCATGGGAATATTGACTGGTATCCTTGAGATCAGTTACTTCAATAAGAGGTTCATTAAAAATAGCTTTACCAGGAAGATTTTATTTAAATCAATTGTTTATTTAGTCATTTTTATTTTTTTTCCTCCTCATTATTACATTTGTCAATGCGTTGTTTGCGCATAACGAACAGTCTTTTAATAAGTTATCATCACCAATCTGGACATTTTTTACGAGTTTCTCCATAATTGGCATTTTGCTGTACATTGCTTCAGTAATTGTAATAAGCCAATTTTATGCTGAGTTTAGGGAAGGTATGGGGCTAGATACTTTGAATAATTTTTTTCTGGGAAAGTATCATCATCCCATAGAAGAAGAAAGAATATTTATGTTCGTGGACATGAAGTCTTCAACTACAATTGCTGAAAATTTAGGACATGTCAGGTACTTCGAAATGTTAAAAGAATACTTCTTCGACATGTCAGGCTGTTATTGACTATGGCGGTGCGATCTATCACGCCGGTGATGAGATGATTGTGTGCTGGAAACTGAAGGATGGATTGAAAAAAAATAACAGTGTTGATTGCTTCTTTTGCTATGAAAAGCACGCTCGAAATGCAGGTGGATAAGTACAATAGCAAACTTCGTTTACTACCGAAATTCAAAGCGGGACTTCATTGTGGTACAGTAACTGCAGGGGAGATAAGATCACTGAAAAAGGAAATCATATTCACTGGGGATGTCCTCAATACTTCAGCAAGGATACAGGGCCTATGTAATCAATTCGGTGCAGACCTCTTAATATCGGATGACCTGGTTAAAGTACTTCGTCTCCCTGCGAGCTACGCGATAACATCAGTTGGAGAAACCCTGCTTAAAGGCCGGAGTAAGTTAATGTAGCTGTATGCCATTTCAATCTTAAGTGAAACTGTGTGTCACAGACCCGGCTGATTATCGTATGATTTTTGCTCATTTATCTCAGTCATAATTTTTGCAAATAGTTGTGCAGATTTTATACGGTCATCTATGTCGTACATGGTCGATACCGCTATCAATTCATCTACACCTGTTTCTGCAATAAACGCTTGAATTTTCTTTTTTACAGTTTGCTTACTTCCTACAAAAGAATATTTCAGCATTTGGTTTACCGCTGGATGCTGAAACATTTCCTTCAGGTCTTCCGTCATTTCTGTTGGTGGATGCAGTGGGTCTCTGGCTCCTGTTAACACACCAACAAACATTCTGATTAAGCTGGTAAACAAATGTTCTGCTTCGGTATCTGTATCTGCGACATAAATATTTACTCCAGCCATAGTATAAGGCTTTGTCAAGAACTCAGAAGGTTGAAATTCCTGTTTATAGATCTTTAAAGCCTGATGTAAATAGGTGGATGCAAAGTGACTGGCAAAAGCATATGGCAATCCTTTTTTTGCCGCTAAATGTGCACTATCCGTACTTGAACCTAGTATATACAATGGAACGTCTGTGCCTTCAGCCACAGTAGCCCTTACAGCGGCTTTTTTGTTTTGTAAGGAAAAGTACTGCTGAATTATTTCC
>JBDSBP010000185.1:0-3249 GCA_039921525.1 Chitinophagaceae bacterium | reverse complement strand
TTTTTGAATAAAATGCTTTTGATTTTGAAAATCGCTGCCATTTTCGTTTGGGCAACTTGTGGGAAGGCAAATGCAGCATTGAATAACGGGTTTTTGTTTTCATCGCCATTTGAAATTCACGGGCGATTTATCAAACCGGAAGGCAGTATATTATTTTCGCCTTTTTCCACTTCCACTTCCGCTGTATTTACACAAAATCCTGTTTTTCGGGCAGGTGCATCCACGGCTAACATCACCCCATTTTTGGGAGAAGGTATAGCTGGAGGATGGCTCCCTCTTCCTTTGGCAACCCATATCCATGATGAATTGCATGTTCGTTCCCTGGCTCTCGACGATGGCCAAGTTCAATTGATTTTTGTAATCGTTGATAATGTGGAAATACCCCGTGAAGTGTTTGACGAGGCCAAACGGATGATTTTTGAAGCAACACAAATACCAAAAGAGCACATCGCGATGTCATCCACGCATACTCACTCTTCGGTTTGGGCAGGGGCGGAAATTAATCCACCTGAACCTTCTATTAGTATTCGAGACCATTATGCAGCAGAATCGAAACGGCCTAAGCCCCTGGATGAATATCAAAAGTTTGTCGCACATCGAATTGCTGATGGAGCCAGGGTAGCAGTGAATAACCTGGAACCTGCCAGGATAAGTTGGGGAGTTGGTAGTGTGCCTCAGCACGTTTTCAACCGTCGATGGAAATTGAAATCACCGGTACTTAATCCCTTTGGAAAAATGGAAAAGGTCCAGATGAATCCGGGCATTGGTAACCCCAATTTACTTGAGCCGGCAGGACCAACAGATCCGGAAGTTTCATTTCTGTCCGTTCAGTCACTGGAAGGCCGCCCCATAGCTGTATTAGCTAATTATTCGCTGCACTATGTAGGTGGTGTGCCTAAGGGCGATATTTCCGCTGATTATTTTGCCATGTTTGCCAACCGTCTCCAGGAGCTATTAAAAGCAGATCATTTCGATCGTCCTTTTGTAGGTATTATGTCCAATGGTACTGAGGGTGATATAAATAATATCAATTTTGGAGGTGCTGCTGAAAAATATCTCCCTTATGAGAAAATGCGGATAGTCGCTAATGATGTGGCCCAGGAAGTATTTAGGGTTTATCGGGGCCTGCAATATAAAGATTGGGTACCCTTGCGGGCAGCTCAAATGGAACTCACGCTTGATATACGGAAACCTGACCCGGGGATGCTTGCGTGGGCAAAGGGGACAGTCAATGAGGACAAAACCGATGAGCCAAAGAATAGAATGGAAAAAGTATTTGCAGAACGCACTATTCAAATGAAGGAATGGCCTGAGAAAATTGATGTTATTTTACAAACCTTCCGGGTAGGTGAGGTCGGCATAGCCACAGTTCCTTTCGAACCTTTTGCTGAAATAGGTTTGGAAATTAAAACCCGAAGTCCTTTTAAGCAATCTTTTACCATAGCATTGGCTAATGGCGGGTATGGATATCTTCCTACTCCCAAACAACATCTATTGGGTGGGTATGAGACATGGCTGAGTGTAAATAAGGTAGAAACAAATGCATCGGTAAAAATTGTAACCGAAATTCTTACACTTTTTAACAAGGTAAAATTATGAAATACGTTGCTGTGTCTCTTCCCTCCGGCATTGTGATGAGGTCGGCTTTTGCAACAGGCAGACACAATGGTTTGTAAAAAGCGTTCATAAAATAAAGAAAAGAGAGTTTACACTAAAGCGGATAAATTAAGGCTTCAAACTTTAATAATAAAAATGTATGTATGAATAGAAGAGAAGTACTTAAGAATGTTGCTTTTTGGGCAGGGGGTGCTTTTTCAATCACTGCCCTGGGAGTGGTGTATGAGGGGTGCCAACCGAAATCTTCTAAAAAAGAAGGTTTATTATTTAATGAGGAGCTGGAAATGACAATTGCGGAAATAGCCAACACCATTATTCCGGATACTGATACGCCAGGGGCGAAAGCTGCCGGGGTTGGACCTTTTATCGTAATGATGATCAACGAATGTTATCCACAGGATATTCAGAAGGTTTTTATTAAAGGAATAGAGGATGTACAGAAAAGATCTGAGTCTGATTATGATAAACCTTTTACTGCAATATCATCCTCAGAGCGCGAAACACTGATAAATACCATTGAAAAAGAAGCGAAAACTCACCAAAAAAATAATGTAGGTCAGGAAGGAAAGGGTATTTCTTCCCATTATTTTTTTTTGATCAAAGAGCTTACGGTGCTGGGGTATTTTACCTCTCAAATCGGAGCGTCACAAGCGCTTACGTATATTGAAGTTCCCGGTAGATATGATGGATGTATGCCGTTAAAGAAAGGACAGAAAGCCTGGGCCACATGATGGCTCGATACTGATTTAAGCAACCAATACTAATTTAATTATTTATACTTTATGGGTACACAAAAAAATACGTATGATGCTATTGTGGTTGGCTCGGGCATAAGCGGTGGATGGGCGGCAAAAGAGCTCACCGAGAAAGGATTAAAAGTATTACTGCTGGAACGAGGTAGAAACATCGAGCACGTTAAAGATTATGATACAGCCATGATGCCGCCCTGGGAGTTTAAGCACCGGGGAAGGCTTACCCAGGAGCAAATACGAACTCATCCTGTACAATCCAGGAGTGGTTTTTATTGCGAGCAGAATGAAAAGTTTTGGGTAAATGACCTTGACTGTCCTTATACTGAAGCCAAGCGCTTTGATTGGTACCGGGGCTTTCAAGTGGGCGGCAAATCTTTGATGTGGGGACGGGGATGTTTACGATTAAGCGAAATGGATTTTGAAGCGAACGCTAAGGATGGGGTTGGGATTGACTGGCCCATTCGTTATAAGGATATAGCGCCATGGTATGATTATACGGAACGTTTCGCCGGAATCAGTGGCCAGAACGAAGGTCTTGCCCAATTACCGGACGGGCAATTCCTTCCGCCGATGGAAATGAACTGTGTGGAAAAGGCAGTAAAGAAAAGAATTGAAGCACATTACAACCGTTCCCGGATGATGACCATTTATCGGGAAGCTAACCTTACCGTTCCACATATGGGCCGTGGTAGTTGTCAATACCGTGATCGTTGTAGCAGGGGATGCCCCTTTGGCGCGTACTTTAGTACACACTCGTCTACACTTCCGGCAGCGATGGCAACAGGGAATCTTACACTCCGCCCACTTTCAATAGTGAATTCAGTGATTTATGACAAAGAAAAAAGCAGGGCGAAGGGCGTTCGGGTAATTGACGCGGAAA
>JBDSBP010000184.1:0-4712 GCA_039921525.1 Chitinophagaceae bacterium | reverse complement strand
ATCGTGACCCGCCTGCCCCACCCAATCTGGTAACCGTTACTCATGATGCTAAGCAGATTGATGCGGTGGCGCAGGTGAGCAAGCAGGGTTATGTTTTTGTTTTCGACAGGGTAACCGGTTCCCCCGTCTTTCCTATAGAGGAAAGGCGTGTTCCTGCATCAGACATACCTGGAGAACAGGCTTGGCCAACTCAACCCTTCCCACTTAAACCAGCACCCTATGCCCGACAAAACTTTACTGAACAGGACATCAACCCATATGCAGAAAACCGGGAGGAACTAATAGCGACGTTCAGAAAAAGCCGTGTGGAGGGTCCGTTCACTCCCCTGAGCAAACAAGGAACTGTTGTGTTTCCGGGTCTTGACGGAGGAGCGGAATGGGGCGGAGCCGCAGTTGATCCGGAGGGGATTCTTTATGTAAACAGCAACGAGATGGCGTGGCGCATTTCTATTGGCCCCGGTGACACCGAACAGCAGTTAAGCGGCCTTACGTCCGGTCATCGCCTCTATATTAAAAACTGCGCTTCTTGTCATGGTGCCGAACGAAAAGGGAATCCAAACAGTGGGTTCCCTTCGCTTCTTGATGTAGCTAACCATCACAAGCGTGAGTATGTCATTGATGTAGTTGCACAAGGCAAGGGGAAGATGCCTGCATTCACCGGGTTTTCAACCAACGAAAAAAAGGCGCTCGCCGCATTTCTCTATGGAGATGAAAAACCAGAGCCCGGCTTAACAAAAGAACCCCGCATAACGAAACTGGAGGAAGCAGGGCTTCCTTATAAAATATCAGGATATACCAGGTTTCTCGATAAGAATGGTTATCCGGCCATTCGCCCGCCTTGGGGCACGTTAAATGCTATTGACCTGAATACCGGTGAATATATCTGGAAAATTTCTTTTGGTGATCATCCGGAACTGGCTGCTAAAGGAATCCCTTCAACAGGATCGCAAAATTATGGAGGGCCGATTATTACAGCAAGCAACCTGCTGTTCATTGCCGGAACAAAAGATAAGAAGTTCAGGGTTTATAATAAGAAAAATGGACAATTGCTTTGGGAAATAGAATTACCGGCAGCCGGATTCGCAACCCCTTCAACTTATGCTGTTAATGGAAAACAATATGTTGTTATCGCTTGCGGTGGCACTAAGCTGGGTTCAGAGAGAGGTGACAGCTTTGTAGCATTTTCTTTACCATGACGACACGAAAGGACGACTATATGCCTGCATGTCCTTATTGGCATTTGTAGCCAGAATTCGATACATTTTTTCCAAGGACAGCAATCACATAAGCACCGGTATATTTTTCTTTTCGTTTATAACTTCAACAAAAATAATTCCTAACGGCTGCCCGAATCTATTTTGGAGCAAGGTTCATTTGTGCAATCCTTAAATTTCGAGTTGCAAGGTGTATTGTTTCGTTTCCATTGAACATTGAACCAAAATGTTTTGAAAATAAACGAAGCTAACTTACCATTTGCGAGATAAACATTTCGTCTTATCCAAAAACGGTTTTAAATGGGGCTGTTTCCTATTTCGTCTTCGCATAAAACTTTTTCTGCACCCTATTGACCGTTCCCACATCTCGGCGTATTCAATGAGTACCACGTTTTGACATTTAACGAATTCAATGTATCCTTGTAGAACAAAAAGCAACAAGTACCGAACTCTAAAGATCACTAAATACGTTGCAGAAAAAACCATTCAATCCGTATCAATTTATGACCAAGACAATAAAAACCTACTTAATCACAATAGTAGTTGTGTTTGCCGGGATAACACCAGTTATATTAGCGTTTATGCCAAATCAGAGGCATAACGAAGTGAGTCCAATGGTGAAATCAAAGAAATTCAAGTTCAGCATAAACTCCTGGGATGAAGGCTATGTCATTGAAATAGATAGCATAGAATATGTTGTAGTCAAGGCGAGGGATGGCGTTGCAATAATTAGACATCGTGATCTTCATGTTTTACAGAAATGAATTGGCGAAACAAAACACAGTGTGCGGAAGCCGGGAGAGACGCAACTTTTAGTCTTTAAATAGAAGCTCGGGAACGCGCCTTGTCTAACCAACAACCCACCGTGCAATTTCAATCTTTGCTTCAGATTCAACTAATGAGGTTTCATTCATAAGGGTATTTTTACTTTAAGTAATTATAATTGTGCCCGGCTGCATGAATTGCAGGAATTATGTAAATTGGTTCATTAGAAAGCAACCAACATCACATTTTCGGTTCTTTTCCATTCAGAAAATGTAGAGATAAAAGAATTAAACTAAGATATATGCCCAATACTCCAGATGTCTTCGACAATGAAGAGCCCATCCATGAAGCAGGTATTAATTATTCTGAAGGATCCATTTTGGCAAGTACTCCTGACGGGGGATATGTAAATATTAATCCTGAGTATATGCCTTACAAGAATAGCATCATTACTTCCGGAAAGTTTCATGTTTATTGTGTTCATGCTACCCATGGATCCTCCTCATTTTATATTGAGCAGGATAATCATAACCGTTGGAAATATCTGAGATCCATCCGCCATGGGTCAAAGACAACTTTATTAGTTGGTTAGGCGAAAAGATAAACGGACATACCAAGTAAATTTTTTAATCTTTCTTTATGTGCTACGATATCTCTTTTTCAACTACGGTAGAAAAAATAAATTGATTACCTGCCAGAAATTGAAATAGATTCACAGCTGGCTTTTGATTTTGAAATAGCAATACATTTCCTGGCCTGGGAGTGGGAGAATTTACCAGTTTTAGGAATAACTGAGTGGTGCCGGATCGGTAGTACAATGAAGGTTTACGTCTGCCAGTGCCAGTAAAGTAGCATCAGGAACCGCTTCCAGTAATCCAAATCCTGTATTTGCAGGAGGAGTAAATTTGGAAAACATAGCACCAGCCGAAATTTGCTCAGGCTGAAATCCGGGAATAGCTCTTTGCTGTAATTGTGGTCCTCCTGCATGCATAAACAGGTTAGCTATTGTATCACTCTGTCCAAACCGGGTTAGCGTAGTGAACGGGTGGCCCTTACCATCACCTGCATGACATGAGCCACAGGATGTAGCTACGAAATTAGGCCCAAGGCCATTTTTTACTGAAAAGATGTCATCATTAAATGCTATGTCGCCCCGCAAAAAAGAGCGTTTTGTTCAGGTGTCAATCCCTCTATCGGCCCATCCAGTATCTCATTATCCAGAGCCGCTTTTGGAAGGATCTTCTGACAGGAGATTATCCCTGCCACAATTATCAGCGGCTTTTGCATCCCCTTTCAAATACCTGCCACTGAAGAAGAGCATGGAGGTGCGTGGTTTACCATTGCTAAAATAGTACAGAAAAGAAATATAGTTGCGCTGAATGTACCGGAACGATTAAGAGTGTTATAACCGGTCAACCAAGAGAAAAATTTATTTCTAAAAGCTACGTAGAAAGGCAAAATCTCACAATGCGGATGCACATGAGACGGTTTACAAGGCTTACAAATGCATTTTCTAAAAAGATTGAAAATCACTGTCACGCTCTTGCTTTGTACTTTGTGTACTATAACTTTTGTAAGATTCATAAAAGCCTGTCTGTAACACCAGCTATGCAGGCCGGACTAACTAAAAGACCAATGACTTTAGAAGATATTGCAACACTTGCTGATATTGAAGCTCCAAAGAAAAGAGGCAACTACAAAAAGAAAAATGATGCGTAAATTTCAAACTGTTACACTACCAGGTCTCCATACCCCTTTTTATACTCATTATTTCAAAATGAGACACTACCAAAAAGCCTGCTTGTAAAAAACAGGCATTTTTGTTGGAAACATTCATTATTGTTTGTATATTGAATAGTCCTACGCCTTGAATGCTGCTTTCCTCCCATCTATTCTTATTCACCAAAAAAACAAATACGATGAAACAGCACTCTTCTCCCCTTCGCTTGAAGCAACATTGGCTGCAATTTTTATGTTTATTTACAGCAACCCTGTTCATGCTGAACGCTAAGGCACAAACTAATAGCAACAATAAGCCCGTCTACATTTCCTTTACGTATCTTAAAACGGCACCTGGCAAGTACAATGATTATGTAAACCTGGCAAAAACAGCTTCAAAAAAAGTGCAGGAATACCAGGTGCAGCAAGGGACCCAGTTAGGCTGGTACTTGTACGAAGTATTGACGCCTACCGGCACCCAAGCTGATTACAACTTTGTCGGTGTAAACGTCAATACCGACCTGCAGCAACTGCTTGATCCGGTGACGTCCATGCGAGAAGTATTTCAAAAAGCCGCACAAATAAATGGACAGCAAGCTGACTCCATAATGCAGGCAATGGGCATGGCCCGCAGCGTGGTAAAACGGGACATCTTTCTTGAACGCTCGAGCACAAACGAATCTGGGCCGCCCACAAAGTATGCTGAGATAGATTTCATGACGCCGGTGCAGGGCAAGAACGCTGATTACGCAAAAATGGAGATAGACAAGTTTCTGCCTGTGCACAAACAACGGATGGCAATGGGTGCTCTTAAAGGATGGCGGCTTGCCCAAAAGGTAATGCCGTCTGCTACCGATGAACCCTACTCGTACGTCACAGCCAATTTCTATGAAAGCATCGACATGATGCTGCAAGGAAAATACCCGGAGGCCATCAAAAAGGCATGGCCTACCCAGGACATGACCAAATTGTTCCAAACAATTAACACCGTAAAAAAAGAACAACGGAACGAAC
>JBDSBP010000183.1:0-3822 GCA_039921525.1 Chitinophagaceae bacterium | reverse complement strand
TTTATATTACATGGAACTGACTATTTCGGCTTCAACTGTTGCGATCGCATTAATGGGAAATAATTCACAAGTCTTGAGTGCATGCAAAGAAGAATTAATGAAGCAGCTGACAAATGCTTACGAGAATAATGATCTGCACACCTTGCTTATCCTGGAACTAACCTGAAAAAACCGGATCCTTTTATGTTTTGCGACAACTACGGAATCGAATAGGTTAAAGAAGATATTATGAATAGAGTTAAACGCAATCTTACAAATACATAAGGATATGACAAAACAAAAGCTATTCAGCAGGCGCAAGTTTATTGGGACTGCCGCTGTAGCGGCAGGAAGCCGTATGTTACCCGCTTCCAATGGGTTCGCATATTTCAACGCTAACCCCGTCTATGGTTATCCGTCAACAGACCATTTCTGGTATCGAAAGCCACCTAATTCGCCTTATGTAGATTCTCAAAATAAAAATATGGCTTTTGCATTTTCCGATACTGAAATTCTGTTCTCTGATGACAACAGTCATACATGGCATCACAAAAAGGCTTTCCCTGATACAAAAAATATAACTTTCAGTCATATTTTCAATAATGGGGAAGTTCTCTTTGCTACTCGCCAAAAACTGTATCTAGTCAAAGAAAATCTTACATCCTGTAATGAAATTACCGTTAAGAACATTGATGGTTCAGATTACCATCCCCACACACCAAAAAATCCGGATAATCCAGGGTGGTATTTTCATACAGTTACGGGAGTAGATTCATGGATTATTAATGGTAAAGAGATGCTGGTCTGGGGAAATTATAGCAACGTAAAAGGAGGAGCTACTCCATTAAATATCTATTATACGGTGGATAATGGCAAAACAGTGAAAATAGCCTATTCATTTGGGCAAAATCCATATTTTAGTGACAACGGTTCACCTGGTGGAGGTGTCGGGGGTAACTTGTTAGGCAATCCTGATAATCCGGTGATTTGCCGTCACATTCACTGTGTTGCCTATAATCCCGCGGAAGACGCTTTTTATGCCAGTACCGGCGACGGTAACAAGCCAGAAGGATGGGAATGTCATTGGTTAAGGGGGAAATATGATGCAGCTAAAGATAAATGGAGTTGGCAGGTAATTATCACAGAAAGTTTAAATACACGATATAAATCAGGTGGAATAAGTTTTGTGAATGGTATGATGTATTGGATCAGCGATGCTAATGGACCTGAACCACATGATAGGGGGATTTTCCGTTGCAATCCGGCTGATATTGCCGATCCTGAATCTCACACGTTACTGTACAATCCAAAGTATGAAACAACAAGAATGATCATTGAGGACGGGGTAATATTAGCTGCACTTCCGGCTGTTGCTTCTACGTTTAATCTTGGAATCGTAATTTCGCCCGACCTGGGCAAAACCTGGTTTGAATATAACATTAAGGAATTCGGCTCATTCTATCCATCACGAATACAAAAAAAGAATGCAGAAGGATGGTTCAGGCTCGATTTAAGGAGTGGATGGATAGACCGCTCTGAATATATGTTTATTAAACCAAAATAATCCTTTAAAAAAAGTAATGTTATAGAACTTAGTTAGACCAGTTTGTTGTGGTGGGTTATGGTACTCAGAAAGAATCCAGTCTTACGGGGGTTTTTGCTATTATTGATGTGGAAAATAATTTGTTCCGGTGCCATAACTGAGCTTGGTCGTGGGCTGCAGGGGGCCTCGCCCGGTTTGCTTGCTCAGTCTGGTTCTGGGATATGGATGTTGCTCTTGCCATTACCATTCGCAGCGTTCAGGGATCCACTAATTCAAACGCTTCTCCGCTTAAGGACATGACAATCACTCTAAAAAAAACATTCAGGTAACAGATATTAACGGAAATGTTTTGCAGGCCCAAGGGCAGGGACCGTTATTATCCGGAATACGTACCAACACACGAAATTATAAGATGACAAAATGCAGGTGATACATTAGACCCAAATCCTGGATGGAAAAGCAATTTAATTTCAATTCAACTAAAAAATCAGTTGATGAAAAATGGTCCGAAATCTTTAAATATAGATACATGAAAAGTAGTACGCTATTTTATATTATCATTCTTCTTTTTCGGTCACTGACAATGCAGGCACAAACCAAAATCACTTCGAACCAAAGTAGAATTTTTCGCGCGGGTGCTTCCACCAGTAATATCACACCACCGCTTGGTACACCCATAGTCGGTAATTTTACCGAGCCACTGGCAAAAAATATTCATGATGAATTACACGCAAGATGCCTGGCGTTGGATGATGGTTTGACGAAGCTGGTTTTTATTGTCGTGGATAATGTGGGCGTTAACCAGGTGGTATTTGAT
Source organism: Chitinophagaceae bacterium (assembly GCA_039921525.1). Lineage (GTDB taxonomy): Bacteria > Bacteroidota > Bacteroidia > Chitinophagales > Chitinophagaceae > JADCRZ01. The sequence goes on along the minus strand of JBDSBP010000183.1, from coordinate 1,483 downwards.
GAAGCCAGGCGCATGATACATGAAAAGACGGGCTTAGCCAAAGAACATTTGATGATGTCGTCTGTCCATGATCATTCCGCAGTGAGTGCTGGGGGATTGGGCGAAAAAAGACGAGGATGGAATTTTGGAAAACCATTAGATGAATATCAAACCTTCCTGGCCAGTCGAATATCAGACGGAGTGCAGGTTGCGCTTAACCGTCTTGAACCTGCCCGTATCGGCTGGGGAGTTGGCAGAGTTCCCCGGCACTTGTTCAATCGCAGGTGGGTGATGAAGAAACCTGTAATAAATCCTTTCGGAGGTATAGATCAGATAAAAACATTTCCTGGCTTTAGGAATCCCAATAGCTTGAAACCAGCGGGGCCAACTGATCCTGAAGTGTCATTCATTTCAGTCCAGTCCACTTCTGGCCGTCCCATAGCATTACTTGGAAATTATTCTCTCCATTATGTGGGAGGTGTGCCAGAGGGTGATATTTCGGCTGATTATTTTTCAGTGTTTGCTGATCGTGTTCAGGAATTATTAGAAGCCGATAGGCAGGATCCTCCTTTTGTGGGTATATTAACGAATGGCACTTCGGGCGACGTAACTAATGTAAATTACAGTGACAAGCGTGATGAAAATCCACCTTATGTAAAGATGCGGATAGTCGCTAATGATGTAGCCCAGGAAGTTCTCCGGGTTTATAAAGGCATACATCATCATGACTGGGTTAAGTTGAGGGCGGCGCAATCTGAGTTAAGCCTTAGAGTTCGTCGAGCTTCTCCGGAAATGCTTGCTAATATACAGAAAGTACTTTTGAGGCCGGACACGGCAAAGCCATTGTACCATCCCTTAGAAAAAGTTTATGCAAACAGGGTATTACATTTGGAAAAGGAGTGGCCCGACAATATAAATATCATTCTACAGGTTTTCCGCATAGGAGACCTGGGAGTGGCGGCCATTCCATTCGAAGTGTTTACACAAACGGGCCTTGACATAAAAAAGAGCAGTCCTTTTAATCCAACTTTTACAATTGAACTGGCAAACGGTGCGTATTTCTATTTGCCAACGCCTGAACAACATAAACTGGGCGGCTATGAGACCTGGCTTGGTACTAACATGGTAGAAACTGCTGCTTCGCAGAAAATTGCCGCGGGCCTGAAAGACTTATTTTTTAAATTGAACTGATTTATTTCTGCCGTGAATAAAACAAGATGGCTTCTTTTTTAAATGAAATTTTATCTACCTACAAAATTAAAAACAAACATAGCAATGAAAAAGACACTTTCACTCTTACTTATATTTTTTTTGATGGTAATTTCATTTGATATAAGCGCATCTATAATTTTAAAAAAATCTTATAGGGGTTGGAAAGCCGGTGTCGCTAAAATTAATATAACTCCCGATAGATATATATGGATGGGAGGGTATGCATCTCGTAATCATCCGGCAGAAGGTAAAGTTACGGATTTATGGGCTAAGGCATTGGCGTTGGAAGATG
>JBDSBP010000182.1:0-2039 GCA_039921525.1 Chitinophagaceae bacterium | reverse complement strand
TTGTCGCTTCGCAAGGGTTGCAACAGCCATCTTATTATAGTTGGCGTTAACATCTCGTAATTCAATATTTGTTTTGTGCGACGAGGCGAGTTGTTTGTCTATACTGTAAACAATGTCAGCATCTTTTGTTGCTGTTGAAGAGTCCCTGCCTGTACGTTCAAATAGTTTAACAAGATATTTTTTGTAAGCCTCTTGAATAGCAATGCTTGACGGATCAGTTTTGAAATAATAGTCTCTTTCTGGCAAGCCAATGCCTGCTTGATAGATATGTGCAATGTTAAGGCTGCTGTTTTTATTATCCGGTCCCACACCAAAAGCTAAAAAAGAAGTATTGAATACCTTTGCTTCACCAACTGCAAAGTTTATCAAAGAAGCAACATTGCTGATGGCATCAATGCGGGCAAGCAATGGCTTAACAGGATCATAACCACGTTTGTTGATGGTAGTGGTATCCATACCTGAAGCATAAAAATCACCGAGCTTTTGTTCAATGCTTCCTGCCGTGTTGATAGCTCGCGAAACACTGTCAAGTATGCCCAACAAACGCAGGCGCTGCGGGTAGTTCATAAACATATATGCACCCACGCCTGCTTGTGAAGGGGGTATTTGAGCCGAATCGTACCATATGCGATTTACATGCATAAAAAAATTATTTCCGGGTTTAACGGAAGAATTGATTCCCTGGATAATAATGATATTTTTAGCAGGAGTGTTTTTACATGCTGCTATTGAGAGCAGGACGGCAGAAATAAATAGTGATATTTTCATACGTAAATGTTAATGTACGAAAAATGATTAGCCGGCCAAAGCCTTCAGGAGTCGTTCTTCAATCCCTCAAAAACCTTTACGGTCTGTCATTGGTATGAAATTTACTACGCCATCAGGGAAGTTACAGCGACGGCGAGAGTTCAGTGAATAAAGACTTTGCGAAGAGCTATCATCAGGAAGTTTCCTGTTGGGGGATTTTCTTTGGGGGCCTCGCATAATCTTCTAAATGTTACACGAAGTTTTTAATAGATAACCTGTGATTCCAAACGTAGTCTCACACAACTCGTTAAATAGGCTGATTAATGTGCAATAAGCAAATGTTATAAATTATTCACTTCGCTCCATACATAGTCTTCTATCTCATCAAATAGGCTCCGTTCTCTTTTTTTACCTTTCGAATGTTCTTCATATTTGTTGGTAAGCCTTAGTGCGAGATTGTACATTTCTTCCGTTGCAGATCGATCCACTAATTCAGCAAAGCTTTTCGGCTTTTTACCTTCTTCAAGGTCTCTTATATAACATAATACTTCTACCACTTCAAAGTGTGTCTTTTGCCATGATTCAAATCCATTAGGAAAAACCGGAATCGCCATAATTGATAGTTTTTGAATTTATCTAGATGGCATAAAAATAAATCCTTTTTATAAAAAGGTAGCATTCTGCCTACGATTAAAAATAATTTATCTTACTGAAAGAAATCTTCTTGGAACCTTCAGATGAATAATTTGAACAACATCACTGCTGTTTAGGTAAGGGGCCTCTGATAATAAATTGCGCACCCGGTTTCGAAACGGGCGATATAACGACTAATTACAGAATTTTCTATTTTTTAGTTCCAGGGAGTCATTAAAATCCTGGGAAATAATTCACAAAAACAGTTTTTTTCCCACATGCCATCCCCTCCGCTAAAGGAGCGCCACACATATATAGAAGCACTTAATATATTAAAATAGATAGCACTTAATATTCGAAAGTAATAAATTTGTTGAATGGGATTTATAATAGTATCTTTTATTACTGATTTTGTCTGTTTGAAGAATCACTGTTGCTCTTTTGTTGAAGTTTATTTAAGAAAATAGGCTCAACCAGTCCACAATTGATTTTCAATTTAATCATTGTTTCGATTTTCGTTTATAATTTTAAATATCTAACTGCTATGAGACCACGCTTGTCGTTATGGAAAATTTCCGTAAAAGCCCGAAATTGCACCATCCGGTCATTTTTCTTCTTTTTCGCACTGGCTGTGCTTTCTTCACAAATTCTTTTTGCGC
>JBDSBP010000181.1:0-1714 GCA_039921525.1 Chitinophagaceae bacterium | reverse complement strand
TATTTTTATCCAGCCATTTTGTAAACCACTGTTCCCGTTTCTTCGTAGCATTTATATCATATAATGTAGATGAAGACCAGATATGTGGCTTGCCTGGATCTTTATATAAGCAGTGTTTATCCCTGCCGTTCCATGAGAGCTCGAATAGTGAAGAATGTTGCCAGGTTACAAGTGTGAAGGGGGCAACATTCGCCAGGTCGATATAGTGCCACTCGTTGTGATGGTTATTGCTGTTCAGCAGTTGCTTTACCACAAGCCCCCTGCTTTTTAGAAAAGATGTTTGTGAAGCAAAGGAGTTTGCTGCACCATTCAGCAATACCATCACAACACCGGAACTATGAACGCCTACCCAGGTGCCTGATGCGAGTCCATCGGTTGGATAGATCATTTCCCCATCTTCAGTTTTGATGATCATCGGCAACAGTGCTTTTTTCCTTCGCGGACTTTCATCGCGGTTGGAAGAAAGCAACACACCACTTCTTGTAGGGATAAATGTTACTGTGCACATACTTTCTCCTGGTGTTTAATTGTTGCTGGTGCCACTCCAAAATGTTTGCTTACGAGATCGAGGTTCATTTCTCTTAGGGCTACGCGTATTAATGCCATATGGTGAATGGCGTGCTCGGAGTTATAGATCAGTTCGCGATAATAAGATGTGTTAACGGATTTTAGAAGGTCGTTATCCTGGATAAGCAACAGTGGACGGTCTTTCAGTATCAGGATATGAATGCAGTCTTCGATACAGCCGATTGCAAAATGAAGATCTGTTTCAATCCGAAAATCCCTTTTTCTGTTTTCATAATTAATACAGCCTTCATCATAACCTTGTTGCAGGCATTGTATCAGTTCAATAATGTGCCTTATATGCTGGCCCATACTGATATTGCCAAGCATGACTGACCTGAACACATAGTCTTGTGTTTGTAAACGGTGTAGTAATTTATGAAGATCATTCAACTGATCATTTAATGGATGACTTATCATGAGCTATATTTTAAAAATTCCAGCTTATCTCGGGAGCAAAGACAAATTTCCTTGTAAGTCCACAGAAACGAATTTCTCTGAAAATAAGAGGATTTCCTGCATTGAACCCGACGGTTATCCTGTCATTTAATTTTAGGTTAGCTGACAATGTTACATTCAGTTTCAGGCCCGAAGATCTTATGATCGTAAGCCTGTTTTTATTTATGTTAACATAGGTATCATTCGTTTGTTCAACCAGCTATCGTATTTCGCACCCGAGGCAAATTCTTACAAAATCTTTTTAAAATGACCATTGTGGGCCCGGTTGGATGTTTACCTTCTCTGGTGAAAATTCAATTCTAAATGAATGATGACTGGATTGGTAACGCTTTGTCATTGATATTACCGGGAATTTAGGATTGGATGACAAACATATAATCTATTTTTTGTCCGACAAGGCAAACACACTCAAAACGAGTGTAAGATTATCTGACAACACGAAACTGTTTCCACCAACTTCAAAATCCCTTCGGTTTAACGTTACTTTACCTTTAAATAGATAGCCATATTCCTGCTTCGAGGCTGTAAACTCGATAGAAACGAGTTTGCTTTTTCCTTTCACTGTAAAGTTTCCCGTGGCAACATACGATCCGGCGGTTGTAGACTTTTCTATTTTTTCCGAGGAAAACAAAATGAGCGGGTACTTTGCTACATTAAAATATTCTTCCTTTTTTAGGTGTGAATCTCTTGA
>JBDSBP010000180.1:0-7509 GCA_039921525.1 Chitinophagaceae bacterium | reverse complement strand
CAGCAATCAGCTTATTGGCTGCATTTCTTTCTTCGGCTTCTTTTTTTGCCAGTAGTCTTTCCCCTTCCCTTTTCTCTGCGGCTAATTTTTTTTCTTCTGATGTTTTTTCAACGACAGGTTTTTTATCAGCAGATTTTTTTTCATCGGGTTTTTTAGGCGTCGCTTTAGCTACCAATTTTTCGCCGAAAGGATTGTACTTTACCAACGAATCCGGGAATATAGGTGCGATGACAGTACTAACGGCATCTGCAAACTGCTCTGCAGACATTCTCCTCCGAAGCATTCCCTTGAATTTGTAATCTTTGGTGAAGACCTGGTTCGGTTCCTTGAAGCCAACAGAAGAAAGCTGGTATGTTTTGGAAGTCATGATCATATAGATCAGTTCCTTTACATCACATTTGTTTTGCACAAAATTGAATGCCATCCAATCCAGCAGGTCCTGGCTCCAGGGTTCATTGTCCATAAGGTCAACGGGTTCCACGATGCCGCGGCCCATCAGTTGTGCCCAAATCCTGTTTACCAGGGTGCGGTACAAACGGCCATCTTCGGGTTTGGTCATATTCTCCGCCAGTTGTTTTTGTTTTACAGCGGCAGTGCCTATGCTATCAACATAACCCAGTTCTTTCCACAGCAATTTTGAGGCAGTATATTTACCCGTTGGTTTGTCACAACGGTTTATCTCGAGCGAAGAATCGGAGAAAATATTGGCAAATCCATACGCATCCACCAGTGTCCAGTCGCTGATAAAGCTGTTATGACAGGAAGTGCATTTCAAATTGAGGCCAAAGAAAACCTGGGACACATTCTGCGCTGCCTGCATTTCGGTACGTTGGCTGGCATTAACCACACCGCGCCACTTGATACCTTTTATAAACCCGTCGGATTTTTCATCAGGACTAATCAACTCTCTTACAAATTCATCGTATGGTTTATTCGTTTTTAAAGAAGTATACAACCAGTCGGTAATATTATAGCGGCCTCCCGTAATATATCCTGTGCCGGTATAATCATTACGGAGCGCATCATTCCAGAAGGTGAGCCAGTTCATCGCGTAATCATCGTTTCGGTTCAGGAGCTTTCTTACCCAACCGTATCTTTTATCCGGATGGCTATCCTTCATAAATTCATCCTGCTCCCTGGCGTCGGGAAGTAAACCTAATATATCAAGATAAATTCTTTTTAAATAGATCCTGTCATCAACGCGTGCTGACCAATTGATCTTGTTCTTTTTAAAATAATCATTTACCCATAGATCAACAGGGCTTTTCAGGGTGTCATCAGCGGCAGGAAGGGTGGGATTCCTGGGTTCCATTTTGGCTACGCGGTATCCAGTTTGTTTATCAACTCCTTCGGGCCAGGGTGCACCCTTTTCTATCCAGAATTTGATGACGGCAATATCGCCTTCAGGTAATCTTTTCCCTTTTGAGGGCATTAGGTCTTTATGACTAGCTGGTAGGGAGATGCGGTTGTATAATTCACTTTTGGAGATGTCGCCGGGGATAATAACCGGGCCATCTTCACCTCCTTTAAATATCATCTTTTTACTGTCGAGCCTCAGCTCGCCCTTAATTTTTTCCGGGCCATGGCATTTATAACAGTTATGCGCGAAGATGGCTCTTACCTGTACATTCAGTTCCAGCTCTTCCTTTTTGCCCAGCTTCACGGTATCGTTCTTGTAGGCGGCAATATTAAATTGTTTAACGGGCTTAACATAGTCATCGCTCCAGGGTAAGGTGCTGCTTAGATAATCAGTGCCGTGCGTTAACGAGGCGCCAAAATGGCCCGCCACGGCTACGCCCACGCCTGTAATAACCAGTACCACGCGATAAGGCTTAATAAAAGCAGGATGTTTTCTCAATTGAATCAGGTACAGGAAAATTACACTGATTAACCCCAGGCCAGCGGTGGCAATGCCAGTCCACTGGTGTAAGCTGAGGAGATCTTTGCCATAATCACCTGTACGGGCCAATAACAAACCGAATATAACAGAAAAAATAGCGGTAAGTGCACCGGTACTTACCAATATATTTATTCCAGGACGTAACCTTGATTTGAAGTTCCTGAGTGTAAAAAGTTCCATTAGCGCGGCCAATAATAACAGGGTAACCGGGAAGTGTACCCCTAAAGGGTGGAGGTGCCCTAAAAAATTCCAAAGCCAGAATGATCCTTTTTCTGCAGAAAGCGGTACTTCGCTGGACGCTGTTAAGGGCTCATCGCCTGCGAAAGAATTTAATAGCGGGTTGGCAGTAAGTATTAATAAGATGATCACTGTAATAATGAGCATCTTTTTCGAAAAAATTGTATGGCTGATTTTTTGTTTCATTAGGTCAAGATAAAAACGAATATCATTCAATTTACGTAACGGAAAGGTAAAAAGTAGTAGTTAATGTTGCCAAGCAGGATGGTAAAGGTAGGAAAAAGATGGCTAAATCGACTATTCAATTGTAATCGTCTCACTAACCATACCCTTTTAAAGACTTTCAGGATTACCAGGAGATCTTAATGAAACCTGGTAATCCTGAACTCTTATTTTATTTCAATAATACCGTTGATTCCAGATATTCTAATAACCCGTATTCTGTACAAGGTTAGCATTGATCAGAATCTGCGCCGCAGGTATCGGCAAAAGCACTTCGTTTTCAGCATAGATATAATCCTGTGCATTGAATGCCACACCACCCCTGTCAACTGTTGGCTTAAGCTTTTCCCTAGCACCATGTGCATTCATTAAAGCCACCAGTTCGGCCGGCGTCATGGTTCTTTTCAGATCGAACCAGCGATGGTTCTCAAAAGCAAGTTCAACCCTTCTTTCCTTTAAAACCGCGGTTTTGAAGGTAGCTTTGTCTGCAGCCACCACTGCGGCCAGGCCTGCACGTGCACGCACCTGGTTCAGGTATTTCTGCGCGTCCGCTGTTGGACCTGAAGCTTCGTTGATAGCTTCTGCCAGCATCAGCAATACGTCCGAATACCTGTACACGGGCCAGTTATCTTCCGTACGCCCGGCTATTGTGTGGGCATGACGGTATTTATTTACATAAGGAATTGGTATAACTACTCCGGCGGCGTTTGTATAGCTTGTTTTCAGCGAATAATCTTTACGTAGGTCCCCGGCTTCGTAGGCTGCGATCATATCATTTGTCGGGATATTACGTCCATTGGGCACCACACTCGAATAACCCGTAATAGATGCCCCGGAAAGCCTTGGTGCAAAAATGTACATCCAGTTGCTTTGTTCTCCAAGATCATTTCCGCCCTGGTACTGGATCTCGAAAATGGATTCAATGCCATTCTTTTTACTGGGATCGAATGCGTCCGCATAATTAGCGTTTAGAGCATAGTTAAGAGGCAGTATGCCATTTAAGGCAGTCACCGCTTCTGCATATTTTTTCTGTGTAAGATAAACTTCGCCTTGCATTGCTAATGCCGCGCCTTTTGTGGCACGACCCACGAAAGCAGAAGGTTGTCTAACCGGTAAAGATGCTACTGCATCTTTCAGGTCAGTTTCGATCTGGGCATATACCTCTGCCGCTGTCGACCTTTTCTGAGTGAACGCTTCATCCGGTGTTTCCAAAACCTTTGTTACCAAAACCACATCTCCATAATAACGCACCAGGTCAAAATATAATAATGCCCGCAGGAATTTCAGTTCACCATCCTCCAGTTTTTTTGATGCGTCCGTTATAGTAGAAGCCGGTAACTTGCCAATTGTATTATTTACATTATACATGGCACTATAATAGATATTCCACATATTGGGAATTTCGCCATTACTTGAGTTGACGGTTGAAAATTCGAAGGCTTCCCAGCCGGCGGCGCCACCACGATCCAAAGGGTTTAAATCAAAAGTGGTATTGTCGCTCATCATTTCCTTGAAAATATAAGCAGACTGTGTGATGGTCTGTAATTGTCCATAGATACCGGCTATGGCCTGGTCTACCTGCACCTGGTCTTTAAAAAACAATTCTGTGCCTATCCTCGTAGGATCTGTCCTGTTAAGAAAACTTTTGCTGCAAGACACCGAGGCCATGCAAATAACTATAATTCCTATTTTGATTAATAATTTCATAAGTGTAAAGTTTAAAAGTTAAGTCTGGCTCCTATGGCATATGTTCTTGGAACCGGGTACGCTTCATCGTCGTTACCGCCATCGATGGATTGACGTTGGCTTACATCTGGATTATTACCTGGATACTTGGTTGCCAGGTAAAGATTCGTAATGCTGACAAAGAGCCTTGCACTGCTTACGTTTTTGATTTTTGGTAATGCATAACCCAGGCTCACGTTTTTCACCCACATATAACTGGCGTCATATACATACCGGTTACTGCTTTCACGGCTCCATTTAAAGTAGTTGGTACCACCCTGTGAATGCACATCATTAGGATTAGAACCCTGGTTTGTAGCTGATCTCCAGCGATCCTTTGCCTTATCCAGTACATTGAATACGCCATCCATATTCATGGTAGAAGCTTCGATATTCCTGTAGATCTGGAAATCCTGCGCACCAATTAATAAGACATTAAAATCAAATCTTCCATAATTAAGAGCAAGTGTATGTGCCCAGGTAAATTTTGGGCTTGGATTGCCTATTTCTACCATATCTTTTGTGTCGTACGTTACCTCCCCATTACCATCTGCATCCAGGAACCTCATACCCCCTGGTATTACGCCATCCTGTTTGGGTGATTTATTAATTTCATCCTGGGTATTGAATATGCCCAGTTTTTTATACCCGTAAATCATGCCGATAGGGCGGCCGACTTTCTGCATGTTATACCCACCATAAAAACTATTTCCAGTAATCAACACGTCATTAGGTCCTTTAATCGCCAGTATCTTACTTTTGTTGAAGGCAATATTAAAGCTGTTACGGATATTGACCTTTCCAGCCCTTGCACGATAGTCGATGGCAAATTCGAAACCTTTATTCTCCACTTTTCCTATATTGGACAAACTACTTGTAAAACCCGAAGCAGCAGGAATGCTAATGGGCAATAACATGTCCCTGGTGATTTTCTTGTAATACTCTGCGGTAATTACCAGTTTGTTATTAAACATCGAAAGATCCATACCTATATCCGTCTGGTCTGATTTTTCCCACTCTAAAGCTGAATTGGCAAAGGAGGATACCACCTTACCCGCGGCTATGGCATTTCCCAGAATATAATTATTAGTAGCAAGGAACGCAAGGCTGGAATAATTACCAATATTATTATTACCTGTTTTACCTACACTGGCTCTTAACTTAAGGTCTGTTAACCAAGACCATTTAGGCATGAATGTTTCTTCCGTAAGTCTCCATCCAATGGAGGCAGCAGGAAAATCTCCATACTTGTTTTTTGCTCCAAACCTGGAACTACCTTCCCGCCGCATAGAAGCAGAAAGTAAATATTTGTCTTTATACGCGTAGTTCACTCTTCCGATATAAGCCAGCAAGCTCCATCCTGCCTGAGATGAGTTGGAGGATCTTAATATGGCCGCATTCAAATAAGGAACCAGGTCATCCGGGAAAGTATTTCCAGATCCCTGAACATTCTTAACTATCTCTTCCTGTGCAGTAAAACCTGCAAGAAAATCAAGCGAATGGTTTTCACCTAAATTAGGCACATACGTTAGCAATTGATCAGCCGAATAGTTTACAATCTGTTGGGTATTTTCATTGGCAGACGCAATCTTGGGAGGAGCCCCGGAAAGCCCGGATCCTAAGAGGTTGCCGATGGTAGAAGGTTGAAAGAAACGGTAATTATCATAATTCAGGCGCCCGTTAAGGGATGACCTGAACTTCAAATTTTTCAGAATGGAAATTTCCACAAAACCATTAGACAATACATCTGCTATGTTACGCTTATTGGTAACATTGTTGAGCAGGAAAACCGGGTTGGGATAGCCGAAAACACCATCTGATCCACCGACGTACGGTCTCAACTTCCCGGTGCTATCATACATGGGTTCCCTTGGATCCATAATAAGCGTGGAGCCTACTATGGCGTTGCGGCCATCAGTGTTGGTCAGATTTTGTCTGGAATAGGTTACACTCGTGTTCCATCCCACAGTAATAAACTTGTTTATTTTACCTCCTATATTAGCGCGAAGGGAAAACCTGTCATAATTTGTTTTAATGATAGCGCCATCTTCCTTGTAATAACCGATCGAAAGCACTGACTTAATAGGGCCGGCACCGCTTGCCATCGTTATATTATAGTCCGAATAGGGGGCATTATTATGAAGTATCTCGTTATACCAGTTGGTCGAGTACTTGGTTTGTTCAGGAAACCGGAAGCCAATAGGAACTTCACTTTCAAGAGGTTCCCTGTTTTGAAAATAACGCACATTATCCATCCAGACCTCTTTCTTAAACTGGGCGAATTCCTTTCCATTTAACACCGTCACCCTACGGCCTTTCGGGATGTTCTGAATTCCATAATCAACCGAAAAGTTCAAACTTGTTTGTCCTTCTTTGGCGTTTTTGGTAGTGATCAGCACCACTCCGTTCGAACCCCTGGCTCCATAAATGGCGGTAGCGGCCGCATCTTTCAATATAGAGATGCTTTCAATATCATTTGGATTGATATTCACACCTGTGTTTGTGCCCATGGCAAATCCGTCAATAACATAAAGCGGATCACTGCCTGCGCCTAAGGAAGAAATTCCGCGAACACGCACTTCAAATTCTGCTCCCGGCTTGCCATCCTTTTGTTTAACTACTACGCCGGGTGCCTGCCCCTGAATTAACTGGGTGATACCCCTGGAAGGTGCTTCTCCAATATCGGCCATATTAATGGTGGAGACTGCCGAAGTAATGTCACGTTTCCTTTTGGAGCCGTACCCTACCACTACCACTTCATCAAGACCCTTATTGGAAGCTTCCAATTTTATATCGATGCTTGTATTATTGCCCACAAGTACTTCCTGGGCCACATAGCCAACATAGGTAAATACCAGGTGAGCGCCTTTAGGGGCATTGATGGTAAAATTTCCCTCCGTGTTGGTGGTGGTGGTGGTTTGTCTTTCTTTCACGTGTACCGTTACTCCTGATAAAGCGGTTCCGTTAGCGTTGGCAAGCACCTTTCCGCTGATCTTAACATCCTGCGAAAAGGCTAGCGTGTTCAATAGCATCAGAGCTATGAGCACAAGGATCTGCCTGCCCTTGTTAGAGGTTGGTAAATGTTTCTCTGTCATAATAGTCAATTTGTTAGTTAGCAATCATTTAGTTTTCGGTTAATGCCGGGAGGCGAATTGTAGTAAACGTTAAATATAGCCAAATATTTTAGAATGGCATCCTGTACCGTCCTGTTCTTATACTTATCCCGCTTGTTGAGCATGTCTGAATCCTGCTTCAGACAAATACTTAAGTACTTTAAAAAATTTAATAATAAAGTTTCTGACGTTACTGTCGGCTCCACCTAGCCTGAATGGAGTGATACCTTACTGTGGCTAACGGGCATCAGTAGTTTCACTTTCCTTGTGCTAAGATCTAAAGAAAACGATCCGCCTGCCGATAAACAACCG
>JBDSBP010000179.1:0-4504 GCA_039921525.1 Chitinophagaceae bacterium | reverse complement strand
ATAGCCCCGAGTACATTACCACCGCCAAAGGCGGTGGATTTTTAAGGTAGATTAAATCCATCCGGCATACCTGTGAGGAGGGATGGTCAGCAATCGCTGAAGGAACAGGTCTGCCTTTGAGCCGTGTACTCAATAATGTGGGAATTCCGAAAAATGCACGCTTTGTAAATTTCTATGCGTATGATGATATTGTAGTCACAAACTAATTTGTTGATATGGGAGATTCAGGATGGACATGGTACGTGGGGATATAACCGTACATACCACCCCTTCGGGGTTTGATCTCAGGTATCACCTGCGGTAAAAAGCCAGCATCATGGTAACGGCACCGGCCAAACGATTTAGTTGCACAACATTTTACCTGACTCAAAAATATACCTTAAGCAACCGGGCGGATTTGAGAAAAATTGGCATATGCTATAGAATATTAGTACCTTAATATCTCATATGAAATAAGCGTTTAGTTATATGAAAGTTACTCCTGAAAATTTATTTTGGGACCAGTTGCTGCAACTTATCACGGAGGGGCATGTTGTTCCGATTGTTGGCCGTGACCTATTATTGGTCAAGTATAAAGGTAATGAAGTGTTCCTGTATCCTCTGATTGCACAACTATTAGCAGAATACCTGGATGTTAGTGCAGATGACCTGCCAGAGGGAAATGAAATCAATACTGTTGTATACCGCTATATTGAAAAAGGTAATCAGCCAGAAGATATTTATGCGGCCTTAAAAATTGTGATGCCTTCTGATGAGGACTTGTCTATTCCCGACTCATTGAAAAAACTTGCAGAGATTCGTCCTCTCAAACTTTTTGTTTCCACAACCTTCGATTCGCTGTTAGAACGCGCTCTTAACCAGGTACGTTTTTCCGGACAACCTAAGTCAAAAGTCTATTCTTATACACCCAATACCCTGGAAGATTTGCCTGGGTCTGTTGAACAATTAAGCCGTCCGGTTGTGTACCATATACTTGGAAGGTTATCAGCAACGCCTGCCTACGCCGTAACGGAAGAAGACCTTTTAGAATTCCTGCACTCCTTACAATCTGAAATCCGGCAGCCTCGTATACTTTTTGATGAGTTAAATCGTACCAACCTGCTGATATTGGGTTGTAACTTTGAAGACTGGCTGGCACGGTTTTTCATTCGTACTGCAAAACGACAACGCTTGCTGGAAGTACATGGCAGTACAAATTACCTGGCAGACACAAGAATAAGCAGTGATCACAACCTAGTACTTTTTCTTAGAAACTATAGTAGAAGTACAAAAATATATCAGGGTAATAGCGCTGCAAGCTTTATTGATGAGCTGCATTACCGTTGGTTCAAACTTCATCCTTCCGGAGACAAACGCGAAGTTGAACCAAATTTCCATTTAACTAAAACCCTGTTAACGAATGGCTCTATTTTCCTGAGTTATGCTAGCGAAGATATACAGGCAGTAATGAAAATCCGGGACGCATTGGAAGAGGAGGGACTGGATGTTTTCTTCGATAAAGCTAGTCTTCAGTCCGGTGATGATTTTGAGGCAAAACTCAAACGCAGCATTAGTGAATGTGCCCTTTTCCTGCCCGTTATATCTAAAAATATATTGACCGGGGAGCGGCGGTTCTTCCGAAGCGAATGGAACCAGGCTATTGAAGAATCACTCAAAGTGGCACCCTTAGAAAGATTTATTATACCAGTAGTAATTGACGACACACAGGTTACAGCAACGGGTGTACCGGAAAAATTCCGCAAATTTCAATGGGAACGATTACCAGGGGGACAAACAACTTCGAACTTTCTCGATATGATCAGAGAATTATACCGCAGGTACCAAAAGATAGAAGCAGGAGCCTTATGACAACTGATGTAAACCTTTTTACAATTTCGTCTGATAGCAATACAGTCAATGCTGAGAATCCATGGCCAGGACTACTCTCCTACCGTGAAGCGGACCAGGACTTCTTTTATGGTCGCGAAAATGAGAGTGCTGAATTGCTTCGGTTAGTGATGCGGGAACCCCTGACGGTTTTCTTTGGGCTATCTGGCCTTGGAAAATCTTCCCTGTTGCAGGCCGGACTTTTTCCCCGGTTACGTTTACAGAATGCACTTCCTATTTACATCCGCCTTGACTTCTCCGAAGAAAAACTTGGCTTTAGCCAACAGGTGATGCGGGCTATTGCCTCAGGCACTCCTGCAGTTGCTGTGCAAACACCTCTGATGGAAAAGGAAGAAACCCTCTGGGAATATTTTCACCGCCGGAATGCTGATTTTTGGAGTGAACGCAATCGCTTATTGCTTCCCGTTCTTGTCTTTGACCAATTTGAAGAGATCTTTACACTTGGGAGACTGAATGCAGATCAGGCAATTGCCAGTGAATTATTTCTTAGTGAACTTGGAGACCTGATCGAGGGTCGCCCTCCTACTGCTTTGAAAGATCACCTCGATAGGCATCCTAACGACGCCAGGAGATTTTCTTTCAATCGACACTATTATAAAGTATTACTCAGCATCAGAGAAGACTTTCTTCCTGAGTTGGAAGCATTACGTGAACAGATGCCTTCTGTTATTCATAACCGGATGCGCCTGCACCGCATGAATGGCATAGTGGCTTTAGAAGTTGTTGCACATGCACAGGCACTAATCGAACCCCAGGTTGCAGAGAAGGTGGTTCGTTTCGTTGCTGCTGAACGTTCCAACCTGCCTTTGAAGAAGCTGGAGCTTGAGCCGGCACTACTTAGTGTCGTTTGTCGCGAACTGAATCATAAGCGGCAACAACGCAATGAACCCCGCATAACAGGAGACCTTCTGGAAGGTAGCCAGAAAGAGATTATGAGTGAATTTTATGATCGTAGCATCAGTGATTTACCACAGGAAGTCCGCGCATTCGTGGAGGAAAAATTACTGACAGTATCGGGCTACCGCGACAGCATTGCATTAGAAAATGCTTTCGATACACCAGGCGTTACGACCGCGGCCATAAATTTGCTTATGGATCGAAGGCTTATACGAAGAGAAGAACGCGGCGGAATGCAACGTCTTGAGCTCACGCATGATCTTCTTACCGAAGTTATTTCTGCCAGCCGCAATCGTCGCCGCCTGTTAGAAGCAGAACAAAGATTTGAAAAAGAAATCCTGGAAAAGGAGAGACAACAAAGACTGGAAGAACGTGCAAGAAGTGCGCGAAAATTTGTTTGGTTATCATTGGCACTGACAATCCTTTTCTTTCTTACTTTATACGCCTTTTATGGCCAATGGCAACAATCAAAAATAGTACTAATGCAACGGGATTTAGCCAAGCAGGAAACACAACGAGCTGAGATACAAAGCGAGCGAGCCGATCGGGAAAGGCAACTTGCCAATGAAGCAGCAAAACGGGCCGAAGAACAACGAGAACTGGCTGAAAGAGAAAGAAAACTTGCCAATGAAGCAGCAAAATTGGCAAGTCAACGACTTAACAGACTCATGGCAAGTGTGAAACTGCGACAAGCGGTTTTGTCAAGGAACGTCACTGCCTTAAACGAAGCATTTAAAACTGCATCCGTGGAAACGCAAATCAGGTTCAGGGCAACTGCAAAAAAATATCCATACAAAGCCAGGGACGGTTCGTCTACTTACCGGTATCAAATGTTCCCGGTGAAGCAATCTAAAGCGGAGGGCTTTGGAAATATTGCTTTGATTACTTATATCATGGATCATCCGAGCTTTTTGAATCCTTTAATATCAACCGGACCTGATACAGAATTCAGAGGTGTGTATGATGGTGTGAACTGCCTTCGCCAGGTAATAGTAGTTATAGAATATTCAGATGTTGACAAACCTCTTGCCATTGCAAAATTTGCGATGTGCGATATACTGGAAGATATAAAATGAGCATACGAACAACCTGCTTACCGCAAAGATAACTTAAGATTAAACCACCGAGGGGTGGCATCGAACAGGAACCCCAAAGGGGTAATATGATTATAGATAAGGACGACAAGCGTTTACAATCCCGAAGAAGTGTTATTATCCGCATGAACTCTCAAAATAATTCTTCTTTTCACCGGGTCTTAATATTAATCTCGCCACCATCTTTAAATAAATGGTGAGAAACGAAATAGTCGTCTATATTTTTGCCGTTCACGACTATGGAGCTTATATTCCTGCTGTTGCCTGACTTCTTTATTGTTAAAGTCTTTCCATTATTTTGCTGCCACTTAATTTCGTCAAAAATGGGTACTGTAACAATGTATTCTGCGTCGGTTGCGAAAAATGGATATAAGCCCAATGCACTGAATACATACCAGGCTGACATTTCGCCTGCGTCATCCATTCCACTAACCCACATTGAAGTTAGCCGAACATAAAAGGTTGATTTTGTTGGGCTTCGTTTTTTAGCTCCAGTGTTTGTGTACTACAGATTTTTAACATTGATTTCAAGTGAATATTTGTTTAGTTAGTGTCTGCAGGGAAACGCTGTAGTTGGCCGTAGATCTTATTCACAAAGGATTAAAAAGTGTGAATAACTCATGTTG
>JBDSBP010000178.1:0-3282 GCA_039921525.1 Chitinophagaceae bacterium | reverse complement strand
ATACTGCCTGGCCTGTACCGGTTTAACAGCAATTCTTCTCTTGTATTGACGGCAAGCCTGGCGTTCTCATGAAAGTATTGCCATGCATTGCTTTGCCCGGCAAAATTTGCAAACAAAGAAAAATTGTTGTAGTCTACCGTAAAGTTGAGTCCGAAGGTAATTTCAGGTGTATTGGTGCGGTCCAGGCGGACGTTATCTAAAAAAGTGATCATCCCATCCCCATTCACATCTTCATACCTTAGATCGCCTATTTTAGAACCCTGTACCTTTGGCACTGCATCAAATTCTGCTTTTGTTCTTATGATGCCCAGGGCCTTTAGATAATTTTGCGCTCCTATAGCATGGCCCTCTGCTTTTTGCCATGCCGGAACATTTGACGCTTCACTTATATAAAGAATTTTGCTTTTCACGTAAGCCACATTTCCGCTTACTCTATAAGTTAACTTGTTGATCTTATTAGTGTGAGTCAACTCGATTTCGATTCCTTTGTTTTGTACAACGCCTATATTTTCATTGGGTAAATTAAGGCCTGTATAAGAGGGCACTGCAAGATCGCGGGTGGCCAGGATGTTGGATCTTTCCTGTTTGAATACATCTACGGTAAACCCTATCAAACCATTGGCAAATGTTCCATCCATAGCCAAATTGGTAGTTTTAAGCACCTCCCAGGTGATATTTGGATTAGGACTTACGCCGGCCGTTAAACCAAGTGACTGTGTAGGCGTGGCACCGAAATTATAGCCCTGCATTCCAAGGGTATAACTTTGAAGATACTGGAACGCAGCAACACGGTCATTTCCAATTTTTCCATACGACGCTCTCAATTTCAGGTCATCAACAAAAGCGAAATTTTTCTCTATGAAATTTTCCTTTCCGAGCCGCCAGGCTATGGCAATTCCCGGGAAGAAGCCGAACTGCCTGCCTTTCGGAAAGATAGAAGAGCCGTCGTACCTGAAGTTGAAGTCTACCAGGTACTTGTCTTTGAAGCCGTAGCCTACACGTCCGAATAAATTTTTCCTGCCCCGATTAGATGCTGACCCGGAAGCTTCCTGCCCTGTGAGACTTCCCGCAAATAGCTGGTCAATCGATGCGGAGAGAAAATTTCTTCTGAATGCAGAAAAGTTAGCATTATAGGCTTCCTCTTGTTCGACAGCAATAAAAGTATTTAAGTTGTGATCATTAAAGCGTTTTTCATATTTAACGCGAAGATTGATTAACGAACGCTTGTCCCTGTTAGAAGTCTCCCGAAGTTGAGGAGCGAGGATTCCTCCTCCTCCAACAGGAATATATTGTTTTGTAACACTGTTGTAATCATAAACTGTCCATGGCTTTTGGAAGTTCTTGATAAAATTGGTGTTATTGGTATAGCTGAAATATCCATCAACTCCCAACCCCGATATAAAAGGCAGGTTGATATCAAAAGAAGCCTTCAGCAGGTACCGTTGCGTCAGGTCATTAACATTTCCGGTAGCATCTGTAACCATTACAGCAGGATTATCACCTCTTTCAAGACCTGCTGAAGGTAATCCATTGGGCCAGTACACCGGTATCCACGGAACAACCAGCATCCGGCCGAAAGTGTTAGTGGTACTTGAATTGGGAAAGTTGCCATCATCAATTCCTGCATTAACATCAAAACCGACTTTTATATTCTTTGATACCTGGGCATCTAGGTTAGTACGCAGGGAGTATGTTTTGAAATTTGTACTTCCCTTTTTGAAAATGCCATCCTGGTTAGAAAAAGATCCTGATACTGAATATTTAATATTTTCGCTTCCTCCCCTCAGGGCAAGATTATGCATGCTCTGGAAAGTATTTGGCTGTAATATTTCCTTATACCAATTAACACTTGGGTAATTTATAGGGTCGCTACCATCAGCAAACTTTTTCAATTCATCTTCAGTCCAACGGGGAGGTTGTACATCTTTGGCAAGCAGTTCGTTTACAAATTCACCGAAAACAGCGGAACTAGCCATCTTGGGAATCCTGGTAGGTTTACTAAGCCCCTGGTTGAAAGAATAATTGATGGTTGGCTTACCTGTGGTTCCCCGCTTGGTTGTTATTAAGATCACGCCATTTGCAGCCTGGGCTCCGTAAATTGCAGCAGAAGCATCTTTAAGGACTGAGATGGATTCGATGTCATTGGGATTGATACGTTCCCATCCGCTTACACCCTGTATTCCGTCCACAACTACCAGGGGAGAATTATCACCGGTAGTGCTTCTTCCGCGGATTAATATCGTAGAATTATCTCTGCCAGGTTCACCAGACCGGTTAGACGTTATGACTCCCGGAAGCTGACCGGCCAGGGCATTACTGAGATTTAGAGCAGGGCTCCTTTTCAGTTGCTTGTTGTTGATACTTGCTACGGCACCGGTGAGGGTGGCCTTTCTTTGAGTACCATATCCTACCACCACTGACTCCTCTAATGTGGAGGAGCTTTCGGCAATAGAGACGTTGATACTTTTTTGATCTCCTACAAGTACTTCCTTCGTTTCATAGCTTATGTAAGAAATTACCAGCGCATCGCCTTTTGCGGCCTGGATGCTGAACCTTCCGTTGGCACCTGTTGATGCACCCCGATTTGTGCCTTTCACCAATATGTTTACACCCTGAATGGCTTTACTGGTTCGGCCGTCCACCACAGTCCCGCTAATTACGTTTAAGTCTTGAGCTACAATTCTCGGTAGATGAACAAAGATCAAGATGATCATGATCATACAAGACCAAACAATTCCATCGCCTTTTTTCCTTTTATATGATTGGGTCGGATGGGTAAAATTATTCTTCATGATAGTGTGGGTTGGAAAGGTTATTGTGAATAGTTTGAAGTTGTTTAGACGCTCCTTTCATTTGTATTATATCCCCAAGGTAGCGATAAATCATATCGACATTTCTATAGGCTCAAATAAATGAACGAGAACGTTGCCGACATTTTAGCTTCAATCTCTTGAAACCGTTGTCATACAGATGTTACTCGGATTTGATTGGAACCAATGGCCTGGTCTTAGAAGCAGTTGCTCTATATACCATTATAGTTTTAACCAACTTTCCTGACGTTTAAGTAAATTTGTTGAAAGCTCTTTATTCATTGCGTTTTTAATGGAATTTGAAAGAGACCTATGAGAGACCTGTGTTAAAACAAGATTATAATCTTGTTGAATACCAAATCTATAATCTTGAATACACAGAAGTCCCCAGCTCCACTTTATATTATAATTAATTGATTATCAATTCATTTATTATTTATGTTCCTTCCGAACCTTAAATTTAAGGATTGAT
>JBDSBP010000177.1:0-13384 GCA_039921525.1 Chitinophagaceae bacterium | reverse complement strand
ATGAATGGTGTAGGCCAACAATACAAAATGCAGGAAACTATCCTGGAAGTTAATCTTACAAGTCCTATAATGCCTGGAGCAAAAACTGTTTTTGATATGCAGTTTGAAGCACAGGTGCCTCTAACCGTTTTGCGAGCTGGCAGAGATTATCCCCCCACCGGCGTTAGATATTCTATGGGCCAATGGTACCCTAAATTATGCGAATACGATTATGAAGGCTGGCATCCCACACCTTATGTAATAAGGGAATACTTCGGGGTATGGGGCGATTATGAAGTGAATATAACCATTGACAAAAGTTATGTATTGGCCGCATCCGGTTATTTGGAAAATGCAAACGAGATTGGTTACGGTTATGAAACACCCGGCATAAAGGTTAACAGGCCTACTGGAGACAAACTAACCTGGCATTTTCTTGCACTGGATGTGCATGACTTTATGTGGGCAGCAGATCCTCACTACAAACACCTGGTAAGGAAAACGCCCGGGGGTACAACCATCAATGTATTTTATAACGCCGATCAGGATCTGCTGAAGCAACGATTTGATACGATGAGACCTTCTGTTCGGACCTTATATAAGAACGACTTTAAAACATATGTTAACTCCTGGGATAATCAATGGAATACTATCGCTGACGCTGCTATAACTGTATACCCGTTTATAGAAAAAAATTTCGGCCCATATGCTTATAAACAATTTTCATTTATTCATGGTGGTAACGGCGCCATGGAATACCCTATGGCCACCCTGTTGAGCGTGCCCAGTTATACCGCCGCTTTTCATGAATGGATGCACAGCTGGTACCAGGGTGTTATTGGAACAAACGAAAGTGAATATGCGTGGATGGATGAAGGATTTGCTAATTATGCAGAAGAACTACTCAAGAGATATTATTTACAGCAAACCAGTGTAACAACCGCCGCTCAGAATATTGGAACAGCCTCACTACGTCTTAAGATTCTTGATTCAGTTGGTTTCAACATTCATGAAGATGCTTACGAGAGTTATTTCAATATTGCAAAAAGCGGGTATGAAGAACCCATGACCACCCATGCAGATCATTTCAATACCAACTATGCATACCAGCTTGCTGCATATGGAAAAGGAGAAATTTTTGTGGAACAGCTCGGATACATAACCGGCGCGGCAGTACGAGATAAGATATTGCTGGAATATTATCGTCTCTGGCGATTTAAACATCCTAATGTAAACGACTTTATAAGAGTAGCAGAAAAAGTGAGCGGAATGAAACTGGATTGGTACCGCGAATATTGGATAAATACTACAAAAACCATCAATTATGGAATCGATAGTTTATGGGTAGAAGATGGAAAAACACGCATCAGGATTAAGAACCTGGGTGAAGTGCCCATGCCTGTTGATCTTCAATTAAGGTTTAAAGATGGCACGAAGGAATTACACTACGTTCCCATGTACCTAATGTTTGGTCAGAAGCAGGAAGAATTTCCTTCTATCCCGAGAAAAGTTTACGAGCCATGGAAGTGGACACACCGTACGTATATCGTCGAAACAACCCGAAAAATTACAGACATCACCGCTATAGAAATTGATCCCACCCTGCGTTTGGCGGATGTTGACAGGAGGGATAATGTGATGAAATAGCTATCGGCTGTCAGCTATCAGCTATCAGCTTGAATCCAAGTTGTAATAGCAAAAAACTATATTATATGACGATAGAAAATAATCTTAAAAATATTTTAGTAATAATTTCAAAGATGTTCGCTGATAGCTGAAAGCTGATAGCCAATCTCGCACCTAAAACCTTGCACCACACAAAAAAGCCGCTCCGATTAAGGAGCGGCTTCACGCTATAGGCTTAAGGTTAACAGCCAATAACTTTAAGTGGAATGAGAGGTAGCAAAGGATAAGGTTACAATGATTAATAATATTTGCAGAAACATCCAACTGATTCAAAGATAGACCAC
The DNA here is from genome assembly GCA_039921525.1 of Chitinophagaceae bacterium. Classification (GTDB taxonomy): domain Bacteria; phylum Bacteroidota; class Bacteroidia; order Chitinophagales; family Chitinophagaceae; genus JADCRZ01. The sequence continues at coordinate 11,435 of JBDSBP010000177.1, read as the reverse complement.
CTTCCATTTCCCAGCAATACCCACTTAGTGGTAATTTTTATATTTAACGTTATCTATTAAAATATTTGTTAACGGCTTCGATCCTGTTGTTCACATGTAACTTTTCATAAATATGGTAAACATGTTTGCGAACTGTTTCAGGACTAATAAATAATTGAGCAGCTATTTCTTTATATAACATTCCTTTTGCCAGCCATTCTAAAATTTCTTTTTCCCGGTTTGATAACGTATTAATAGAAGTTGCATGAGGATTATTTTCTTCTACTACGGGTTTTTGACGGAAGGCCGCGACTACCTTCCTGGCTATCTGGCTGCTCATCGGGGCACCGCCTTCATTTAACTCACTAATAGCTTCCAGTAATTTCCCGGGAGATGTTTTTTTAAGGATATATCCACTGGCACCCGCAGTTAACGCTTCAAATATCTTTTCATCCTCTTCATACACGGTACACATCATATAAAGAATATCAGGATTCTGCGGTTTGAGTCTTCTTACGCATTCTATTCCGCTAATACCACCCAGATTAATATCCATCAACACTACCTGGGGACGTAAAACGAGCAATTTTTCGAGGGCTTCTTCTCCACTTGAAAACCCGCCTAACAATTTGTATCCGTCGGTCATGGAAACAATTTCCTCCAAAGCCATACGTATATCATCCGTATCATCAACAATGCAAACCGTTATATCCATAAGAATAATTTAAGCAAAGATGAGGCTATTATCATTTATTGCAAATACCACTTTGTGGTAATACTTTTACTTGCAGTATTCTGATGCAGACTTTCGAGGTCTTGAAGACTCTGGAAGTCAGGTGTGCGTTCTGACTAAAACTTAACATACACCATGTACTTATCCTTAAAAAAATCGAGCGGGAAAATTTTATAGATCTCCATCATCTTTACACGGGTACCGCTTTCGGTTATTTCCTGTTTAAGATCGCCGCCCTTCAGGCAGATAAGGCCAGGCAGTGTATGGTTCTCCTGCAAATTGTTTGACTCGTTCTGCAACGTTTTGTTGGAGATAGCGCTTTTACGAAGCAAAGGTTTGCTCCAGTTCCAAAGGTCTTTTAATGGCGCTACTGCCCTGGAAACGGTAAAATCAAATTTCCTGTTTTTTATATCTTCCACCCTTGTTTGTTGGACGGTGACGTTTTTTAGTCCCAGCGCTGACACCACTTCTTCCACTACTTTTATCTTTTTGCCGATACTATCGGCGAGGTGAAATGTTACTTCAGGATAAAAAATAGCCAGGGGGATACCCGGAAAACCGCCGCCGGTACCAATATCAAGGATTGCTGTGCCGGGTTTAAATCCGTCCAAAGTAGCAATACTGAGTGAATGCAAGACATGTTTTACATAAAGGCTGTCGATATCTTTTCGGGAGATGACATTTATTTTGCTATTCCAGTCTTTATACAATTCTTCCAGGGCAGCAAATTGTTGTAGTTGATGCGGGGTGAATTCACTGAAATATTCAAGAATCAATTCCAGGTTGGCCTTGGCTTCTTCCATAATGAGTTGGCAAAGATGAGATAATAGAAAAACATCCAGAAATCAAATAACCACCACCAGGCAAAAAGATCTTTTTCATTAAGCTTTTTCATGCTTTTGTAATAAATCAAACCTTGTATGCTGAACCTTACTGCGAACACGGGCAACACTATTCTCCAGTCATAAACCACCAGACTTGCAGCAAAAAGAGGATAGAATAAAAAGTGTGATAAGGAATATAGTCCTAAAAAGAATTTGTGAACCGGCTTATAGAATTTGCCGGTGGTATAATGTCTTGTCTTCTGGCGTATCCAGCCGCTAAATGTTTTTTCGGGTTCAGATAAAGTAACAGCATCATAATCTATTACTACGTTAGTGTTTCTTTTATTGGCAACCATACTAATGAAGAGATCATCGTCGCCGCTGGCTACATGGTTGATAGATGAAAATCCTTTATGCTTAAAGAACAGCGCTTTTTTATATGATAAATTTCTGCCTACCCCCATATATGGAAATCCGGCAATGGCATAGGATAAGTATTGCAGTGCGGAATGAAAAGTTTCAAAACGGATCAGTTTATTTATTAATCCTGGTTTTTTGTGAAAGGCGCCATAACCCAATACCACGTCAATTCCGTCATCGTAACCATCCTGCATTTTTTGCATCCAGAACTCGGTGGCTGGCACGCAATCAGCGTCTGTTAGCAGGAGTATTTCATGTTTAGCTTCTTTAATACCGATGGATAAAGGATACTTTTTACCGGGAATTCCTTTCGCTTCCTGCGTAAGATTAACGATCTGTAAATTTTTAAATGTTCTTTTCAGTCCCTCCAGGAAGTAAGGTGTTTCATCCTGGCTGTTATGATTTACCACGATAACTTCATGCGTGGTAGGATAGGTTTGTACGAGCACGCCTGGTAAGTTCTTAGCCAGGTTAACCGCTTCATCCCTGGCACATACTACTACGCTTAAAGGATGTGTTTGTGACTTTTCTTTTAGTTTAGGTTTAAAGAAAGCCAGCCTTCGAAAGAAGAATAAATAGTAAAACAGTTGAACAATGGTTACCAGTGAAAATGAATAAAAAACTACATCCCACCAATGGATCTTGAATAGCATACAAATTCTACGGTTAACTGCGAAAATAAACCAGGATTTAGGGATTTGAGGATTTTATGAATATTTTTTATTTATAATTTGTTGGTCGGATGTAAATGGATGAATGCAAAAGGGTTAAGGTTAGATTGCAATAGAGGGTTTTATTCCTGGTTAATGAAAAGGGGACCTGTTTTAAAGTGGTACCATAATAAAAATTTTTGGAATATGACTTATTTTGTCAAATTTTGTTGCAAACCCATAACATGAAAAAAATCGTTGTTTTCGCACTAGTCTCCTTTTCTTTAATCAGCTCCTGTCGGTTTATGGGTGGTAAACGGGTTCAGGGTAATTCGAACATTCAAACACAGGAACGGAATGTATCTTCCTTCGACAGGGTAGAAGTTCGGGGTTCCATTAAAGTAAATGTTTCCCAGGGTGATGAAAAAAAGGTAATGATAGAAGCAGATGAAAACCTGATCTCTTACATAGAAACAATAATAGATGGTGACCGACTGATTATAAGAAGTAAGGAAGGTTATAACCTGGATCCGACCGGGGATATGAGGGTTTATATTACTGCACCTTTATTCAAAAGCATTGAAGTGTCTGGAGCCTGTGATATTATCGGCCAGACAAGAATCAATAATAGCGAAAAAATGAAGCTGCATGTAAGTGGTGCCGGTGAAATTAAAATGGAAGTAGATGCGCCGGCCTTGGAAGCGGAAATTTCAGGAAGCGGTTCAGTTAATCTTAAAGGCGAGACCAAAAACTTTGACCTCGAGTTAAGCGGAGCAGCAAACGCCCATTGTTTTGACCTGCTTTCAGAAAATACCAAAGTGGTTATTTCTGGAGCTGGAGATGCCGAAGTGTACGCCAGCGTGAAGCTCGATGCACGAGTAAGCGGAGCCGGCGAAATTAAATATAAAGGTGATGCGAAGGATATTAAGCAGAGTGTTAGCGGGGCTGGGAGTGTGAAGAAGATGTAGCTATCAGCCATCGGCTTTCGGCTATCGGCTTTCGACAAAGGCTGCTACAAACTTTAAAATAATACGATTCTGCAAATATTCGACTTTTATACCAGTCTCATTTTTCCATATGAGAGCGGTATTTTGCAGAATATTACAACATAAACTTTAATACGCAAAGCTTATAGCCGATAGCCGATAGCTGACAGCCGATAGCCCTTCCTCACAGGTTCACATACCTCACCGAAATCCAGATATCCTTATTCCTTCCTTTATCATCCGTACATGAAATTTTTGTGGGGCCTTCTTCAGGAATAAAAAATTGTTTGGTGCCTGCCATGGACGATTTATAAAATTTATTATTTATATACCAGAATACTTTATTCGCATCGCTGCCTACCCTGCAGGTGAGCTGCAATGGTTCCGGATTTTTTTTGCTGATGAGGTATTCGGCTTTGTCTGATGGGAAGGTAATTTGAGGAGAACCTTCCCTAAAGATCTTTTCGCAGAGAGGGTTATGAGGAGGAATCTTATCATATTCCATTTTGTTTTCTGTGAAATAAGCCTGCATTTCAGGTGTTATAATTTTAAATGACTTTTTTTGATAGCCATTCTCCGGCATGCAGCTTTTGCAATACGATATTTTGCTATCTGCGGAAATCATTATTTCCTGTAGGTTGTTACATTTGCTAGTGGAAGAAATTAGCGGGATAAAATAATCCATCCTTACTTCTGCACATTGATCGTTTGGAACTAATCCTGTTTCCGTACAAACCATCCGCATCTCGCAATCTTTGGGTTGCTGAAACCATTCTTCATTACTGTCGTAATCAATACTGTTAAAGATCTTAAAAAGGAGAGGCGTGGCAATATTGGCGCCGCTAAGTTCGGGAATGCCAATGCCTGAAAAATTTCCTACCCAGGTGCCAACGGTATATTTTTTATTATAACCGATGCTCCATGCGTCGCGCCTGCCATATGATGTGCCTGTCTTCCAGGCAATTTTTGGCATTCGTTCTGTGCTTTGCCAGTTCAACGGGAAATCCGGTCGGTTAACTTTCGATAATATTTCGTTGATCATAAAAGTGGCAGGACGGGATAAAATTCTCTTTTTCCGCGGAGTCGAATTACTGGAAGTGAGCGAAGGCTTGCAATAAACTCCTTCGTTGGCAAAGCTGGAATACAAGCCTGTCAGCTCTTCCAGGCTAGCGCCACAGCCACCCAGTATCATGGACAAGCCCAGCTTTGCCTGGTCTTTTTTTATCTGCCCGAAATCACATTCACCTAATTTTTGTACTAAAGCATTCTTTCCCATCAAACGAAGGGTTTTTACAGCAGGGATATTTAGGGAATGTTCCAAAGCATATTCAAGCGTAACATAACCATTAAATTTTTTATCATAATTTTCGGGCGCATACCCATTGTAGTTAGTCGAAACATCCGTGATCACTGTTTTTGGTGTCATTAACCCTTCGTCAATCGCCAAACCATATAACAAGGGTTTTAAAGTGCTGCCGGGCTGCCTGATAGCAGCGGCGCCATTTACCTGCCCCGCATCCAGCGTATCTGCGAAGTTGGCCGAACCCACATAAGCAATCACCTTATGAGAGCTGTTATCAATAACTACCACGGCTGCATTGCGTATATTTTTAAAGTAAAGGAATCGAACATAATCCTGTACCAGCTTCTCAATTTTCAATTGGGTATTTAATTCGATATTAGTGGATATAATATCACCTCCCTGCTTTTTAAGTTTATAGGAAAGCTGCGGCATGAGTTGCGGAACGGCCCCACGACTGGCAGTAAGTGGTTCATGAAGGGCATCTTCAATTTCCTTCAACGTGAAAACTTTTTCATTGGCAAACCGCCGCAACCACTGATTCCTTTCCTCTAATATGCGTGCATTATTTTTACCAATAACCAGGGAAGACGGGCGATTGGGGATGATGGATAATGCAGTAATTTCAGCCAGCGATAAGTGATCGGGCGCCTTTTTAAAATACAGTAGCGAAGCGGATTTTACACCCTCGATATTACCTCCGTAAGGAACCAGGTTCAGGTATAATTGCAGGATCTCATCTTTTGAATATTTCCATTCCAGCTGAAATGCCCTGAACATTTCCCGAATTTTATTTAGCCAGGTTCTTTTCTTTGGTTCAATCATCCTGGCCACCTGCATCGTGATGGTAGATGCTCCTGAGGTTCTTTTCAGATGAAAAATATTTTTAGCAAATGCTCTCGTGACAGCCAATAGGTTTACTCCCGGGTGGTAGTAAAAATATTTGTCTTCTTTTTCTATAATGTTTTTTCTGAGAAGGGGGGAAATCTCTCCTAATTCGGTTTTCATCCTCCATTTTTGATCGCTGGTAAGATACGCATGAATAACTTCCTGTTTATTATCGGTTATGATAGTAGAATACTCTATTTTGCCCGGAACCGGGAAGAGAAGATTAAGAAGAAAAAATGAGATGATGATAATAATTACAGCTAAAAAAAGTTTTTGAATAGTCTTGTTTATATGAGTTTTCTTAGTTGTCATTTGTATATTAAGCACATCACGGTTATCGCCATGGTACGAATCTACCTGTTAAAATAAGAAGTTTATGTCAAAACCATCTATCTCGTTGTTATGATTTCTTTAAAAGTTAATCCTGATAAAAATTAATACTTACTTTGTACTGTCGCACCATTCTAAGAACTATTAGAAGATACTCCTGATAATACCCTAAATTCCAAATTACTTGTATGCGTAAAATTGTTTATTCGTTTTTTGCTGCTGTGTTTTTCCTTTCTCTTATTTCCTGTAACAGAACCAAGGTGACTCTTGAAGCTACAACCGCCCGGGACGAAGTGCCGCAACTGGGCAATCTCAGTTTTCATTTCAGCAAGGCCCTTGTTGGCGACTCCCAGTTAAACCGTTGGGAATCGATTGAGTATATCAGTTTTAAACCGGCCATAGAAGGACGTTTTCGCTGGGAACATCCGGATGAACTGGTATTTTCACCTTCTAAACCGCTACCGCCAGCCACTTCTTTCAAGGCGATCTTCCATGATGAAATCCTTAGCCATTCAAAATACGGGCGCCTGGAGAATACGGATAAGGTTGCTTTCCGTACACCAGATCTGACATGGGAAACAAATAATATAGCCTGGGTATTGCAGGATGAAAATAGCAATACAGCGGTTCCCCAGATAGAGCTGTATTTTAATTACCCTGTAAATCCCACTGCTTTAAAAGATAAACTGCGGCTTGAATTAGACGGTAAGCCTGCTAATTATGCTCTGCAGACTTTATCCACCAATAATAAAATAACCGTCCGCCTGTTGAATGTGAAAGCTGAAGACAGGGATTACGATGCAAAAATTTTCCTCGATAAAGGCCTGGCACCTGAGGGAGGGACTAATACCACTAAAGAAGTTTCAGAAATACAATCTGTGATACCTTCCCCTTTTGTGCTAAACATCAATGATGTTTTATCTGAACACAACGGTACCACGGGAACTATTTCCGTAAAAACCAGTCAGCCGGTGTTAACAGCTAATCTTGCTTCTCATCTATTATTTAGCCCATTTGTGAAATTTTCTGTTGAGCAAACTGATGATGGCTTTATGATAAGCAGTGATAATTTCGATATAACCAAAAGTTACGAACTAAAAATAGCAAAAGGACTGAGAGGAAAATTAGGAGGTGTTTTGAAAGACGGATATAATAATAACCTTGCCTTTGGTGCACTGGAGCCTGCCATTAGTTTTACAAACAGCAAAGCAATTTACTTATCAGGGCAAGGGTTTAAAAACATAGAGGTTAAACTGACCAATGTTCCTAAAGTGAAAGTGATTATCTCCAGGGTCTATGAAAATAATCTGATCGCCGCGCAACGCTATGGTTATAACCCTCGTGAAACGTCTTCAATAGGTAATGAAAATTACTATTACGAAGAAGAAGGCGATGCTACTTTTGGGGATGTTGTGTATGAAAAGGAAATTGAAACGAGCTTATTACCAAAATATGGGCAAAGCCGATTATTCACATTTAACCTGGCGGAACGGTTGCCTGATTTTAAAGGCATCTATCATATTTCTATTCGTTCCAAAGATGACTACTGGATAAAAGACAGCCGGTTTATTTCCGTTTCAGACATCGGTCTTATCGCCAGGGAAGGAAGCGATAAAATGGTTGTTTTTGCTAATTCCATCAAAACGGCGTCACCAATGGATGGCGTAAATATTTTGGTATATGGGTATAACAACCAGTTACTCGGTATGGGCGCTACCAATATGGAAGGTATAGCGGAGGTTGTATATACCAGGAAGGAGTTTGCCGGTTTCCGTCCGGCGATGGTAATTGCGAAAACGGCGGGTGACTTTAATTACCTGCCTTTTAGCAGCACCAAAGTGGAGTTATCCAGGTTTGAAACCGGCGGTAGAAGAAGCAACAGTACAGGACTGGATGCGTTTATTTATGCTGAAAGAGATATTTACCGGCCAGGAGAAAAAGTAAATTTTTCAGTTATCATCCGTGATAAAATCTGGAACTCACCGGGAGATATGCCGATTAAGCTTAAATTTCTTTTGCCTAATGGTAAAGAATTAAAGACTTTCCGGAAAACACTTAACGAACAAGGTTCAGCAGAAGGATCAATAGATATTTCGCCGGTAGCCATTACCGGTAGTTATTCTTTGGAAGTGTACACTTCGAATGATATCCTGTTATCGGCAAAAGCTTTTATGATTGAAGAATTTGTGCCAGACAGAATTAAAGTGAAAGTTGTATTGGACAAACCATCTCTCAAAGCGGGGGAAACCACCGAGTTCCAGATTAATGCCGTTAATTTTTTTGGACCGCCGGCCGCTAACCGTAATTACGAAGCGGAGATACAAACAAAACAAAAATCACTAAACGTAAAAAAATATGATCGCTTCGATTTTAGCCTGGCGAACCAGACCAGTTTTTTTGACAAGGTTGTAAGAGAAGGAAAAACGGATCAAAATGGCGATGCCCGCGAATCATTTAAAGTTCCTGAAACCTATATCAACATTGGTATTCTACAGGCAACTTTTTACGCAACGGTTTTCGATGAAACGGGTCGCCCGGTAAGCCGAAGTGCATCCGCCGATATTTTTACACAACCAGTTTTTTTTGGAGTTGGTTATGAAGAATCTGGTTATTACCCATTGAATCAAACCATTAAATTTCCCATCATTGCCGTAGATAAAAATGAAGGTTTGGTTAATGATGCCAAAGCTGATGTGAAGATTATAAAGCATGAGTACAGAACGGTGCTTTCCAAATCGGGCAATTATTTCCGCTATGATTCGCAAAAGGAAGATAAATTAATAGCCGGAAATACTGTAACAATCTCCGGTGAAAAAACCTCTTATTCTTTTGTCCCACGTATTCCAGGTGAATATGAGATTCGTATTTCCCTGCCTGGCGCCACCAACTACGTCAGCAGGTCGTTTTATAGTTATGGTAGCTGGGGCGGACAAAACAGTTCCTTTGAAGTGAGTACGGAAGGAAATATTGATATTGAAACAGATAAGTCTGCCTATCTATCCGGCGAAAGCGCCAAGGTATTGTTCAAGACACCTTTTAGCGGTAAGATGCTGGTGACGATGGAAACCGATAAAATCATTTCACACCAATATGTAAATGTAGACAAACGCTCTGCTTCCCTGGATTTAAAACTTTCGGCTGCGCATATGCCTAACGTTTATATAACCGCCACACTCATAAAACCGCACGATGTTTCTGACATACCTCTAACCGTAGCGCACGGATTTCAGTCGATTAAAGTGGAAGAAAAAAGCAGGAAACTGGCCGTTGAGATTACTGCACAGAAAGCAGTACGATCCCGAACTCATCAGAAAATTTCTGTGAAATCCGAGCCAGGCAGTTATGTTACGCTGGCAGCGGTTGACAATGGTGTATTACAGGTATCCGATTTTAAAACACCCGATCCTTATAATTTCTTCTATGCAAAAAAGGCCCTCGAAGTAAACAGCTACGACATCTACCCACTTCTATTCCCTGAATTAAAAGCCAGGTTAAGCAGTACGGGTGGTGACGCCGATCTCGAGATGAGCAAGCGTACCAACCCTATGCCCAATAAACGTATCAAAATTGTTTCTTACTGGAGCGGTATTGTGAAAGCTAACGGTAATGGAACAGCGAACTTTGAGTTTGACATACCTGTTTTCAGCGGGCAGGTGAGGCTGATGGCTGTGGCATATAAGAATCAGAATTTTGGTTCGGGTGAAACCACTATGCAGGTAGCAGATCCTATTGTATTAAGTTCTGCATTACCACGTTTTCTAAGCCCGAAAGATACTGTTACAGTTCCCGTCACTATTACTAATACCACTACTAAAAGTGCTTCCGCTGTAGCCAGCATCCAGGTCACGGGCCCATTGCAGGTGATCGGCAGCAACAGCGCCAATGTAAACCTGGCAGCTAATAGTGAAAACCGAACCGTTTTCCAGGTGGTAGCTGCAGCTTCTGTAAACGTAGGCAAAGTAAAGATCTCGGTGCAGGGAATGGGAGAGCAGTTTGTTGAGGAAACGGAGATAAGCGTTCGTCCTGCATCTACTTTACAAAAAATAACAGGAAGTGGGTCCGTGGCGGGGAATGCCACGCAGCATGTTGTTATTAATACCATTGATTTTATGCCAGGCAGTGCCGATTATAAACTGGTGGTAAGTCGTTCTCCTGCATTGGAATTGGGCAGCCAGTTACAATACCTGGTACAATATCCATACGGATGCACCGAACAGGCCGTGTCTGCTGCATTCCCGCAATTGTATTACAGCGACCTAACCAACATGCTACAGGTTAATAAGACCGGTACTTCTAATGCCAATTATAATATACAGGAGGCCATCCGTAAAATTAAAATGCGACAGTTGTATAATGGTTCAGTGACTTTATGGGATAATGAAGGCACTGAAAACTGGTGGGTAAGCACGTACGCCGCGCAGTTCCTGTTGGAAGCGCAGAAGGCAGGATACGAGGTGGATAAGTCGCTTATTGAAACACTGCTGGCATACATAAATAATAAATTAAAAAACAAGCAAACCGTTAACTATTATTACAACAGAACCGAACAAAAGAAAATAGCGCCGAAGGAAGTGGCATATGGTTTATATGTGCTGGCTATAGCTGCGCGACCTAATAAAAGTGTTATGAATTATTATAAGGCCAACCAACAGGTTCTGAGCCTGGACAGCCGGTATTTATTAGCAGCAGCATATGCCACGGCCGGAGATAAAGATAAATTCAAAGAGTTATTACCGGCGTCTTTCAGCGGAGAAGTATCCGTGCCCCAGACAGGCGGAAGCTTTTATTCAGATATCCGCGATGAAGCTATTGCGTTGAATGTATTGATAGATGTTGATCCTGCCAATGCGCAGATCCCGGTTATGGCGAGGCATGTAGCTGATAAACTAAAACAACGCAGTTGGTATAGTACCCAGGAATCGGCTTTCAGCTTCCTGGCTTTAGGGAAATTATCAAAAGCTGCTGCCAAGTCAACAGTAACCGCAGAGATAACGCAGAATGGTAAAGTGGTTGTGAAAGTAAATGGGGCAGCGGTTCGATTGTCAGCAAAAGAATTAGGTGGGGCAGCAATTGATATTTCAACCAAAGGAGAAGGGCGTTTGTATTATTGGTGGCAAAGCGAAGGTATTAGTGTGAGCGGCGCTTACAAAGAGGAAGACAGTTACATCAAGGTCCGTCGTAAATTCTTTGACCGTTTCGGTAAAGCGATACCTGGTTATTCCTTTAAACAGAATGACCTCGTAATAGTGCAGGTAACCATAGAAAAGTCTTACCAGGGCCGTATTGATAATATTGTAATTACAGACCTGCTGCCAGCCGGCTTCG